>JBMYTL010000059.1:0-16574 GCA_049604295.1 Gammaproteobacteria bacterium
ACCCGCGTCCCCAGCTCGCAGGCCCGAAGCTTCCGTAGGATGCACCCCGTGCACCGACGCGCCGCCGACACCGAACGCGCCGGGAACACCCGAAAATGGCCGGTGCTCCACGCTTTGTTCGAGGCTCGGAGGGGCGCGGAACACAGGCCCAGCTAGGTGATTGGAGTACAGACCTCGGTCTGACCGCGCGCAGCGCGTCCTTCCGCTGGGCGAATCGCGGCGGGACGCCGCTCCTAAAACCGGCTGCGCCGGGCGCATCGAGATGCCTGCTCCACGCTCTGCTCAGGCCCGGAAGGCGGCAAAGCCTACGGCCCGCAACTCAGGTTCGACCCCGCTCCTCCTGAACCCGGGCATATTGGTCACGCAGGGTTTCCATCAGCTCATCCAGGGCCGCGCGGGCATCGACCACGGAACGACGCTCCAACGCACCGAGCAGGGCCGTGTGTTGGGCGACCACCTGGGCGCGGTCGCGGTGCCGGTAGATCAGTAAGTTGGTAGCCGGTTGCAGCGATTCCAGGACGGCCCCCGCCAGGACCTTGAGCACAGGGTTCCCGCTTGCCTCAGCCAGGGCCTGATGAAAGCGCACGTCAGAGGCACAGAATTCCTCGTCAGTGGTGGCCGGGTCCCGCTGATGCTCGATCTCCCGCGCCATCTTCTCCAATTCATCCGTTCCACGCCGTTCGACGGCGAGCCCCAGGCAGAGTGATTCGAGGGCATGCCGGGCCTCCGCCACCTGCTCCAGGCCCACCTCACCGAGCCCGACCATGAGCATGAGCCCGGTTCCCAGGCCCTCGGCGACATCGGCGGCATCGAGCTGGTTTATGAACGTGCCACCGCTGGGCCCCCGTCGCGAGCGCACAAGCTTCTGGGCCGCGAGGCGTTTCAGTGCCTCCCGGATGGTCGGTCGCGACACACCGTAGCGACGGGACAGCTCCTCCTCGGTGGGCAAGCGGTCGCCGGCCTTGAGCTGACCCTCGATGATGGCCTGGCGTAACTGATCGGCGATCTGCCGTGCCAGCCCCTTGGTCTGAATGGGCGCGCCTTCGAATTTCATGGGGCGCACACTACCCCGGGAAACCCTGAAACGCTATTTGTTTTACAAATGTATTAATTGCGTCTACCTTTTCCGCACCGCAACATGCGGCGGCCCCAATCGGCCATGCTCCGATCCAATTCACCCCGCCCCACTGGAGATCCCCCACCATGAGCAACGGCGACAGCTTTCGCGCCCTGGTTCTGCGCGACGACGGCAACAAGTCCTACACCGGCTCCATCGAAACCCTCACCAACGACGACCTGCCGGAAGGTGATGTGCTTGTCGCGGTGGAGTATTCCGACGTGAACTACAAGGACGGTCTGGCCGTGGCGAACAAGGGCAAGATCGTTCGCAAACTGCCGCTGGTGCCGGGCATCGACTTCGCGGGCACCGTGCTCGAATCCTCCAATGACCGCTTCAATGCCGGCGACAAGGTGGTCCTCACCGGATGGGGTGTGGGCGAGAGTTACTGGGGCGGCTACACACAGCGCCAGCGCACCCGGGGCGACTGGCTGGTGCATCTGCCCGAAGGCCTGGACACCCGTGCCGCCATGGCGGTCGGTACCGCGGGCTTCACCGCCATGCAGTGCGTACTCGGCCTGGAGGACGGCGGCGTCAAGCCTGACTCGGGGCCCGTGGTGGTGACCGGAGCGGCAGGCGGTGTCGGCTCCATCGCGGTGGCGATACTCGCCAAGCTGGGTTACGAGGTGCACGCGGTCACCGGGCGCCCCGAGACCCAGGAATACCTCCGTTCCCTGGGCGCCGTTGCTTTCCTGAGCCGCGAGGAGATGGCGGAAAAGTGCCGCCCCCTGGAGAAAGGCCGTTGGGCCGGTGCCGTGGACACGGTGGGCAGCACAACCCTCGCCCGCGTCGCCGCCGAAATGCTGGATTGGGGAACGATTTCCGCCTGTGGCCTGGCCGGGGGGTTCGACCTGCCCACCACCGTCATGCCGTTCATCCTGCGCGGCGTTCGCCTGCAGGGCATCAACTCCGTGCTGGTGCCCATCGCGGAGCGCGAGCGCATCTGGGCCCGAGTGGTTGAAGACCTGCCCCTGGACAAGCTCGAAGCGACCGTGGAAGAGATTGGTCTGGACGATCTTCCCGAGCGCGCCGAAGCCATCGTGCGTGGCCAGGTGCGCGGCCGTACCGTGGTTGACGTCAATCGCTGACCGCAAGCCCACACGGCCGGTACACGGATGTACCGCCGCCCCCTTGGCCCTGCCGGGCCGCCCCGGTTCCCGGTGCCGGTCCTCGCCGTCCCGCCGCCACCCGGGCAAACCGTTACACCACCCCCTGTGCCCTCATCGCGGATTCGGGTAGCGTCTGCGCTCCGATCACCACCCGGGCCGTTCCATGAGTGAGGTTCGCCTCGAAAATGTCCACAAGACCTACGCCGAAGGCGGTGCCCGGCGGACTGTTCTCAAGGGCGTGGACCTGGACATCGAAGCCGGTGAGGTCATCGCCCTGCTCGGCACCAGCGGAAGCGGAAAGACCACGCTGCTCAACCTGATCAGCGGCATTGACCAACCTGACCGCGGCCGGATCACCATCGCCGACGAAGAGGTCTCCGCCCTGCGCGAACCCCAGCGCACGCTGTTCCGTCGCGCCCGGATCGGCTTTGTCTTCCAGTTTTTCAACCTCATACCAACGCTGACCGTCGCGGAGAATATCCGTGTTCCCCTCGACCTGGTGGAAATGGACAAGGACACCGCGGGCTACCGGGTGGGTGACCTGCTCGAACGCGTGGGGCTCGGCGACCGGCGCGAGAGCTTCCCCGAAAACCTGTCCGGTGGTGAACAGCAGCGGGCCGCCGTCGCCCGTGCCCTGGCCCATCGGCCCGACCTGGTGCTGGCGGACGAACCCACCGGCAACCTGGACGCCCACACCGGCGAATCCGTCATGGATCTGTTGACGGAACTTGCCCGTGAACAGGACACCACGGTCTTCATCGTGACCCACAGCGACGCGGTGGCCAGGGCGGCGGACCGCTGCCTGCGTTTGGCCGACGGCCACATCACCCCGTGAAGCTGCTGTACCTGACCAGCGCGCGTCATCTCACCCGGCATCCCTGGCAACTGCTCCTCGCGCTGCTGGGAATCAGCCTGGGGGTGGCTACCGTACTGGCCGTCGACCTGGCCAATGCCGCCGCTCAGCGCGCCTTTGCACTGTCCGCCGAAGCCATCACCGGCAAGGCCACGCACCGCATTCTCGGCACCACCGCGGGCGTACCGGACACGCTGTATCGCGATCTGCGCCTGCGCCTGGACGGCGCCATCGCGCCGGTGATTTCCGGGCGCGGGGGTGTTCCTGACCAACCCGGGTTACGCCTCGAAATACTTGGCCTGGATCCGGTGGCCGAGGAACCCTTCCGTGCGCTACTCACCGGTGGCGGCGACACCACAGTCGATGTGGCGGCGCTGATGACGCAACCCGGCGCCGTCATCCTGTCGGACACCCTCGCGGAACGGCTCGGTTTGACTCCGGGAACCCGGGCCGACCGGTTCGCTCTGGACAGCGGGGGCGAGCGTCGCGAGCTGCGACTGATCGGCACCCTGCCGGCCCGGCTCATGCAGGGCATGGAGAACACCGCCCTTATGGACATCTCCACCGCGCAGCACACCCTGGGCCTCGAGGGCCGCTTCACCCGCATCGACCTTATCCTCGAAGACCCGGCGACGGCCGATGAGCTGCGCGCGTGGCTTCCCGAGGGTTTGCGCCTGGTGGCCAGCGCCGAGGACAACGCGGCCCTGGCGAGGCTGAGCGACAGCTTCGCGCTCAACCTCACCGCCATGAGCCTGCTCGCCCTGCTCGTTGGCACCTTCCTCATCTTCAATGCCATCAGCTTCTCGGTGGTGCAGCGGCGCGCGATCTTCGGGCGCCTGCGGGCCATCGGGGTCACCGGGCGGGAGCTGATGATCACTGTCATATTCGAGGCCCTGCTCCTGGGCGTGGCGGGAACACTGCTGGGGCTGGTGCTGGGCGTGGCCCTAGGCTCGGTGCTCATCGACCTGGTGGTGCGCACGATCAACGATCTGTATTTCGCGCTGTCGGTTTCAGAGGTCGGCGTGGACCCGATTTCCCTGCTCAAGGGCATGACCCTGGGCCCCGCCGCCACCCTGGTTGCCGCACTTGCGCCGGCCTGGGAAGCGGCGCGCACGCAACCGGTGACCGCCATGACACGCTTCGACATCGAGCGGCGCTCGCGGCGTGCGGTCCCCCTGGCGGCGGGCGCCGGTGTCGCCGTGCTCGGCATCGGCTTCAGCCTGGCCTACCTCGTCCCTGGCGGCGTACTGGCGGGCTTTGCCGGTCTGTTCCTGGTCTGCATCGGTGCCGCCCTGCTGGCACCGGCCTTTCTCCTGGGCTGGACCCACGCCGTGCAACCGACCGCCGACCACCAGGTGATCCACATGGTGCTGCGCACGGTGCGGCGCAACCTCAGTCGGCTGTCCGTGGCCAGCGCGGCACTCATGATCGCGCTGTCGGCCACCGTGGGCGTGGGCATCATGGTCAACAGCTTCAAACATGCGGTGGATATCTGGCTGGGCGACCTGCTTGCCGCCGATGTGTACGTCACCGGCGCAACCGCCTTGCAGGGCGACAGCAATGCCAGCCTTCCGGCTGACACCGTGCAACGCCTGATCCGACACCCACAGGTCACGGCACACTCGAGCTACCGGCACGTGGACATCCCGCTGGGCGATCAGAAGGCCGAACTGGTGGCGGCAAATCTGGCCGGACGCAACCGCGCCGGGTACCAGTTCCTGGATGGAGCCGAAGGGGCCTGGAACGGTTTCGATTCTGCCGACGTGCTCCTGATCTCCGAGCCACTGGCGCACAAATTGGCCCTTGGCGTGGGCGACAGCCTCGAACTGCTCACGCCCACCGGTGCGCGGCGCTTTCACATCAACGCGGTGTTTCGCGACTTCGGTTCAGAGCATGGCCGCCTGCTCATGAACCGGGACCGCTACGCCAAACTGTGGGGCGACGACACCATCAACACCGTGGCCCTGTTCGGCCCCGACGGGACCCATCCCCCCGCGCTGATCGAAACCCTGCTGACCAGCCTGCCACACCCCGACCAGGTGCACGCCACGGCGGCGGCAGCCATCCATGACCATTCCCTCGAGGTATTCGACCGCACCTTCGCGGTCACGGAAGTCCTGCGCATTCTCGCCGTAGGCGTCGCCTTCATCGGTGTTCTGAGCGCCCTGATGGCCCTGCAACTGGAGCGGGCACGGGAGTTCGCCGTCATGCGTGCCCTGGGCACGACCCGCCTGGGGCTGGCCCGCCAGATCAGCATGGAAACGGTGTTCGTGGGGCTTATCGCCGGTATCGGCTCGGTGCCCACGGGCATGGCGATGGCCATGATCCTCATCGACAGCATCCAGTTGAAAGCCTTCGGCTGGACCATGCCCTTCCACTCCGATCCCTCGGTCATCGCCGAGGCCATCGTCGTCACGGTGGTGGCCTCACTTCTGGCGGCAGCCTACCCGGCTTGGCGGGCGGCCATGGCGGAACCGGCCGAAGCGTTGCGCGAAGAATGAGACGGACACGCATCCTCCCCATTGCCGCGCTGGTCGGTGCCGCGCTGGTCGCCGCGGCCATCCTCGGATGGCCGCGGGTACCAGGGCCCGGCGGTGGGAGCACGGTCCCGCGCGGGGGCAGCGAGGGGGCGTCCGTGCTGGGTGCCTTTCTCGGTGGTGAAGCGGCCACCGGCAGCGGCGAACGATTCGCCCGCGCCCATACCCCCAGGGCCTTCGTGTTCCCCGAGGACCACGGCGCCCACCCCGACTACCAGGTCGAGTGGTGGTATTTCACCGGCAATCTCGAAAGCGACAACGGCGAGGAGTTCGGATACCAGTTCACCCTGTTCCGCTTCGGCCTCGCCCCCGGTGAGGCCGACACGAACGAGGCGCCCTGGCGTACCCACCAGGTCTGGATGGGCCACCTCGCCCTCAGCGACATGGGCCGCGCCAGCCACCATCATGCGGAGCGCCTCAGTCGCGGTGGCCCTGGCAAATCACCCGGGCGGGCCCTGGCGGGGGTCAGCATCCGCCCCTTCGGCCTATGGTTGGACGATTGGACGGCCGTGTCCGGAGGGGATGGGCTGTTCCCGATCGATCTACGCGCCCGTGGCGATAGGTTCGCCCTCGATCTACGCCTCGACCCCGGCAAACCCCGGGTGCTGCAGGGCGACCGGGGCCTGTCACGCAAGAGCACCGAGCCCGGCAATGCCTCCTATTACTACAGCTATACCCGCCTGCCCACATCCGGGCATATCGAGCGGGATGGCGAGCGTATCGGGGTACGCGGCAACAGCTGGATGGACCGTGAGTGGAGCACATCGGCGCTGTCCGACGAGCAGGCGGGGTGGGACTGGTTCTCTCTGCAACTGGACGACGGCCGTGACCTGATGTTCTACCGCATGCGCCGCAAGGACGGCGGCAGCGACCCGAACAGTGGTGGCGTTTTGGTGGAGCGAAGCGGAACAACCCATGCCCTGACACTCGAGGACGTGGACCTGTCACCCGTCCAACACTGGCACGGCGATGCCAGCGATCGGCGCTACCCGGTGGAATGGCGCCTCAAAGTGCCCCGCCACGGTCTCGATCTGAATGTACGCGCGCGCTTTCCCGCGCAGGAAATGCGCACCCGCGTGACCTATTGGGAGGGTGCCGTCTCCATCGATGGCAGCCACGGCGGCCGTGGTTACCTGGAGATGACGGGCTACGCCGGACCGTGAAGCGAATGTCGTTTCATTCACACCCCGCCCCCGCTTTGCCCACCCGCCCGGATATGGGACCATCGGCGCGCCCCGCTGGCACCGCCGTTCAGAGAACTTGTCGGCCCCCATTCGGGTCACACCGACTCCACGGGCCCCGCCCCACAGAAGAACGAAGGCAGCTCATTCCCCGATGCTGACCTGCTTGAACCGAAGAGGATCTTTCATGCCCCGTATCAATCGCCGCCTGTTCACCGCAGCGGCCTGCCTGACCCTGCTTGTATCCGTTCCCGCCCAGGCCTCCGACCTGACCGCCGAAGGCATGTCCCACGAGCAGAAGATGAGCTACCTCCAGGGCTACGGCCTGGGGCTGAAGCTCAAGCAGAGTGATTTCGAACTGGACCCCGAAGCCTTTGCCCTGGCGGTGCGTGATGCCCTGGGTGGCGCCGAATCCCGAATCAGCGACGAACAGGCCAATGCCACGCTGCAGGCCGAGAAAGCCCGGCAACTTGCCGAACTCGAAGCCGCTTCCAAGGCCAACGTGGACAAGGGCAAGGCCTACATGGCCGAGAACAAGAAGAAGGATGGCGTAGAGGAACTGACCAGCGGCGTCCAGTACCGCGTGATCAAGGCGGGTGACGGCAAGGGCAAGACCCCCAAGGACAACGACACCGTGTCCGTCCACTACGAGGGCACCCTGATCGACGGCACCGTGTTTGACAGCTCCTACCAGCGTGGCGAACCCGTGGAGTTCCAGGTCGGTGGCGTCATTCCCGGGTTCCAGGAAGCGCTTATGGCCATGCAGGAAGGCGACAAGTGGGAGGTGGTGATTCCGCCCCACCTGGCCTACGGGCCCCAGGGCGCGGGCGGCAAGATCGGCCCCAATGAGACCCTGATCTTCCAGCTCGAACTGTTGGGCGTGAAATAAGGGCGACGACCCCGGGACGGTGGGCCGCAAAGCCGCTGTCCCGGTCTCACCGACGATCCGGCGGGCCCAACCCATGGCGGGGCCGCGTGAGCCGTGATCGTTGCGGTACAGGCCCTGCATCGGGTCCGCCTCCAGGACCGGACCGTGACCCAGGGGCTCCCCCGCATCACCCGATTCGCCGACACATCCATAGCGTCCCCGCACACCTGAGGTCCCGTATGCCGCGCAAAGCCTTCCTCCCGGCCTTCACCCTCGCAACGCTCCTCACACACGCACCGTTCGGTCATGCCGAGCCCGTGCACGCCGTCGCCCTGCACGGCACGCCCCACCATTCCGCCGACTTCCCCCACTACGAATTCGTCAATCCCGATGCCCCCAAGGGCGGCACGGTACGCCTCGCCAGCCTGGGCGCCTTCGACAGCCTCAACGGCTTCATCCTCAAGGGTGACCCCGCGCCCGGAATCGGCATGATCTACGACTCGCTCACCACGCACTCCCCCGATGAGCCATTCACCGAGTACGGCCTGCTCGCGGAGACCATCGACATCGCCGACGACCGCTCATCGGTGACCTACACCCTGCGCCCCGAGGCCCGCTGGCACGACGGCAAGCCGGTTACCGCCGACGACGTGGTGTTCACGCTCAACATCCTGCGCGAGAAAGGCCACCCCCATTTCCGCAGCTATTACGCCAGCGTGGAGAAGGCCGAGGCCCTGGACGCGCGCACCGTGAAATTCAGTTTCAAACCCGGCGACAACCGTGAACTGGCGCTCATCACGGGGCAGCTTGCCGTACTTCCCAAGCACTACTGGGAGGGCCGCGACTTCACCAAGACCACCCTGGAGCCACCGCTGGGCAGCGGTCCCTACCGGGTGGAGAAACTGGAAGCGGGCCGCGACATCAGCTATGTCCGGGTCGCCGATTACTGGGGCAAGGACCTGGCCGTGAACCGCGGCCGGTTCAACTTCGAGCGCATTCAATACGACGTGTACCGCGACACCACGGTGGCCCTGGAAGCCTTCAAGGCCGGAGACTTCGATTTCCGTGCCGAGAACTCGTCCAAGGCCTGGGCGACCGCCTACGACATCCCCGCCGTCCGCGACGGGCGCGTGATCAAGGAGGAGATCGCTGACCACAGTTCCCAGGGCATGCAGGGCTTCGTCTTCAACACCCGGCGCGCCCGGTTCAGCGACCGCCGCGTACGTGAGGCCATCGGCCTCGCCTTCGACTTCGAGTGGTCCAACAAGAACCTGTTCTACGATGCCTACGCCCGGTCGGTGTCTTTTTTCTCCAACACCGAACTGGCGGCCACGGGCAAACCCTCAGACGCCGAACTGGCCTTGTTGGAGCCATTCCGCGGCCAGGTCCCCGACAGCGTGTTCGGTGAGGCCTACGTTCCGCCGGTCACCCGGGGCGACGGCCGCATCCGCGCCCAGCTGCGCAAGGCCACCCAACTGCTCAAGGAGGCCGGTTGGCGCATCCAGAACGGCAAGCTCGTCGATAGCCAGGGCAAACCCTTCGAGTTCGAGTTGCTGCTGGTCTCGCCCCTGTTCGAGCGCATCGGCCTGCCTTTCAAGCAGAACCTGCAACGCCTGGGCATCACCATGAACCTGCGTACCGTGGATACCGCCCAGTACATCGAGCGCATCCGCGGTTTCGATTTCGACATGGTCGTGTCCACCTTCGGCCAGTCCCTGTCACCGGGCAACGAGCAGCGCAACTACTGGTCCAGCGAAGCCGCCGATACGCGGGGCTCACGCAATCTCATGGGCCTGAAGAACCCCGCCGTGGATGCCCTGATCGAGAAGATCATCTCCGCCAACAGCCGCGAGGACCTGATCACCGCCTGCCGGGCACTGGATCGCGTCCTGCGCGCCGAACACCTGCTGGTACCCAACTGGCACACCCGGGTCCATCGGGTCGCCTACTGGGACAAGCTCAAACGCCCACAGAGAATGCCGCGCTACTCGCTACCGCTGGATATCTGGTGGGTGGAGACGAAGTGATTTCGAGTTGCGAATTATGAATTCTGTTGGAACCCGCTGCGCGGGTACTTAATTTATCGGAGTGTTGGCTCGTAGCGCCCTGGGTAAACGTCCGCGCGGCGGACACAACACACAACTCATAATTCACAACGCATAATTCACCCGATGTCCGCCTACATCCTCCGCCGCCTGCTGCTGATCATCCCGACCCTGTTCGGGATCATGGTGGTGAATTTCGTGATCGTGCAGTCGGCCCCGGGCGGGCCGGTGGAACAGGCCATCGCCCAGATCGAGGGTCATGGGGATGTCGCCACCGCGCGCATCACCGGCGGCACCCAGAGCGAGGCGGGCGGGCGCCAGAGCACGGCGGGTGACAGTGGCGACTCCACCTATATCGGCGCCCGCGGGCTCGACCCCGACCTGATCGCCGAGTTGGAGAAGATGTACGGCTTCGACAAGCCGGCCCACGAGCGCTTCTGGGAGATGATCGTCCGCTACGTCAGTTTCGACTTCGGTGACAGCTTCTACCGCGACCAGTCCGTCATGTCCCTGGTGGCCGAAAAGCTCCCGGTGTCCATCTCCCTCGGGCTGTGGACCACGATCATCGTCTACCTGATCTCCATCCCCCTGGGGATCCGCAAGGCCGTCAGCGATGGCAGCCGCTTCGACATCTGGACCTCCGCCGTGGTCATCATCGGCAACGCGGTACCGGCCTTCCTGTTCGCCATCCTGCTGGTGGTGCTGTTCGCCGGCGGATCGTTCATGGATATCTTCCCCCTGCGCGGGTTGGTCTCGGACAACTGGGACGCCCTGCCCTGGTACGCCAAGATCGCCGACTACTTCTGGCACCTGACCCTGCCGATCATCGCCATGGTCATCGGCGGCTTCGCCACCATCACCATGCTCACCAAGAACTCCTTCATGGAGGAGATCCACAAGCAGTACGTGATCACCGCGCGGGCCAAGGGCCTCACCGAACAGCGCGTGCTGTACGGCCATGTCTTCCGCAACGCGATGCTCATCGTCATCGCCGGAATCCCGGGCGCCCTGGTGAGCATCCTGTTCACCTCGTCCCTGCTGATCGAGGTGATCTTCTCCCTGGATGGCCTCGGGCTGCTGGGTTTCGAGGCCACCATCAACCGCGACTACCCGGTCATGTTCGGCACATTGTTCGTCTTCACCCTGCTCGGTCTTGTGCTGAACCTGATCTCCGACCTCATGTACGTGGCCATCGACCCACGAATCGACTTTGAGAGCCGTCACCAATGAGCACGGACCCGACACCCCCGCTGCCCCCCTTTCACCTGGCCTTTCCCGTGGACGACCTGGAGGCCGCCGAGGCCTTCTACGTCGGTGTTCTCGGCTGTGGCACCGGCCGACGCAGCGACCATTGGATCGATTTCAACCTCCATGGGCACCAGGTGGTGGCCCACCTGGGCGCTCGTCCGGCGGGCATCCACAACCCCGTGGATGGCCACGACGTGCCGGTTCCCCACTTCGGCATCGTCCTGCCCTGGGCGCAGTGGCACACCCTGGCCGAGCGTCTGCGCGCGGCGGGCACCGAGTTCGTGATCGAGCCCTACATCCGTTTCGAGGGCGAGGTCGGTGAACAGGCCACGATGTTCTTTCAGGACCCGGCCGGCAACGCCCTGGAGTTCAAATCTTTCAAGGACCCCGACCAACTGTTCGCCACCGACTGACCGGGCGCGGTTTCCCGCCCCCTGTCGGGATCAAGCCCGCCCGCGAACTCAAACCGTAGAACCCCGAAACCCTTCCCTCCCCCCAATCACAAGCCCCCATCTGATTTCGCAGCGTAACCCCGTCCCTCCATGTCCCCGATCAACCAACGAAGACTGCAACAATTCCGCGCCAACCGACGCGGCTGGTGGTCGTTGTGGATATTCCTGGTTCTGTTCGTCCTGAGTCTGTTCGCCGAGCTGATCGCCAACGACAAACCCATCGTCGTGCGCTACGACGGCGATTGGTTCTTCCCCGTGGCCGTGGCCTACCCGGAGACGCGCTTCGGAGGCACCTTCGAGACCGAGGCTGAGTACCGCGAGCCCGAGGTGCAGGAGCTGATCGAGGCCAGGGGCTGGATGCTGTGGCCGCCCATCCGTTACCACTACGACTCCATCAACTACGCGGTCACTCATCCCGCCCCACCCTCAGCGGACAACCTGCTGGGTACCGACGATGGCGGTCGCGATGTGGCCGCGCGCCTGATCTACGGCTTCCGCATCTCCGTGCTGTTCGGCCTGACCCTGACCCTGTTCAGCTCCCTCATCGGGGTCGCCGCCGGGGCCGTGCAGGGCTATTTCGGGGGTTGGGTGGACCTGTTCATGCAACGGCTCATGGAGATCTGGGGCGGCATGCCGCAGCTGTTCCTGCTCATCATCCTGGCCAGCATCGTCACCCCCAACTTCTGGTGGCTGCTGGGCATCATGCTGTTGTTCTCCTGGATGGCACTGGTCGGCGTGGTGCGCGCGGAATTCCTGCGCGGGCGTAACTTCGACTACGTGCGTGCGGCACGCGCACTGGGTGTGTCCGATGCCGTCATCATGGTGCGCCATGTCCTGCCCAACGCGATGGTCGCCACCATCACCTTCCTGCCGTTCATCCTCACCGGTTCCATTGTCACGCTCACGTCCCTGGACTTCCTGGGCTTCGGCCTCCCCCCGGGTTCGCCCTCCCTGGGCGAGTTGCTCAATCAGGGTAAGAACAACCTCCAGGCCCCCTGGCTGGGACTGACGGCCTTCGCCACCATCGCACTGATGTTGAGCCTGCTCATCTTCGTGGGCGAAGCGGCCCGCGATGCCTTCGACCCGCGCCGACTCGGCCTGGTGCCACGTCGTTAAGGCCGTAATTTCCGATTTTTGGCATTGACACGGTACGGTTAAGCGTGGAAGTTCGAGAAAAACCTTAGGGTTTCGACCCAAGCAATGGTTTTCTCCTGCCTTTAGAGGCAATCCACCACCGTTTCCCGATGCCCGGGCCCACACTGGACGGCAAGCGGAAACCGCGGAGGTCCACAATGGATTACATGATCATGTTTTACATCGGCCTGCTCCTGGGCGGCACCGCGGGGTTTCTTCTCGCCACGTCCCTGTGCACCACCAAGGGTGACAAGGGCGAGTCGGCTACCGGCTTCGGCCCCCAGGGCTGAACCCCACGGCGCACAGCGCGCGTTGCCCCGGTCGGAATAGCCCCGCAATCGCGACCACCCTCCTGCCAGACACCCACGGAATCACGGTGCCCCCCAACTCATGGCCTACCCCATAGCCCTGTTTCACCCCACCTCGGTGCTGATGGTGGATGACGAGTTGGGATTCCTCCAGAACATGGTTCTGGACCTGCCCCAGGACCTGCCGGTCCGGATCACCGACTCGCCCGCCACACTGATCAGCGAGGTCGCGCACCTGGGCGACGGCCTGGCGATCCCCAATCGCGGCCAGCGCCGCCCCTGTGTCGATTCCCCCCTCTTCGATGGCCTGGAAGGGCGCCTGCGCGATTCCGGTCGATTCCGTACCGCCTCGGTGGTCGTGGCCGATTACGACATGCCGGGCATGAACGGCCTGGAACTGGCGGCGAGCCTGCGCTCCACGGGCGTCGGGATCATCCTGCTCACCGGCAAGGCGGACGAGCGGATCGCCGTGGAAGCCTTCAACGATGGGCGCATTCAGCGCTACGTGAACAAGGGCAGCCCCGACCTCGGTGAACGGCTTGCCGGTTACATCCGGCAACTGCACGAGAACCACATGGCCAGTCAGGCGCAGATGTTCCAGGCCCTGTCGCGCACGCCCTGGCCGACCTTCACCCGCGATCCGGCCATCTTCGCCCACATGGCGGAGCTGCGCCGCGAACACCCGATCACCGAGTGGTATGCCTCCGCCCGTCCACCGGGCTTCATCCTCCTCGATGCCGACGGACAGATGTCGCGCCTGCTGGTGATCAGCGAATCGGAACTGCGCACCCACCTGGAGGTCTGCGAGGGGGAAGACGCCCCCGCGGCCCTAATGGAGGCCCTGGCCAGCGGCGAAGTCGCACCACTGTTCCCAACGACGGACGGCTACTACCACCGGGGCCTTGAGAACTGGAGCGATGCCCTGCTGACCGCGCACACGGTCACAGGAATTGAACGCTACCGGGTCTGCATGGTACGGGGGGACATCAGCCTGGGCCCGTGCGACGGTCATATCTCCGGGCTCAATACCTTCCTTGCCCACATGGACGAACAGGGCCTCGAAATCCCAGACGACGATGCCTGACCAACCGCTGTTGCGCATAGACGCCCTGTCCGTTGCCTTTCACAACGGGGTACCCGAGATCGCTCCGGCGGTCGTGCGCGAGGCCAGCATCGATATCGCCCCGGGCGAGACCGTCGCCCTGGTCGGCGAGAGCGGTTCGGGCAAGTCGGTCACCGCCCATTCCATCCTGCAACTGTTGCCCGGCAACGCCACCTACCGCAGCGGGCGCATCCTGTTCGAGGGCCATGACCTGCTGAGCAATGACGAGGCGGCCATGCGCCATGTGCGCGGCAACCAGATCGCCATGGTCTTCCAGGAACCCATGACAGCCCTCAACCCCCTGCACAGCGTGGAGAAGCAGATCACCGAAGGCCTGCTGCTGCACCGTGACATGGACGCCACGCAGGCCCGGGCCGAAACCCTCAAGCTCCTCGACAAGGTGGGTATCCGGGACGCGGAACGCCGACTCAAGGCCTATCCCCATGAACTGTCCGGGGGGCAACGTCAGCGCGTCATGATCGCCATGGCCCTGGCCAACCGCCCCAAGCTGCTCATTGCCGACGAACCCACCACCGCCCTGGACGTGTCCGTGCAGGCCCAGATCCTCGATCTGCTCGAACAACTGCAACAGGAACTGGGCATGGCCATCCTGCTCATCACCCATGACCTGGGCGTGGTTCAGCGCATGGCCAAGCGCGCCTATGTCATGCAACTGGGGCGCATCGTCGAGCAGGGGCGGGTCTCCGACATCATGGAACGCCCCCAACATCACTACACCCAGCGTCTGATCGCCTCGCAGCCCAGCGGCGCCCCCGAACGCAGCCGGGACGCGGGCGAAACCGTGCTCCAGGCACGGGACGTGAAGGTCTGGTTCCCCATCCGCACCGGCCTGCTCAAGCGCACCACCGGCCACATCAAGGCAGTGGACGGCATCGAGGTTTCAGTCCGTGCCGGGCGGACCCTGGGTATCGTCGGCGAAAGCGGTTCCGGCAAATCCACCCTCGCCCTCGCCCTGTTGCGCCTGCTCAAGAGCGACGGCGACCTCCAATTCGCCGGAGAGGACCTGCGCCGCAAAGGCAAGGGCGCGCTGCGCGACCTGCGCAGCGCCATGCAGATCGTCTTCCAGGACCCCTTCTCCAGTCTCAGCCCCCGGCTGTCCATAGGCGAAATCATCGGCGAGGGCCTGCGCGTTCACGAAGCCCGCCTCAACCCCGAGGGACGCGACCAACGCATACGCCAGGCCCTGCGGGATGTCGGTCTGGCCCAGGAACTCATCCACCGCTTTCCGCACGAACTGTCCGGCGGACAACGGCAGCGCGTGGCCATCGCCCGGGCCCTGGTGCTCAACCCCCGCCTTCTGGTCCTCGACGAACCCACCTCCGCCCTGGACGTCTCCGTACAGAGCGACATCATCAAGCTGCTGCTCGCCGTTCAGGATGCCCACGACCTCGCCTACATCTTCATAAGCCACGACCTGAAAGTGGTCCGTGCCCTGTGTGACGACATCATCGTCATGCGCGACGGCCAGGTGGTCGAACAAGGCCCGACCGCCACGGTGCTGGACCAGCCCCAAAGCGAGTACACCCGCATGCTCGTGCGCTCCGCATTGGAACTGCGGTCCGAAAACGCCGCCTGACACCGCGAACTTCGACCTGGAGAAGCGCGGCGGAATCGATGACCAAACCACCTCCCATGGCGGATTCAAAGCCGGTCTATCACTTCGAACCCGACCTCTCCGCTCTACGAAGAGGATAAACAGTCGGTCCTGCGATATTCCGGCTTCCTATGCCCTGACGAGAGAAGTGCGCGGTTCCACACCGATGACCGCCTGAACGATCCCCCGGAGCCAGACACATAAAAAGGCCACCAGACCCATCTCAGCCACCTTGCGCATCAGCCACTTCAGGTTGAACCCCGCCGCGCACAGCACCGTGTGAAGCGCATCGCCGGTCGCCCCCTTCAGCCAACACCGCTGCATCCCATGATCGGCCTTCAGATGGCCAATAACCGGTTCCACCGCCTCGACGACGGGCCGGTCCTGGTGCGCAAGCAGCGGCTCGATGGCCTGGATGATCCCCTCCCAGGGCATCCGTTGTGCCAGAACCGCCAGCGGATGACGCAGATCGATCATCTGATCGAGGCGCGTGCGGAACAAATCGTCGCTGCTCAATGTTCGAAAACTCCCAGAAAACCGCTGCTGGAAGAGGATTTTCCGGGGAAATCGCACCCCTTCATACCCCTGAAACCCCCGTCATGCTGCGTGTTTTGGGGTTTTGCAGGACCGACTCGGTACGTGAACGCCGAGGCGCGAATATTTCGGCCGTCGCGGTCGCCAATAAGAACGCGCGCATCGCGTGGGCGCTGTTAGTCAATCAAACAGAATATAAAGCGGCGTAATGAATCGCCCGCACGGATAGCGAGCGTAATCGTTATCAAGAACATTGCGTGGATAAACCACAGGTGATGGCAAGCAACGGTAACACCGTCGTCTCTGGGAGCCTGACGGGGTCTCGGGCCGAAAAAGGCCGCAGACCTGATGAGGTGGGAGATGCACGTAGTCCATCAGGGCCAGGAGCCATCCCAAAGCTCCGTCAACAGGCCGAATACTAACTTTCACGAAAGTAGAGTCACATTCGAGTGTACTGTAATTCCGGTTGAT
>JBMYTL010000060.1:0-16005 GCA_049604295.1 Gammaproteobacteria bacterium
GCCTCTCATCGCCAAGGCCCGGAGTTCGGCCATCGTGAGAATGCTCGTCGCTTTGATTTGCCCAAAGCCGGTGAGACTGAACCAGCGGCCCGGGCCGGGGTTGCCTCGAGGATCATTAACCGTCACAGCGCGACCTCCATGCTGTGGGCACCGAACCCGCGGTAAAGACGCAGTGGTGGGGGGAATACTCCGGGAAACATTAAACGAATCCGTCCATCCTTGGTGCCCGCCATTGGTTGTAGGGCCGAAATCCGCCGACGTCGCGGCCCCACGGGCAGCCCGCCGACCCTGCGACAGGGAATCCCCATGTCGCGCAGACAGGCGGGGTTCACCGCGATGGTATTGACGTCGGACCTGTGCACGGCCACCGGGCGATCCACCGCTTCGCCCAGCTCGAAGGCCGGGGTCGGGATGGTGCGACCCGCCCCTCCCGCGGCCTGGCCTGACTTTCTCACCAGCCTCCTACCGCGGCCGCCCCACGGCACGCCCTCGCTACGAACGGCGGTGAGAGCTCCAGGCTAGGAGTTACTGGGGAAGCTGTACTTGATACCTTCGCGCACACCGGCCGAAGGCCAGCGCTGGGTGATGGTCTTGCGGCGGGTGTAGAAGCGCACGGAGTCCGGCCCGTAGATGGAAAGGTCACCGAACAGGGAGCGCTTCCAGCCGCCGAAACTGTGATAGGCCACCGGCACCGGCAGCGGCACGTTGACACCGACCATGCCGACCTTGATGTGGTTGGTGAAGTAACGGGCGGCCTCACCGTCGCGGGTGAAGATGCAGGTGCCGTTGCCGTACTCGTGGGCATCGATCAGGTCCATGGCCTCCTGCAGGCTCTCGGCGCGCACCACCGACAGCACCGGGCCGAAGATTTCCTCGTCATAGATCTTCATGCCGGGCTTGACCCGGTCGAACAGGCAACCGCCCAGGTAGAAGCCTTCAGGGTGGTCCTCGACCTGGATATCACGGCCGTCGACCACCAGATCGGCACCCTGTTCCACGCCGCTGTCGACGTAACCACGCACCTTTTCGCAGTGATCACGGGTGACCAGCGGGCCCATGTCGTAACCGGGCTCAAGGCCGTTGCCAACCTTCATGTTGGCCAGTTCCCGCGTGAGCTTGGCGACCACTTCATCGCCGACTTCGTCGCCCACGGTGACCACCACCGGGATGGCCATGCAACGCTCGCCGCAGGAGCCGTAGGCCGCGCCCATCAGGGCGTTGACGGCGTTGTCGACGTCGGCGTCGGGCATCACGATGGCGTGGTTCTTGGCGCCGCCCAGGGCCTGCACGCGCTTGCCGTGGGCGGTGCCGGTGGAATAGACGTACTCGGCGATGGGCGTGGAGCCCACGAAGCTGACGGCCTGAATGCGCGGGTCGGTCAGCAGGGTGTCCACGGCCTCTTTGCCACCGTTGACGATGTTGAACACACCATCGGGCAGACCGGCTTCCTTGAGCAGCTTCGCGATGAACATCGTCGAGTTCGGATCCTTCTCGGAAGGCTTGAGCACGAAGGTGTTACCGAAGGCGATGGCCGACGGATACATCCACAGCGGCACCATGACCGGGAAGTTGAACGGGGTGATGCCGGCGACCACGCCCAGGGGCTGGTACTCGCTCCAGGAGTCGATGGCCGGGCCCGCATTGCGGCTGTGCTCGCCCTTCAGCAGTTGCGGCGCGCCACAGGCGAATTCCACATTCTCGATGCCACGCTGCAACTCACCCAGGGAGTCACCCAGCACCTTGCCGTGTTCCTCGGTGAGCAGGCGGCAGATCTCGTCGGCGTTCTGCTCCAGCAGTTCCTTGTAGCGGAACATGACCCGCGCGCGCTTCGCCGGGGGCGTCTCGCGCCATGCGGGGAAGGCCGCCTCGGCGGCGGCAATGGCCTTCTCCACCGTGGCATGGGTGCCCAGTTCCACCTGGCGGATCACCTGACCGGTGGCCGGGTTATAGACCGGCTGGGTCGCGCCGCCGTCGAGAACGACATCGCCATCGATGAAATGCCCGACGGTCTCGAGCTGGGCGTCGACTGCGGCAATGGGGTTGGGCTGGCTCATGGTCTGCTCCGTCGGGTCTGGTGCTTGATAGTGCCGAACATCCTAGTCAAAGCATTTTTGCAGTCATACGGACAAAATCGCAAAATTGATCTGCAAAAATACACATAAATCACTCACTCCCCTCTTCCCCCGGGAGAGGGGCCGGGGGTGAGGGAGTGAAGACATTGGACTGGAACGACCTCCGATACTTTCTCGAACTCGCCCGCCAGGGAAAGCTGGTCCAGGCCGCCGCGCGCCTACACGTGGACCACACCACGGTCAGCCGACGCATCAGCGCCCTGGAAAGCCAACTGGAAGTGCGCCTGTTCGACCGCTCGCCGCGCGGCTACCAGTTGACCGATGCCGGCCAACGCCTGCTGCCCCTGGCCGAGTCCATGGAATCCACCTCCAACCGGGTCACCCAGGAGATCGCCGGTAAAGACTCACGCCTGACCGGCGTCGTGCGCATCGCCACGCCCGAGGCCCTGGGCACCCAGGTCATCGCCCGCCACATCCCGGCCTTCCGCGAACAACACCCAGACATCGAGATCGAACTGGTCGCCGCCACCCGGGGCGCCAGCCTGTCCAAGCGCGAAGCCGACATCGCCATCCGCCTTTCGCGCCCCGACAGTGGCCGCCTGGTGGCCTGGAAACTCTGCGACTACCGCATCCGCCTGGTCGGCTCGGAGGATCACCTGGCCCAACACGGCCCCGTCGAATCCCTTGAAGACCTTCAATCGCTGGGCTTCGTCTCCTATATCGACGACATGCTGGAGATGCCCGAACTGCGCTACCTGGAGTCGGTGGTCAAAAAACCCCGCATCGTGTTCCGCAGCAACAACGTCATCGCCCAGTACAACGCCATCCTCGGCGGCGCGGGCCTGGGCATGGTGCATTGCTTCATGTCGGCGTTGGCACAGGACCGACTGAAGCCGGTCCTGCCGGAGCAGATTTCGGTGACGCGCAGCTACTGGCTGCTGGTACACGAGGACCTGCGCAACGTCGCACGGATCGACGCCGTATGCCGCTTCGTCACCGGGCTGCTGCGCGAGAATGATGATCTGATGATGGGAGCTTAGAGTGCTCTCTATGCTTCAGATGACAGGGTTCAGTAGGCCTCTACATCCCTGCGACTGTGGGTGCTTTCCCTCAGGGCTTCATACCGAACGGTGACAACCATGATGGCTCTGAGACACCATCGCCTCACTGACCGGGCGCACATAGTGAGCCACCTCCTTGTTCAGAGTGACGCTATTCATTGATCTACTGGAGCAGTCGACTTGTGAAGCCAAGCGTTTGCCCATGCCACTCGGACAAAGCCATCACACGGTTTTCCGCCATGGCCGATTTGTGCCCGGAACGGATGAGCTGGATGAATCCTCCAGCAAATTCAGAACCAGAAAGCCAGAACTCAGCCTTTCTGCCTTGCAAGAAAGACAGAAACCATCTAAATAGACTGCGCAATCAAATAGTTAGCAAACAGATTCGCGGAGACACGGTGACAACCATGGCTGGAGATTCCGGGCGAACACGCGGCAAACCCTCAAAGGAAGATGTCGCACAAGTCGGTTCACTAAATTTCAAGGTCACGCCGGAGTTCAAAAAAGAATTCAAGGCTTATGCCGTTAACCAGGGCATCACCATGGTCGATCTACTCAAGGAAGGGTTCGCGCTCTCCAAGCAACAGCGCGAACAATGATCAAACCAATCCATATTCACTTTCTTCGTTGCGTTCCACGTGACGAATACCGCGCAGTTGAGTCATGAGCTCAGCCAGTTCTGCTGTCAGCGTGGCCAAGCCCGCCTGGTTTGAAGCGCTTGAAGATATGCGCGACAAATCGGCCGTCAATGGCCTTGTACATGTAGCAAGCTACGACCGAACTGGGCGTCCGCCTGAAGAGGTCATGACCATGGAAAAGGCTGGCCTCTATGGTGCCCATTCCGTCTTTTTCGAGGCTGGCCGAAATGGCCGGGCAGCAACACCTCAAGCCTTCATCTTCGTTTCCAAGGACGGTGGTGATGACGAAAAATTCGCGGACACGCACAAACGATTGTGGAGCTGGGGCGGCGTCCCCCTGCTGTACCGAAAAACGCCGGCACAGATTCAGCTATTCCGTTGCGCCCATGGCCCGGATTTCATATCAAAGGAAGGCAAAACGGTTTGCCATCCCTTCAAATTTCTCGACATTGCCTCCCGTGTAGCCGCCACGGAACCTTGGTGGGACGCGGAACGTATCCGCAACGGCACCCTCTGGGACGACCCGACCGTCTGCAAACTATTGCTCTCCGAAAAGAAGGCGGCTCATCGCAAACTGGTCGATGCCATTCGCGCACTCAACGCTGAGCTCACGGATAAACGTGTATTGAGCGCGCGACTTCGCCGCCACTTGTTGGTGCTGACCTTGTTGATCGCCTATCTGGAAGAGCGAGATGTACTGAAGCCGGAGTTCTTCGGCGGCTTCCTGAAGGGCGCGACCCAATCCTTCGAGATCCTGCGCGATGGCAATGCCTTCGTCGACATGCTCAAGTCACTTGAACAGTGGTTCAACGGCAACGTCTTCAAGCTGAAGGACGGCGATGCCGAAACACTGAAAAACAATAAGCAACTGATGCGCTTTGCGCGCCTGGTGGAAGGCTACGAGGAACCCGGAGGACAATTGAACCTCTGGCGCCTTTACTCATTCAAGGACCTGCCGGTTGAACTGATCAGCCAAATCTACCAACTGTTCGTGAAAGACCCCGAAAGCTCGGTCTATACGCCACCGATGCTGGTGCGGCTGATGCTGGATGAGGCTCTGAGTTGGGACCGGATCGACAGGCTCTTGGAACGGCGGGAGGTCATTCTCGACCCGACATGCGGATCGGGTGTTTTCCTGGTGGAGGCCTACAAACGCCTGGTGCTGCATTGGCGCAGTCGAAACGACTGGGCGAAGCCGGGCGTATCGGAACTACGGCAATTGCTTGAGCATGTACAGGGTGTCGACCTGGAAGAAGGTGCGGTTGAACTGGCCGCATTCAGTCTCTGCCTCGCGCTTTGCGATGCACTCTCACCCGATGACATCCGCGCCAGCGTCAAGCTTTTCCCAAGGTTGGCCGACACCACGCTCCACCAGAGTTGCTTTTTCGAGGCCAAAGAGAAATCGCTCATACAGGCACCCATCGGCGCCGTGGTCGGCAATCCGCCATTCAAGTCGGGCCTGACAACCCCCGCCGCACAACGCGCCTTCGATGCCTATGTCGCGCAAAATGGAAAGCTGGCCGACAAACAACTCGCCTATCTCTTCCTGCACGAGGCCATGGAGGCCGTCGCCGAAGGTGGCGTCCTCGGCATGATCCAACCCGCTGGTTTTTTGTACAACCACAATGTCAGCGCTTTCCGTGAGCGGTTTTTCAAACACTGGGACGTGCGCGAGATTCTTGATTTCGTCTCCGTCCGGGGTCTGTTCAAGAAAGGCGGCGCTGACCCCAAAATTGTTGTAGTGCTTGCGACGTCTGAGCCCGTAAACCCAGATTACAGACCGCTGCATGCCGTATTCCGCCGCAATGGCCGCGCCAAGGCCGAGCAGGGTTTCGAGATCGACTACTACGACCTGCACCGGGTACCACGCTCCGCGCTGTCCGGTGACAGCGAGGTCTGGCGGGCAAATCTACTCGGTGGGGAGAGGCTGTTCAGCTTCGTACGAAGACTACGGAAGTATCGGACGCTTCGCGAGTATGCGGAAGATAGGCGATGGGATTTCGGTGAGGGTTACATCGCAGGCCAAAAGGGTATTTCACGCCCAGACAAGCACCTAATTGGTCAACCCCTTCTTCCCACGGCAGCACTTGCCGCAGGAGGGATCGACACCACGGCAATCACGACTGTCCCCAGGCAGCCGATCAAAGATACAAAAACCGAGGCACGCTTCACACCACCGATGTTCCTCGTGAAGGAACATGAAGAGCTTTACTGCACGACTTGGGAAAAGCACTACCTCGCGTATAAAAACGAAATTGTTGGGTTTGCGGCGCCGAAGTCTGATGCCAAGCACTTGTATGAACTTGAACATTGGTTCAGGGACAACGCGTCCGCATTGAAAGCCTATGCGGCCAGCATAAGCATTCGTCTCTTTACGGTACGAGAGACTTCGGTCGCAAGTGCCGACATCATGGCCCTGCCCTATCCAGAAGACGGATCACTGGACCTCAGCGACAACGAGCGAATCCTCACCGAGGATATCGTTGAGTACGGTCGCGAATTCGTTCGTAAGGGCAGTGAATCGCCGGTCATGAAACCCGTCTCGGAGAATGAATTAAAAGCCTTCTCCGAAACTCTTTGCACCCAGATCAACACGGTGTATCCGCACCCCGCCTTGTCGCCGCTCACGCCACGGCAATGGCCAGGCATCGTCTGTCAGCCATTCGTGTTTGGCACCGGTTCCGTCGATTGGAGCGATGTGGATGACCTGAGGCATCGATTGGGTGCTCTGTTGCAAGAACAACGCGGCACCAACCTCACGATGATTCGCATCGCGCGCCTCTACGACCGCAGTTACATCTTCCTCTTGAAGCCGGATCGGCTGCGCTATTGGCTGAGGTCCATGGCCTTGCGCGATGCCGATGACATCCTCGCCGACCTGCGTAATCAAGGGATCTGAACGTGCTGACGGACTGGCGGGAAACGGAAGTTCGCTCAGGTGGTCTCGACCGGACCATTCACAAGCCCAATACCTGGCTCCTAACGCTGCTGGCCTTTATTGCCGAGGAATTGCCCAAGTGGCGTGATGACCCCGTGCGGCCTTCGCGAACGGCGGAAACCGAGTTGACCTCGCAACTCATCGCACACCTGAACAGCGCAACCCATCATTCCCGGGGCTGGGATTTCCTCCAGTTCCGTACCGAGGAACCTGATGAAACCACCAAGGGGCGAAAGGTCGATCTGATCCCGGCACCCAGGGCGGCTACCGTCTGGGTCGATGGCCGCGAATACAACCAGTACTCGACTTTGATCCCCATCGAATGCAAGCGCCTACCGACACCGCCCGGCAGTGATCGCGACAAACGCGAGTACCTCTTCAGCAGGTACTCCTCAACGGGTGGCGTGCAACGCTTCAAGGCCGGTCACCATGGAGCAGCGCATAACATGGGCGCCATGATCGCCTATATCCAGGGGAGTGATATCGGGTTCTGGATCAAACAACTTCAATCCTGGATTGAAGAGTTGGTTGCTGACGAAACGAATACTTGGGGAAATGGCGACGGACTGAGTGTCGTCAGCCACGACCACGCGATCCGACTGGCCACATTAGAGTCAAAGCACCAACGCATCAGTCCCCACCCCGATATACACCTACACCACCTGTGGATAGAAATGCCGACCACCCATGAAACGTGAAACCGAATACCAACTCGGACGGATCGATTTCCGGCTCTGCGTCGCGCGATAAACGTCCGCCTCGTGCGTAGAGCAGTTCAACTGCCCAACACGGCCCGGTGGAATCGATCGCCGATCTCGAATCGATGGCCTTCGTCTCCTATATCGACGACATGCTGGAGATGCCCGAACTGCGCTACCTGGATTCGGTGGTCAAAAACCCCCGCATCGTGTTCCGCAGCAACAACGTCATCGCCCAATACAACGCCATCCTGGGCGGCGCCGGATTGGGCATGGTGCATTGCTTCATGTCGGCGTTGGCACAGGACCGACTGAAGCCGGTCCTGCCGGAGCAGATTTCGGTGACGCGCAGCTACTGGCTGCTGGTGCACGAAGACTTGCGGCAGGTCGCGCGCATCGATGCGGTGTGTCGGTTTGTCACCGGGCTGTTGCGTGAAAACGATGGGTTGATGATGGGAGGGTAGTGCCGGGATCGGCCATGTCTTCGTGACGCGATTCGCTCAGCGACCAAGTAGCCGGGGGCTTTAGCATCACGTTTCAAGACGCCTTGAGTAAGCGGACCTCTTGCAAGGCGTTGCCCAATTTTTCCCGGGCACGGGCCATGTCGTAGCTGGTCTGGGCGTTGAGCCAGAACTCGGGACTGGTGCCAAAGGCGCGTGCCAGACGAAGTGCGGTATCGGCGCTCACCGCGCGAGTGCCGTTGAGAATTGCGGTGATGCGATTGGTCGGGACTTTTAGTGCCGCTGCCAGGGCATTGGCTGATAGCTGAAATGGTTCCATGAAATCGTGACGCAACAGATCGCCCGGCGTCGTTTTAGGCACGGCATCGGCATCGGTGTCAGCCACGTCGGAAAAATCGATGGTTGCCAATTCTTCGCTACGAATGCTCATGGTCATCACTCCGTCACAAAAGTTCGTTCAGTGATAGTCGAAGATCTCGACATCCCAAGCGTCTCCATCGCTCCATTTGAAGCATAGACGCCATTGTTGGTTGATTCGGACACTCCATTTGAAGCTGCTGCTGGATACCCACGTCTTCCTGTGGGCGATCGCGCAACCGGACAAGCTTTCCGCCCATCACACACTGGCCCTGGAAACGCCGACCAACAGCGTGTTTCTGAGCTCGATCAGCGTCGCGGAAATCGTCATCAAGGCCTCCATCGGCAAGCTCGACGCCGATTTCGATATAGCCGCCGCGGCGCAGGCGGCGGGTTTCGAAACCCTGACGTTTTCCGTGGACGCGGCGCAACGACTGAAGACCCTGCCGCTGCACCATCGCGACCCATTTGATCGCATGCTCATCGCCCAGGCGATGCACACCGGCTACACCCTGGTCACCGTGGACCGCAAGTTCGCTGCCTACGATTGCAAGCTGTTGGGGATATGAACCTTACGAGCCGCTGCCGTCTGGCGGTTCGGGGCATTGCGCCGCTGCCATCACGATCTGTCCCTATGCCATGGGCGGTGATGGACAATTTGCGCCTTAGGTGATCGACAAAGCCTTGGTGCCGGGGGCGGCGCGAGCAAGTCGCTCAGGAGACGGCGCGCCTACGGTGGGGATGGGCGGTCGGCGGTAGTGGCCAGGCCCAGGGCGG
This sequence comes from Gammaproteobacteria bacterium, assembly GCA_049604295.1. Lineage (GTDB taxonomy): Bacteria > Pseudomonadota > Gammaproteobacteria > JACKNK01 > JACKNK01 > JBMYTL01. Next base: position 9,003 of record JBMYTL010000060.1, read on the forward strand.
CCTCAGCGGCTTCGAGTTCGGGGACGCGGCGGCGGTATTCGCAGGCCTCGATCAGGGCGCGGGCCTGGCGCAGCTCGGCGTGGGCGGCGGCGCGTGGTTCGGGGAACAGGCGGGCGCGGGTCAGGTGGAGGTCGGCGAGATGCAGGCGCATGCCGCCGCGCGCGGCGATGCGTTGCGCGTCGGCCAGGTCGGCGTGGGCGCCGGCGGTGTCGCCGAGGGTGCGGCGCAGCCAGGCGCGGGTGAGCAGGCCGCGGGGGGTCTCAGCATCCTGACCGGCGGCGCGCAGGCCGTCGACGGCGCGGTCCAGTTCGGCGCGGGTGGCGATCAGCGCGGCGGGGTCGAGGCGGGTCGCGGGGTGAGCCTTAAGCAGCGCGGCGTAGAGGCCGGCGCGGGCCAGGGTGAGGTGTTCTAGGGCGATGGTGAGTAGCGCAGCCTTGTTTTGTTCGGCCCAGGCCAGCGTCTGCGTGGCGCGCTGGGTCACCGCGTCGCAGGTGGCGAGTGCGGCGGCGGGCCAGGTTTTGGTGGCCGCCGGTTGGGATGGGGACGGCGGGCTGGCCGTGGTCGGGGGCGTGGCAGGCGCGTCGGTCTCCGCCAGCGCTAGTCCCTCGCGGTCCGCGAGCCAGGCCGTCCAGGCGGCGCCTTCGGCCTCGGCCAGGAGACGATCGCAATACCAGAAGCCTGGCAGCGAGTAGAGCAGCGGGTATTGGGGTTGCTCCTGCCCCTGCAAGGCCTCGGCCTCGTGGAAGCGGGTCAGGGGGGCCTCGGCCTCGCCGTGCTGGTGCAGGGCATCGGCCAGGGTGCTGCCCTTGCCCATGCGCTGGAACGCATCGCCGCTGCGCTCGGCGTGCGCCAGGGCGGACTCGGCATCGGCCACGGCGGCGGGGACCCGGCCCAGGGTCAGTTGCAGCTCGCTGAGGTTGCTGTAGGCGGTCGCGGCCTGTTTCCACTCCTCTTGTTTGACGAGCATCTCCGCCCCGGCCCGCATCGGCTCCAGGGCCTCCGTCAGCCGGCCCAGGGCGCGCAGGCAGATCCCGGCCTGGCTGAGCAGCCAGGCCTGGACGGCCTCGTCCAGGGCCGGGACTGGGTGTTGCCAGGGCGGGTCGAAGAAGCCGACGATGGCACCCAGGTCGGCACCGAAGGCGCCGAGCTTGTCGATGCTGTAGAAGCCGTCCGACCCCGTGCCGCGCAGGATGCGATCGAAGTACACCTCGTCCAGGGCCTCCTGATACTGCCCCGCCAGGCAGCCGTGGGCGACGGCCTGGTAGAGGGGTTGCAGACCGGCCAGGCCGTCCGGGCGGTGCGGGCAGGAGGTCTTGAGTTGTTCGTAGATGCGGCGGTGGCCCTCGCGCCAGGCATGGTGCTGTTGGTCGCACAGGCGGCGGGCCAGGTATTCGCGGATGAGGGGGTGGGCGTCTAGGGGTTGGGTATCTAGGCGACCTTCGGCGGGGGGCGGGTCTGCGGCGTCGCGCCCGGCGGCCTCGCCGGTGGCGGTAGCGATTTGGATCAGGCCGAGGTCGCGTAGATGGCTCAGGGTGCGGCGCCAGTCGGCGTCGCTGAGGTCTTGCAAGGCCTCGGTCAGCCCGGTGATCGGCGGCGCGGCGCGCAGCGCGGCCAGGCTCTCGGCTTGCGCGGGGCGGTCGAAGAAGCCGAGCAGGCGCAGCGCGGCGAGGTGGCGCGGGCCGTGTTCGGTGTCGCCGGCGAACCAGCGTTCGTAGGCGGCCATGACGTGGAAGGCGTGCTCGGCGTCGGCTGCGCCCCAATCGATGACGTCGCGGCGCAGGATGTCGCCGCCCTCGGCCTCGCGCAGGTAGCCGCCTAGCAGGCTCAGGGTCAGGGCGTGGCCCTTAACCTCGCGCCCGGCTTGGCGCAGGTCGGGGTGGTCGGCGGCCGCGTCTGCGGCGATGGCGCTGGCACCGGCGCGTTGGGCACCGGCGCGGTGCAGCAGGCGGGCGGCGTCGGCATCGTCCAGGTTGCCCAGGTCGCGGTTGCGCAGTGGCACGGCTTCGCTGTCGGCATCCCGGAATTCGTCGAGATCGCTGAGGTGTTGGCGGCTGGTGAGCACGCAGAGGCCGGGGTGGCCGGCGCTGGCGAGCTGGGTGAGCAAGGCCTTGAGCCCCGGGGTCTTGAGCTGGCCCGCGAGGGTCGGGTTGCTGGGCGGGTATTGCAGTGGCTCACAGCCGTCCAGCACCAGCAGGCCGCGTTGCTTGACCAGCGCGGCTGCGATGGCGAGGCCCTTGTCGTGGGCGGAGGCGGTGTCGGCGACGTTGCAGCCGAACCAGTCCAATGCGGCCTCAAGGAAGTTTTCCTCCGTGGCCTGGCGGTCGTCGCTGCTGCCCTGGCTGTAGAAGCTCCAGCCGAACACGCGCGCGGCACCGGCCCAGGCGCGGGGTTTGAGGCGGGTGAACAGCCAGTGGCGCAGCAGCGCGGTCTTGCCGGTGCCGCCGGCGGCGATGAGTTGCACCAGGTCGGTGGGGCCGGGTTGGTCCGCGCTGCCCCAGGATTCGTCCAGCCAATCCAGTTCCTGCTCGCGGCCTAGGAAATGGGGGGCGCCTTTGGGGAGGTGTTGGAGGTCGATCTTGGGGGTGGTGGGGATTGACGTGGGCCTTGCCCTCACCCCCGGCCCCTCTCCCGGGGGGAGAGGGGAGTGTGGGCGGTGGTCGGCCAGGGCGTGGAGGATCTTGGCGTGGAGCTGGTCGGGGTTGTCGAAGGTTTGGCGGACGCGCTCGGTCTGGATGCGGGCCTTGAAGGTCTGGAGTTTGGTTTCGCCGTCGCCGGTTTCGACGTCTTTGCGAAGCACGGGGTGGTCTTCGCTCATCAGGAACAGGTAGCGCGGGATGCCGCGCTCGACGGCGCGGTCGTATTCCAGCTCGGTGATGGAGCGATCTTGGCCGGGCGGCACCCAGCCGTAGCGGTGGGCGTAGATGCCGATGAAGAGGTCGGCCTGATCGACCTTGGCGAGGCAGAAGTCCAGCGAGTCGCTGTCGGCGGCGGGCCAGTGTTCCATGCCGTCGGGGAACAGGCCGAGTGCCAGGATGGCATCGGTCACCTTCCGGCGGTGCTCGGGCAGGTCGATGCTGGTGCTGGAGAGGAAGGCGGTGGGACGTGGCCGGGCCATCTGGGCGGTCCTTTCCTGGGATGGATGGCCGGATACTAGCCCACCTGGCTCCCTGGATGGACGAGTCCTCGCGGGCCCTTTGAATCCACGACCAGGCGAACCGGGGGCGTTCCCCCACCCGCCACCTGTGGGCCAAGCCGCTGGCCCGCATCTACGAAGCGTTCCCTCTGGCCTGCCCAAGGTGTGGGGCACAGAAGGGGCTGAGTTGTGCCTTGACCGCCTCTGGGGCCGCGAGGAATTTTTGTCTTAGACGGTTGGATTTCCTTATCCCTGTCCATTCACGCACATTAGGCATATGCCTTGATCGAACACGATAAGCATTAACGGGCAGCACCCCGGGTCGACTGGGGTGTGTTCAAGGCGGTCTTGCCCACGGCGGGCCTGATCCTGGCCGTACTGGGCTTTATCTTCGCGGGCATCGCCACGCCGACGGAGGCCTCTGGCGTGGGCGCGGCGGGTGCCATTCTGCTGGCGGCCGTCAATGGCCGCCTGAGCATGAAAGTGCTCAAATCGACCATGCTGTCGACGACGAAGACCGCCTCCTTCATCTTCGCCATCTTCTTCGGCGCCACGGCGTTCTCCGTGGTGCTGCGTGGCCTGGGCGGCGACGAGGTCATCTCCAACAGCTTGCACGGCCTGCCCTTCGGCCCCGATGGGATTCTCATCACCATCCTGTTCGTCGTATTCCTGCTCGGCTTCTTCCTGGACTGGGTGGAGATCACCCTCATCATCCTGCCCCTGGTGGCGCCGGTGGTGCAGGCCCTGGGCTTCGATCTGGTCTGGTTCACCGTGCTGTTCGCCGTGTGCCTACAGACCTCGTTCCTGACGCCCCCCGTCGGCTTTGCCCTCTTCCACATCAAGGGCGTCTGTCCGAAGAACATCAAGGTCACCGACATCTATCGTGGCGTCGCCCCGTTCATCGTGTTGCAGGTGGCGGGCCTCGCCTTGATCTACAAATTCCCGGCCATCGTGACCTGGTTGCCCAAGATGGCTTACGGCGGCCAGTAACGGGGCACCGTCAAATCACGGCGCGCTGTCAGGTTTCTTTACAAAACGGCTGTGACGAGCAATCCGAACAGACCGTAGCCCGTTGAAATTAATGGTGATATTTGCTCCTGGTCCAAGTATTGCCTAACCCGGGTTTCCCCGTACACGGATGCTCGAAGTGATGTCTAGCGCGAAACTGATTCAAAAAGTGGCTCTGGTAGCCCTCCTTCTGACCATCGCCGGCAATGCTTCGGCGGCCGCGATTCTGTACGGCGGCAACTCGGTTCGCGCCTTTACGGTGGACGACACCGCTACCGGTGCGATGACCGAGATACCGTATTCGCCTTCCTACGACATCGACGCCATCGCCCGGGATCAATCGTCGGGCCTCCTGTACGCTGGCAACGATTTGCGTTTTTTCTCCATCGACGCCAGCACCGGCACGACCAACGTCATCTCCACCGGTGGATTCACTATCGCCGGCCTCGCATTTGTCGGTTCGACGCTGTACGGCGGCAACGACTCCCGGTTTTTCTCCATCGACACCACCACGGGCGTGATGACCAGTATCAACGCCAGCATCGATTTCAATATCAACGCCATGGCGTATGACTCGATCAACGACATTCTCTATGGCGGCAACGATTCGGGGCGGTTTTTCAGCATCGACGCATTGACCGGAAACATGACCAATATCGGCACGGGAGCGCGCACGATCCGGGGCATGGCCATTGATCCCATTACGGGAGACATCTACGGAGGGAACACGGGCAACAATCTATTCACGATCAACGCAAGTACCGGCGTCCAAACAGACCTGACGACCAGCACCGATTACACCATCACCGCGCTCACCTTCGCCGAGGACGCCGAAGCGATACCCACGCCCGCTCCGATCCTCGGCATGCTGCTCGGGGGTTTGCTGATGCGCGCCGCGAGGAAGCGCGTTCGCTGACCTTGTCTGACTCTCTCTGGATTCGTCCGGGTTTCCGACCGCCAGGGACGCCGGAACGCACCGTACGAGAGATCACACCACGAATGGGGATTCGGGATCTGGCGCGCGGTCACCGCTTGGACTCATGAATCAAGCGCAACGATGCCCCGTTGCGCGCAAGGTTTCGGGCCGGGACCGTATCAGCGTTGCCCTGATACCTCAGTTTCCCCGGTGTTCCGATATTTCATCCAAAGCGCCCCGCAACCGCCCACACCGGGCGGTACGGATCATTCCGCCATGGCGGGCACGGCCGCGTGCCAATCCGTCGCCTGCTGGAAGGCGTGGGCCACGTTCAGCAGCCGGCCCTCGTCCAGGTAATTGCCGATCAATTGCAGGCCCACGGGCAGGCCGTCGGCCATGCCACAGGGGATGCTCATGCCGGGCAGACCGGCCAGGTTCACGGCGATGGTGTTGATGTCGGACAGATACATGGTCACCGGGTCGTCCGCCTTTTCGCCGAGCCTGAAGGCCGGGGTCGGGGCGGTGGGCGACAGGATGATGTCCACATCCTTGAAGGCCTGTTTGAAGTCCTCGGCGATGAGACGGCGGATCTGCTGGGCCTTGAGGTAGTAGGCGTCGTAATACCCGGCGGACAGGGCGTAGGCACCGACCATGATGCGGCGCTTCACCTCGGCACCGAAGCCTTCGCCCCGGGAACGTTTGTAGAGGTCTTCCAGGTCCTTGGGGTCGGTGACGCGGTGGCCGTAACGCACACCGTCCATGCGCGAGAGGTTGGAGGAACATTCCGCCGGGGCGACCACGTAGTAGGCGGGGACCGACAGGTAGGAGTTCGGCAGGCTGATCTCGCTGACCGTGGCGCCGAGCTTTTTGTACTCGTCGATGGCCGCGTCCACGGCGGCGGCCACGGCGGGCTCGATACCCTCGCCGAAGTACTCCTTGGGCAGGCCGATGCGCAGGCCTTCGATGGACTCACCCAGGCCCGCGGCGTAGTCCGGCACGGGCTCGTCCATGGAGGTGGAGTCCATGGGGTCGAAACCGGCCATGGCGGCCAGCACCAGGGCGCAATCCTCGGCGCTGGCACCGAACACCCCGCCCTGATCGAGCGAGGAGGCGAAGGCGATCATGCCGTAGCGGCTGACACGGCCGTAGGTGGGTTTGATGCCGGTGATGCCGCACAGGGCGGCGGGCTGACGGATGGAGCCACCGGTATCGGTGCCGGTGGCCACGGGGGTCAGGCGGGCTGCGACGGCCGCGGCGGAACCGCCCGAGGAACCACCGGGAACGCGGTCGGTATCCCAGGGATTGCGCACCGGACCATAGAAAGAGGTCTCATTGGAGGAGCCCATGGCGAACTCATCCATGTTGGTCTTGCCCAGCATGGGCATGCCCGCGGCCTTGAGCCGGGCGGTGACGGTGGCGTCGTAGGGGGCGATGAAGGGGTCGAGCATCTTCGACCCGCAGGAGGTGCGTACGCCCTCGGTGCAGAAGATGTCCTTGTGGGCCATGGGTACGCCCGTCAACGGCCCGGCCTCGCCGGCGGCGATGGCGGCATCAGCAGCCTTGGCCGCGTCCAGGGCCTGTTCCGCCGTAACGGTAATAAAGGAGTTGAGGCCGCTATCCAGGGAAGCGATGCGATCGAGGTAGTGCTGGGTGAGCTCAACGGAGGAGTACTCACCGGCCTTGAGGCCCTGGGCGAGTTCGGCGGCGGTCTGGTCGTGCTGGGACATGGTGGTCTTGGTTTGTGCTGGCGGGCCCCGACGTAGGAGCGGGCTTGCCCGCGAACAAATGTACGGGGTGAGGCGCGTGGCAAGGTGGACGCGCGTAGTCGCGGGCGAGCCCGCTCCTACAGGGTCATTCGATGACCTTCGGCACCAGGTAAAGCCCGGCTTCGGTCTGGGGCGCGATGGACTGGAAGGTCTCGCGGCGGTCGGTCTCGCTGACGGCAT
>JBMYTL010000061.1:0-15954 GCA_049604295.1 Gammaproteobacteria bacterium
TGCTTGGGTAAACGGGCCGCACGCGAAAGGCGTCGAAAGGTAGCATACCGCCGCGGGAGCGCCCACATGGCCGCGCCGCGCCGTGAACCTGTTCGCTTCCCCTGCTTGCCGAATAGGGCTAGAGTAGCGGCCGTTTTTCGCCCTCTGCGGCGTCCCTCCCCACAGCACCCCGCCAGCACCTCTCGATGTTCAAAAAAGTCCGCGGTCTGTTCTCCACCGACCTGTCCATCGACCTGGGCACCGCCAACACCCTTATCTATGTGCGCGGCCAGGGCATCATCCTCAACGAGCCCTCCGTCGTCGCCATCCGCCAGGATGTACGCAACCCCGGTTCCTCCAAGACCATCGCCGCGGTGGGTGAGGAAGCCAAGCGCATGCTCGGCCGTACCCCGGGCAACATCCAGACGATCCGCCCCCTCAAGGACGGCGTTATCGCGGACTTCACCGTCACGGAGAAGATGCTTCAGCACTTCATCCGCAAGGTGCACGAGACCCGCTTCCTGCGCCCCAGCCCCCGCGTGCTGGTGTGCGTCCCCTACGGTTCCACCCAGGTCGAGCGCCGCGCCATTCGCGAGTCCGCCGCCGGAGCCGGTGCCCGTGAGGTCTTTCTGATCGAAGAGCCCATGGCAGCGGCCATCGGTGCCGGACTGCCCGTGCACGAGGCACGCGGCTCCATGGTTCTGGACATCGGTGGTGGCACCTCCGAGGTGGGCGTGATCTCCCTCAACGGCATCGTCTACTCGGCCTCCGTGCGCATCGGCGGCGACCGCTTCGACGACTCCATCGTCAATTACATCCGCCGCAACTACGGCATCCTCATCGGCGACACCACCGCCGAGCGCATCAAGCAGCAGATCGGTTCCGCCTTCCCGGGCAACGAGGTGCTGGAGATCGAGGTCAAGGGCCGCAACCTGGCCGAAGGCGTACCGCGCAGCTTCACCGTGAACTCCAACGAGATCCTCGAGGCCCTGCAGGAGCCCCTGTCCGGCATCGTCGGCGCGGTCAAGACCGCCCTGGAACAGACCCCTCCGGAACTGGGCTCCGACGTGGCCGAGCGCGGCATCGTGCTCACCGGTGGTGGCGCCCTGCTGCGCGACCTGGACCGGCTGCTGATGGAAGAGACCGGTCTGCCCGTGGTGGTCGCCGAAGACCCACTGACCTGCGTGGCCCGCGGCGGCGGTCGTGCACTTGAGCTGATGGATGAGCACGGCGGCGAAGTGTTCACCGCTGAATAATCGGACGCGCGCCGCGGAGGTGGACGGCGAGCGTTCAGTCCGGTTCGAGGTCAGACCCTCTTGAGCCTGCACTCAGACAGCCTTTTCCAAAGAGGCCCCTCACCGACCGTGCGGGTCATCACCCTTGCCGTGGTCTCCATGGTGCTCATGGTCGTGGACCATCGCATGCAGCACCTCGAACACCTGCGCGCGACGCTGTCCGTGGTCGTCTATCCCATCCAATACCTGGCGGACCTGCCGGGTACCGTCTCTGAATGGAGCAAGGATGTGTTCGCGGAGCGCAGCACGCTCCTGGCCGAGAACGCCCGCCTGCGCGAAAGCCAGTTGCTGCTCAAGGGGCGCCTGCAACGCATGCAGGCCCTCGAGGCGGAGAACGCACGCCTGCGGCGCCTGTTGCGCTCCTCGTCCAAGGCCGGTGAGCGGGTACTGATCGCGGAGCTGCTGTCCGTCGACCTGGACCCTTACAAACAGCAGATCACCGTCAACAAGGGCACCCGCGACGGCACCTTCATGGGCCAGGCCCTGCTCGACGCCCAGGGGGTGATGGGGCAGCTCATCCACACCGGTCCGCTCAGCTCCACGGCCATGCTGATCTCCGACCCCAGCCATGCCATTCCCGTACAGTTCAACCGCACCGGCGTGCGCACCATCGCCCTGGGCACGGGCACGCTCAACAAGCTGGAATTGCCGCACCTGCCCAACAATGTTGATGTCCGCACAGGCGACCTGTTGGTCAGTTCAGGCCTGGGCGGTCGCTTCCCGCCCGGCTATCCGGTCGCGGAGGTGGACGCGGTGAACACCGACCCCACCGGTTCCTTCGCCCGCATCACCGCCCGTCCACTGGCACGGCTGGACCGGGCCCGCGAGGTTCTCCTCGTGTGGAACAAGCCCATCGAGGTGGCTGTCGAAGACGCCGCGAACGCCGCGGGTGAAACAGCCGCCGCCCCGGTTGAATCCAACAGCGCTCAATCTTCACAAGGCCCATCCCGCGAACCCGCCCGTGACGAGGAATCCAGCGAGAGCACCGGCACCGGCCCCACCACGACTGCCTCACCAGGCAGTGACTCCCGTGGCGAAGCGGCTCCAGTCACCATTCGCGGCGGTGGACAGCCCGGTGGTGGTGCACAGCGATGAGAAGCAGCAGCGACCGCGAGGCCAGGGGCAGCGGCATCATCGTGGTCACGGTGTTGATCGCCATGGTGCTCGCCATCATTCCGCTGCCCGACTGGGCACGTCTGTGGCGCCCCGAATGGACCGTCCTGGTCGTGCTCTACTGGGCCATGGCCGTTCCCCAGCGCGTCGGTGTCGGCGTTGCCTGGTCCCTGGGCCTGTTGCTGGACGTTCTGCACGGCACCCTGCTCGGCCAGTACGCCCTGGCCCTGGCGGTGGTGGCCTATCTCATGGGCAGCATGTACCGCCGCATCCGCGTCTTTCCGCTCTGGCAACAGGCTGTGGTCATCATGGTGCTGCTTACCGTCTATCAGACCCTGACCCTCTGGGTTCGCGGCATCGCGGGGCAACCACCGGGAACGCTCATGCATTGGGCGCCCGTGGTCTCCGGAACACTGCTATGGCCTTGGGTGTTCGTACTGCTGCGCGATCTGCGCCGCCGCTACAAGGTCAGTTGAGCCGCACCGCAGGCAGGCGGAACTGACACCTCCCGATGGCAACGTACAACCTCGATACCCACGTCAAGGAGATCCGGATCTTCCGCGGCCGCACCCTGGTCGCGGTTCTGTTCAGCTTCCTGCTCATGGCTGCCCTGGCCGCGCGCTTGGTATACCTGCAGGTGCTCAACCATGAGGTGTACGCCACCCGCTCGGACGAAAACCGCTTGAAGATCATCGCCGTGCCCCCGATTCGCGGCCTGATCTACGACCGCAATGGCGTGTTGCTGGCGGAGAACCGCCCCTCCTACACGCTCGAGATCACCCCCGAGCAGACGCCGGACCTGGACGCCGCGCTGGACGAACTGGGCAAGCTCATTCAACTGGATGAGCGCGACCTCAAGCGTTTTCACCGGCTGCGCCGCCGCAAACCCGCCTTTGAGGGTATCCCCCTGCGCACCCAGCTGAGCGACGAGGAAGTGGCCCGCATCGCCGTCAACCGACATCGCCTGCGCGGGGTGGAAATCGCCACCCGCCTGACCCGCCACTACCCGGCCGGCACGGAGATGGCGCACGTGGTCGGCTACGTGGGGCGAATCGACGAGGATGAACTGAGAAAACTCGAGGACCCGGCCAACTACGCGGGCACCAACCACATCGGCAAGGTCGGTGTGGAGTCGGCCTACGAAGACACCCTGCACGGCTTCGTTGGGCTGCGCCGGGTGGAGATCAACGCCGCCGGTCGCGTGGTCCGGGTCATCGAGGACATCCCCTCGCAGCCCGGACAGAACCTCTACCTGAGCGTCGATAGCCGTCTGCAGAAAGTGGCCGACGAGGCGCTCGGCGATTACAACGGGTCCGTGGTCGCCATCGACCCCCGCAACGGCGACGTTCTCGCCCTGGTGAGCAAGCCCGGCTACGACGCCAACCTGTTCGTCAACGGAATCGGGGTCAAGGACTACCGGGCCCTGGCCGATGATCGCAAACGCCCGCTGTTCAACCGGGCCCTGCGTGGCCAGTACCCGCCCGGCTCCACGGTGAAGCCCTTCTTCGCCCTCGCCAGCCTGGAGATGGGTCTCAACACCTACGACCGCACCATGTTCGCCGGGCCCTATTTCCAGCTTCCGGGCCAATCGCACAAGTACCGCGACTGGAAGAAGACAGGCCACGGCTGGGTCAGCATGGACGCGGCCATCGTGCAGTCCTGTGACGTGTACTTCTACGATCTGGCCGTAAAGATGGGCATTGAGCGCATGCACGATTTCATGAGCCAGTTCAGCTTCGGAAAGCGCACCGGAATCGATATCGGTGGCGAGGTCGGCGGCCTGTTCCCCTCGCCCGAATGGAAACGCCGGGCCAAGGGCCAGGTGTGGTTCCCCGGCGAGACGGTGATCACGGGGATCGGCCAGGGCTACACCCTGAGCACCCCTCTGCAACTGGCGGCGGCAACCGCGACACTGGGCAACCGGGGCATCGGCTACAAGCCGCGGGTCGTGCACGCCGTGAAAGATCCGGCCACCGAGACCCAGGCCGAACAGCCACCACGCAGCCAGGACCCGATGCCCATCACGGAGCAGGACAACTGGGTCAACGTCATTCAGAGCATGGTCAACGTGGTTCATAGCCCACGCGGGACGGCCCGTCGCATCAGCCGTGGCCTCGGCGACATCCACGTGGCCGGCAAAACCGGAACGGCCCAGGTCTTCACCGTGGCCCAGGACGAGGAATACAACGAGGACGAGATCGCCCACCACCTGCGCGATCACGCCCTGTTCGTGGCCTTCGCCCCCGCCGAGGCACCGGAGATCGCCATCGCCGTGGTGGTGGAGAATGGCGGCCATGGGGGGAGCACGGCGGCTCCCGTGGCCCGCAAGGTTCTGGACCAGTACTTCGGTCTCGGCGAACCCCTGCAGGCTGATACCGGGTCGCGCCCGGCGGGGGACCCGCGCACATGAGACAGACGACCATGCTGCCGGGAGAATCCTCGGCGGAGCGGCGTGAACGCGGCGCACTGATGCGCATCCATCTGGATGGCCCGCTGCTCATGGGGCTGTTGCTCATCAGCCTGCTCGGGCTCGCGGTGCTTTACAGCGCCGGTGGTTCCGACATGGAAATCATGAAGCGCCAGCTGGTGCGCGTGGGCCTGGGCTTTGGCGTCATGCTCGCCCTCGCCCAGATCCGCCCCGAAACCTACGAACGCTGGAGCCCATGGCTGTTCCTGGCCGGCGTGGCCCTGCTGACGGCGGTGCTTGTCCTCGGTGATGTGGGCAAGGGCGCGCAGCGCTGGCTGAACCTGGGCTTCGTGCGCTTCCAACCCTCCGAGATCACCAAGCTCGCCGTGCCCATGATGGTGGCCTGGTTCATCACCCGGCGTCCCATTCCGCCACACCCCCTACGCCTGCTGGGGGCGGCCATACTCATGGTCATCCCCGTACTGCTGATCGCCAAACAGCCTGACCTGGGCACCTCCCTGCTGGTGGCCAGCGCCGGTTTCTTCGTGCTTTTCCTGGCGGGACTGAGTGCCCGACTGCTCGTCAGTGCCTCGATCCTCGCGGTGCCCGCCGCCTGGGCACTGTGGGAGTTCGGCATGAAACCCTACCAACGACAACGGGTCCTGACCTTTCTGAATCCTGAATCCGACCCCCTGGGTTCGGGCTATCACATCATCCAGTCCACCATCGCCGTGGGTTCGGGCGGCAGCTATGGCAAGGGCTGGACCAATGGCACGCAGTCACAGCTCGACTTCCTCCCCGAGCGCTCGACCGACTTCATCTTCGCCGTGTTCGGAGAGGAGTTCGGCTTGCTCGGTGGCATGCTGCTGCTCTCGCTGTACCTGTTCCTGGTCCTGCGCGGTCTGTACATCGCGGTCAACGCCCAGGACACCTACAGCCGCCTCCTGGCGGGCAGCCTGAGCCTGACCTTCCTGATTTACGTCTTCGTCAATGTGGGGATGGTCACGGGCATCCTCCCGGTGGTCGGCGTGCCCCTGCCGTTGATCTCCTACGGCGGCACCTCCATGGTGACCCTCATGGCGGGCTTCGGTATTCTCATGTCCGTCCAGACGCACCGGCGTCTGCTCGCGCGTTGAGCCCCTGTTTAGCCGTCAGCTATTGCCGTCCGCCGCCTGTTTTTCCGCCGTGTTTGACGTTCACACAGTTCCCAGCTGCATCAGCCGACACGTGTCCACCAGCCCGACTGGAGATGACCGTGCCGCCCCCCTCCCACAACACACCCAGGCCCTCCTATGCCGGTCATCCGACTGAACGCCAGCACCCGCTCGTGGCTCACCTCCGCACTGCTGCCCATTGCTCTTGCCATAACCCTTGCTCCGACCGGCGCCAGCGCGGATTACAGCGCTCATCCGCAGGCGCGTGATTTCCTCGACCGGGTAACGGCCAATAAGAAACTGGACCCCGCATTCGTCAGTTCGGTCCTCGCCCAGGCGGAGCGCCGTGACGACATCCTTGCGCTCATGAGCAAACCCGCCGAGGGCAAGCCCTGGCACGCCTACCGCAAGATCTTCCTGGTCGAGCGACGCATCGCGGCGGGAGTCGCCTTCTGGAAAGAGAACGCACGTCTGCTCGAAGAAGCCTCCGCCCGCTTCGGCGTCGACCCCCGCGTCATCGTGGCGATCATCGGCGTGGAGACGATGTACGGAGGCAATATCGGCAGGCACCGCGTGATCGATGCCCTCGCGACCCTGGGCTTCGACTATCCCCGGCGGGGTGAATTCTTCCGCAAGGAGCTTGAACAGTTCCTGTTGCTGCTCGATGAGGAACCCCAGCTCGACTGGCGCAAGGCGGTGGGCTCCTACGCCGGCGCCATGGGATGGGGGCAGTTCATACCCAGCAGCTACCGGGCCTACGCGGTGGATGGCGATGGCGATGGCACACGCGACCTCTGGAACAGCAAGGCCGACATCATCTCCAGCGTCGCCAATTACTTCAGCCGCCACGGCTGGAAGGCCGGTGAAGCGGTCGCCCTGCCGGTGAGCATCCCCCCGGAATTGGAAGCGAAGGCCGTACGCAAGGCCGTCAAACCCAAGCGCAGCCTGGACCAATGGCGGGACCAGGGTGTCGCGGGCACCGGCGCGCTCCCCGGCGGCGAGCGGGCGGAACTGGTTGCCTACGAAAAGGACGAGACGCGCGATGAGTACTGGCTCACCCTGCATAATTTCTACGTCATCACCCGCTACAACCGCAGCCATAAATACGCCATGGCGGTTTACCAGCTGGGCGAGGAGATTGCCCGGCGTTACCAGGCTGAGCTGGGTGGGGATAGCGCCCACGGTCCGCATACGAACCCCGGAGCAAAGGGATGAAGCACACCGCCCACCAACGCGTCATCCACAGCCTTCTCGCCGCGCTCTGCGTGGCCACCGTCAGCGGTTGCCAGGAGGTTGTCCGACCCGACTTCTCCGCCCCACCCGTGCCCCAGCTGCCCGTGGACCCCACGACCATTCCCGATGCCGAACCCAAGGCCGAGGCCCTGAGCGCGCAGGGCAATCAATCGCCGTACACCCGCAACGGGCGTGAATACGAGGTGCTGCCCTCAGCGGCCGGCTACGGCGAGCGCGGCGCATCCACCTGGTACGGCACCGACTTCCATGGCCGCCGCACGGCCAATGGCGAGATTCACGACATGTACCTGATGACGGCCGCCCACCCCACACTGCCCCTGCCCAGCTACGCCCGGGTCACCAACCTCCGCTCCAATAAGTCGGTGGTGGTCCGAATCAATGATCGCGGCCCGTATACGGGCAAACACCTGATCAAGTTGTCGATCGCCGCGGCCGCGAAGCTCGGCGTGCTCGACCGCAACGAACAGTTCGTGGAAGTGCGCGGTATCGATACCGGTGCCGCTCCCGACGCCCGCCCCCTGCCCGATTCCCGCGTCCGCGAGGGAAAGCCGGTACAGGCACCTACCGCCGCGCCCCAGCCCAGGCGGGTTCCGGAGTCCACACCGGCACCGGTTACCGAACGCCGCCAGGATGGCCCACGCGCGCCGACCCGCTACGAACTGGGCAGTGCAACCCCCAGGACGCCCGACCCCACGCCGGTCAGCGGTCAGTTCTATACCCAGGCGGGGGCCTTCAAGAGCACCGCCAATGCCGACAAACTCCGCAACCGACTGAACCGTGCAGGCATCTCCAATGTCAGCGTGGTCAAGGGTGAATCGGGAATCGGTACCGTATACCGCGTGCTCTGTGGTCCCTACGCCACCCGTTCCGCCGCCGAATACGCCCTCAACCCGCTGCGCTCCCTGGGCATCAGCGGTCGCATCGTCGCGCCCTGAACTAAAACGGAAGCGCAGGCTTTCACCGGTCCCGGCCCATCCACGCACAGACATCGGCGCACACCCCAGGGAGGGGGTGACGCATCAGCCGGACTCACCCCGAATACACACTCCACCGCCCCGCACAGGTCCCACGCGCACATCCAATGAGTCTTCATACCCCATCGCATTCGTTCACGGCCCGCCTGTTCCTCATCCTGGCCATGCTTCTGCCGCCACTGGGCGCCTCAGCGGCGGGCCCCATTCCGACCCCGCCGGAGCTGGGCGCTCGCTCCTACATCCTCCTGGACTTCGCTACGGGCCAGGTCCTGGCCGAGCAAAATGCCGACGAACCGGTCGAGCCCGCCAGCCTGACGAAACTCATGACGGCCTACCTGGTGTTCGAGGAGCTTTCAACCGGCAACCTGAAGCTCGATGACACGCTCACCGTCAGTGAACGCGCCTGGCGCATGAAGGGCTCGCGCATGTTCATCGAGGTGAACAAACAGGTGCGGGTGGACGAACTGCTGCAGGGCATGATCGTGCAATCGGGCAACGACGCCTCTGTCGCCCTGGCCGAAATGCTGGCGGGAACCGAGGAAACCTTCGCCAACATGATGAACCGCAAGGCCAAGGAGCTGGGCATGAAGAACACGCACTTCATGAACAGTACCGGCATGCCCGCCGACAACCACATGTCCACGGCGCGGGACATCGCCTTGTTGTCCACGGCCCTGATCCGGGAGTTCCCGCAGTACTACGCCTGGTACTCCCAGAAGGAGTTCGAATACAACGACATCAACCAGATGAACCGCAACAAGCTGTTATGGCGTGACGACAGCGTGGATGGCCTGAAAACGGGGTATACCAAGGCGGCCGGTTACTGCCTGGCCAGCTCCGCGTTGCGCGATGGCATGCGCCTGGTGTCCGTCGTCATGGGGACCAAGAGCAGCAAGGCACGCATTGCCGCCAGCCAGGCCCTGCTCAACTACGGCTTCCGCTTCTTCGGCACCCACCGGCTGTACGGGGCCAATGAATCCATCACCAACAGCCGCGTCTGGAAAGGCACGGCGGAGAGCCTGCGCCTGGGCCTGGGACGTGACATGTGGATCACCATTCCCAAGGGCAGCTACGACGACCTGGACGCCACGGTCGAGATGCAACCGACCATCGTCGCGCCCATCAGCAAAGGCCAGGTATTGGGACGGGTGACCGTCAAGCTGGGTGACAAGGTTCTGGCCGAGCAGCCCCTGCTGTCACTGGACGACGTACCCGAAGGCAACCTCTGGAACCGCATGCGCGATGGCGCGCTGCTGTGGCTGGAATAGTCCCACCCGCTACACGCCGCGCCGATTCCGCACCTTTCACCCCCCCCCCCATCACACCGGGCCACCGCCCTCGCCCCTGGCGGGCGTGATGGCGGCCCGCCGTTACGAGTGTTCGAACCATGATCCGAAGCATGACCGCCTTCGCCCGCGAAGAACGCGGTGGCGACTGGGGCCAGATCACCTGGGAGATCCGCTCGGTGAACCACCGGTTTCTGGAGGTCTCCGTGCGCATGCCCGAGGAGCTGCGCGGCCTGGAAATGAAGGTCCGCGAACAGGTCCAACGCCGCCTCAAACGCGGCAAGGTGGAGCTGGGTCTGCGTTTCCGAGCGGCCGAGACCGGCGGTAATCAGGTGAGCCTGGACCGGGAACAGGCCCAGCGCATGCTCGCGCTTTGCGACGAGATGGCCACCATGATGGAGGCCTCCAAGCCGCTCAGCCCGGTCGATATTCTGCGGCTACCCGGCGTTATGCGTGAAGCGGAGACCGACATGGATGCGGCCCGCAACGCGACCCTGGACGGATTGGGTGCCGCCCTGGACAGCCTGGTCGAATCCCGCGAACGCGAGGGTGCCCGACTGCGCGACATGCTCGTTGAACGTGTCGAGGCCATGAAACCCCTGGTGCTGAAAGTGCGCGAGCGCATGCCGCGGGTCCTGGATGAAATCCGTGAGCGCCTGCGCACCCGCCTGGCCGAGATCGACGAAAACCTGGACACCGGCCGCATCGAGCAGGAGATGGTGATCCTCACCCAGAAGCTGGATGTGGACGAGGAACTGGACCGCCTGGGAAGCCACATCCAGGAACTCGGTGAGGCCCTCGACCGCAAGGAACCGGTGGGCCGCCGCCTGGACTTTCTCATGCAGGAGTTCAACCGCGAGGCCAACACCCTGGCGTCCAAGTCCGCGGATAAGGACGTCAGCAATGCCGCCATCGAACTGAAGGTCCTGATCGAGCAGATGCGCGAGCAGGTGCAGAACATCGAGTGATTCACGCCATGACCGAAAGCTCTTCTTCCGAAACAGCCAATGGATTGCTCATCGTGGTTTCCGCCCCCTCGGGCGCCGGTAAGACCACGGCCGTCAACGCCCTGTTACAACGGGACCCGGCCCTCAGCAGGACGATCAGCCACACCACGCGCGCGCCACGGGGCGAAGAGCGTGACGGCGTGGATTACCACTACGTCAGTGCCGACCACTTCGAGGCCATGGACCAGGAGGCCCAGTTCCTTGAGCAGGCGGGCATCTACGGCAACCGTTATGGCACCTCGCGCCAGGAAGTCGAGCGCATCCACAACGAAGGGCGTGACGCCGTACTGGTACTGGACTGGCAAGGCGCGCGCTCGGTTCGCGCAGCCATGGAACGTGTGCACACCGTATTCCTGCTTCCCCCCTCCCTGGTGGAACTGCGGCGTCGGCTCACCGGCAGGGGCGAGGATAGCGAAGAGGTCATCGCCCGACGTCTGGCGGCGGCGCAAAGCGAAATCGTCCACGCGGGCGAATATGACTGCGTGGTCATCAACGACAACCTGGACGAGGCCGTGACCCGCCTGGCCACCTTCGTTGCCGCCTGCAGGGCGGGCCTTCCCGCCGCCTGTGATGACTGTGCCCCCCTGATCGCGGAACTCATGCGGACCTGACCTCCCGCGCACGCGGCCGTCCGATACCGGTCTGATCAGGGTAAACCCGCCACACACTTGCAGGCATCCATAAAAGACCACCGGGGCGGGTCAGCTATTCTGCCAGCCTATGGTGTCCCCACGCGTAAGCCCCATTCAGTGGGCCCTTTCAAGTGGGCTTTCTTCAGCAGGTCCCCTCAGGCAAGGACCCGTTCACGTGGAGTTGAAGACAGGCATCGGCGGTGTTGAAGGTCACGCGTCCGGTATTCCGGACCCGTACACGGTTCGTCACAATCGCACACCTCGCAACGCGCCGGCCCTGAAGTCCGGATGAGCAAGACCGTAGTAACGGAACCCAAGAAAAACGGGGGCGCCCCGAAGCGTCTTCCCGCAATCTCCCTGCGCATGCGCCTGATCGGGGTCCTTGCGGCGGCGGCGTTCGGCTCGGCAATGATTGCCCTGGTCCTCGGCGGTATCTCTTCGGGCGGCACATTCGAGAAGCTCACCCTGGCCTATGCGCAATCGAGCGCGCACCTGCTGCGCGACGACTTCCGCTCAGTCGTCGACGGCGGCCCGGACGCGGCGTTGGCATTGCAGCCGAAGCTGAAGTCGATGGACCGTCTCAAGGCCGCCGTGCTGTTCGGCGGTGACGGCGAGACTTTGATGAGTTACCAACGCGATGCCGGTGACGCCCCGGGCAAGGTCGCGGCGGAAGCCCCGGGCACGGTGCGCACCAGCGGCGATGGCCAGTGGATGTTCCTGGGGGTCGAGCGCGGCACCGTGCTGTTCATCATGGAGCGCCCGGGACTGGGCCGCCTTCTCCTGAACTACCTGGAGTCGGCCTGGCTGCTGATACCGCTGCTGGTGATCGTGGCCGTCGGGGTCGGGGTCGGCCTGGAGCATCTGCTCAGCGGACCACTGCGTCGCTTCGCCGCGGCGGTTTCATCGTTACGCCCCGAACAGAACCCGGGGGCCCGTTTGCCCCACGAACCTTCCCACGAGCTGGGCGTACTGACCGACTGCGTGAACGGCATGCTCGACAGTCTGGAACAGAGCCAACGCCTGCTGCTGGATCAGAAACACGCCCTGGACCAGGCGGCCATCGTGTCCATGAGCGACGCCGAGGGCCGCTTCACCTACGTCAACAAGCATTTCTGTGACATCACCGGCTACCGACGCAGCGAATTGATCGGCAGCGACTACACCATGCTCCGCTCCAGCGTTCATGACGACAGCTTCTACGATGCCATGTGGGAGAAGGCGTCCAAGGGCGAGATCTGGCGTGGCGAGATCTGTAACCGCGACCGCAAAGGCGAGTTGTTCTGGTTGGAGGCCACCCTGGTCCCCATGGAGAAAAGTGCCGGTGGCGCCGACGAGTTCCTCTGTATCCAGTTCGACATCACCGCACGCAAGCAGGCTGAGACAGCCCTGCTGGATTCGGTGGACGCAGCCCAGGCCGCCGATCGCGCCAAGACCCAGTTCGTGGCCAACCTCAGCCACGAAATCCGCACACCCATGAACGGTGTGGTCGGAATGCTGCAGATGCTGCGCAAGAGCAGCCTGAACGACAAACAGCAGCGCATGGTGGGCGTGGCCCTGCGCTCATTGCGTGACCTCGTTGGCCTGCTGCGCGACATGCTCGATTACGCGACGGTGGAGAAGGGCCAGATCGAGTTTCGCGCTATAACCTTCCGCCCCGCCAATCTGCTCAGCGACGTCGTGGAGGTATTCGCCACCCAGGCGCGCGAGCGCGGCGTCGAACTGAGCACCCAGTCCACCGCTATGCCCGACCAGGTCATCGGCGATCCGTTCCGGCTCAAACAGGTGCTCAATCACCTGGTGGAGAACGCCATCAAGTTCTCACCGGAGGGCGGCAAGGTGGAAATCACCGCGCAGCGCGAATCGGAGGATCGCTACCGCTTCGAAGTGATCGACGAGGGTATGGGCATTCCACGCGGGGCCGAGGCCCACATCTTCCAGTTCTTCACCCAACTTGATGCCCGTACCACCCGAGAGTTCGGTGGTGTCGGCCTGGGCCTGGCCCTGGCACGCGGCCTTGTGGACCGCATGGGTGGTGTGATCGGCCTGGAGCGCCGTCCCGAGCGCGGCAGTATCTTCTGGTTCACCGCCAACCTGGAATGCGTCGATGAGGCCTACGACCCCGAATTGCCCGATGCCGAGAACTCCGGTGTCAGTTTCGAGGGGGCCCACGCCCTTCTGGTCGAGGACAACGAGATCAACCGCATGGTCGCCGTGGGCATGCTGCGGCGGATGGGGGTGGATGTCGATGTGGCGATCAATGGCGCCGAGGCGGTGAAACGGGTGGAGGAGACCACGTACGACATCATCCTCATGGATTGCCAGATGCCGGTCATGGACGGCTTCACCGCGACCCAGGCCATCCGCAAGCTGCCGGGGCAGCAGGTCATGCGGACACCGATCATCGCCGTAACCGCGTATGCGATGAAGGGCGACCGGGACCGCGCCTTCGATGCCGGCATGGATGACTACCTGACCAAACCCATCGAGATGAATGTCATGGAAACGGCCCTGTCGCGCTGGCTTCCGGACCAGGTAGTCAAGGCCGTGCCCCTTTCCCGCCAGGCCGGTTCCTCCATCTGAGAGAACGCGCCACGCGACGGGCCACCCTCAGGACGAGGGCCGACCGCCTTCGATCACGCGCACACCCCCGGGCAGATTCAGCTCCACGTGCACGATCCGCCCCTCCTGGAAGACCGCCCAGCCGCTGTGGCGATCGTACCCCTCGGCGCTGAAGTCAAACCGGTAGGTCCAACGCAACCCCAGGCGGCCATCGGAGCGGCGCAACGGCCGGATGCGTTGCAGGGTGACGGTCTGGTCCAGTAACTGCACATTCTGCTCGCGGACGATACGTCCCACGGCGGCGAGCACCCGCTCCCGCGCGATGGTGCTGCTGCGCCACCAAGCGACCGCGAGAGCAAGCATCAGTGCCAGTATCAATGCTCCCGGTGTGAACATGCCCTAAGCGCCTTGACGGCCCCGTTTCAGGCCGATGTGTCCGCCACCTCGGGCGCCTGCGGGGTGGCACCGGGCACCGCAAGCAGCTCGAACTCCAGGCGCTCAAGGTCACCCATGATGTAGGTCGCCGGTCCATCCAATCCCGCGACACTCCCGGGATCGATCAGGTGGGTTGTTCGCCCCGCGACGTTATCCACCGTTTCGATGCTGGCGGCATGGTCATGGCCGTAGATCACCACATCCCAGTCGCCGGTAAGGGCCAGGGCCCGCGCGTAGTGGGGGTAGTGAACGATGAAGATACGCCGCCCGGCCAGTTCCAGCTTCGCATCCATGCCGTAATAGGTGACGGGGTTTCCGTCGCGATGGGACAGTCGGCTGAGCGCGGCCAGGTCTCCGGTGTTGTTACCGTGAATGACGTGAATAGGCATCTCCAGATGCTTGATCACACCCAGGGTGCTCGGTGCCACCACGTCGCCGGCGTGGAGCACGGCCTCGGCGCCACGTGCCTTGGCGTCGATGACCGCGGCGGCCAACAGGTTGCGGTTGTCATGGCTGTCGGAAACGATGCAGACCTTCATGGGCGGGGCGCATTAGCGTGTTCTGATAAAAAGGTGCGCAAGCATAGCGCGCCACCGTCCGCGATTCCCGCGCCCGTGACCAGGGGCACCCGCGATCAGACAGCCGGAGCGGGGGCCTCAAGGGCATTCCACGCGCACGTCGTTTCGAAATCAGGGCTTGTAGCTGTATCAGGGCTTGTAGCTGTTCAGGCCCACGAAGCTGCCCCCGTTTTCCTCCGCCAGGCTGCGCATCAGCGCGGCGAAACGCACCGCGTTGATCGGCAGACCGGGCAACTGGAACAGTACCGGGTAGCCCACGGCGTGGATCCGCACCAGCCGTTCTCCACCCGCCGCACCGGCATTGAGACGCCGCACGGTGTCGAGCAGGTCCTGAATGGACCCACGCGAGAAATCATCTCCGAACACGTACAGGCTGATCCTTCGTCCGGGTTCGTGGAAACGACGGATTGCCTTCTCGATGCCTTCCTCCGGACTCGAGTTGGAGAACGGTGTCCAACTCGCCAGGCGCTTCACGATGGCGCGTCGCCGACTCTCGGAATCAGGAATCCAACGGCCCTTGTAGCCGCTGAACAGGTAATCGCCCATATCGTTCATCACCTGGATTCCCTCGACCCGCGGATGAATCTCCAGGATTTCTTCGAGCTTCTTCAGAACCAGGGGCCAGGCGTTGTTATGCATGGACCCGGAGGTATCGATGATGAAGATCACGTACTCCGCATCCACGGGGACACCACCGACCGTGGTGTCCTCCTGCTGGCGCCGATAGTTCACACCCAACAGGCGGCGCTGTTCCTCGCTCAGGGTCTGGCGCGCCGCGCTGAGTCGTTTCTCGATGATGGTCTGGGCCTCGCGGGTGCTGCGTGTGGCCGCGAATTCACCCCTCACCGAGGACAAGTCCCCGCGCAGACGCGCGAGCCGTGTCCTGATATCGGAGAGCTGCTCCTGCTGCGCGCTCAGATCACGATTGAGGACGGTGGTCTCTCCCCGGATCTCGAACAACTCTTCCTGCAAGCGGGCGACCAGCCCGGAGAGATCCGCCGAGACCCGTTCAATCACCACCGGCTCGGCCACCTTTACGATCACCAACAACAGGATGATTGCCCCGAAGCCACAGGAGACGACGTCCAGGAAGGACATCGAAAAGATATCGATCTCACGCCTTCTGCGTCGCGCCATGTCAGCTCTGCCCCGGAGACCGGCCGAAAACGATCCGGCGGGGAACAATCCGGATCGGACTGAAAATCAGGGGTTGCTTATATAAGATTTCTCTTATAGAGTTCGCTCCACGCTCACGGGGCAACAGCCACAGCGGCAACCTCA
>JBMYTL010000062.1:0-15584 GCA_049604295.1 Gammaproteobacteria bacterium
AGCGCCCTTCCGGGCGCGAATGGCCGCCATGCAACACCAAACGGTTCGCGCCTGGAAAGGCGCTCCTACGGTGAACCGAGGCGCCCAACCGTGTCCGCGCACGTCCACCCAAGGTCCGATGCCGCTCCCCGTAGGAGCGCCCTTCCGGGCGCGAACAAGCACCTTGCCGCACCGAGCAATTCGCGCCTGGAAAGACGCTCCTACGGCAAACGCAGCCCCCCGACCCCAGCCATGTTCATCCCCGTTCATCCGTGGCCAAGACAACCTCCGGCTAGGCCCGACTGTTCTCCCGCAGCCAATCCGCCAGCGCCACCTCGTCCAGGTCCCCCGCCGCCAGGGCCTCGATAACAACCACGGTCTCCGCCTCATCCGCATCCAGGACGTAGCCATTCAACTCCAGGAACACGGCGGCCACCGTGAGCGCGACGCGCTTGTTCCCATCCGCGAAGGGATGATTACGCGCGAGGCCATAGGTATATGAAGCCGCTAATTCAAACGCCGAAACATCCGGCTCGTCGGCCCATCGCTGGCGTGGTCGCGCCAAGGCGGAGTCCAGCAGGCCCGCATCGCGTATCCCCGGCAAACCGCCATGCTCCGCGAGCAGCATGCGCTGCACGGCGGTTACCACTTCGGGCAGCAACCAGACCGGTTCACTCACCTGGCCAGCTCACGCAAGGCATTGCGGTAGCGTTTCATGACTTTTTCGGCGGCCTGCATCTGGCCGTCGAAGTCGGGGCGATAAGGAGTCAGGGTCAGGCCATCCGGCCCTTCGACCAGGTAGACCACATCGCCCTTGCCCAGCTTCAAGCTGGCCAGGGCCTCCTTGGGCAGGACCACCCCCATGGAGTTGCCGATCGCGGTGATCTTGGTTTTGAGCACGGTTGCGCACCTCGTGTTAGTACAGCGGTTATTACGGAATATAGGCCACGGATGAACACGGGTGAACACGGATGTTTGGTGGCCCCTCGGCCCGTAGGAGCGGCTTCAGCCGCGATCAGCCTCGAATCAACGCCCATCGCGGCTAAAGCCGCTCCTACGGCAGATTCAGACGCCGGACATCCGTCCGCATTCACCCACGGCCCGATCCGCTTCCCTGTAGGAGCGCCCTTCCGGGCGCGAATGGCCGCCATGCAACACCAAACGGTTCGCGCCTGGGAAGGCGCTCCTACGGGGTACGCAGCCGCCCTGCCCCATCCGTGGTCATACGTGCTCATCCGTGGCTCAAATCAAGAACGGGAAATGGCGTAAGCACCATGGGCCTGCTCGACCTCTTCAAACCCAAGACCTTCTCCCACGGCATCCACCCCGAGTACCACAAGGAGCTCACCGCCGGGGAGAAGATCCGTCGTCTGCCGTTCCCGGAGACGCTGATCATTCACCTCGACCAGCACATCGGAAAACCGGCCAAGCCCATCGTCGCCAAGCGCGATGAGGTGGTGCGTGGCCAGCCCATCGCCGAGGCGGACGGCCATCTGTCCGTGCCCATCCACGCCCCGGCCACCGGGCGCATCCGGGGTATTGAATTGATGCCCCATGCCCGGGGCCAGAAGACCCCGGCCATCATCCTGGATGTCTACAAGGCCTCCGCCCAGGAGGTGCTGTGGAGCGAGTACCGGGACATGGGCACGGCGGATCACGAGCAGTTGTTGCAATGGGTGAAGGACACCGGCGTGGCCGGCATGGGCGGCGCGGCCTTCCCCAGCCACGTGAAGCTCAAGGTGCCCAAGGACGCCACCGTCGACACCCTGGTGGTGAACGGCTGCGAGTGCGAGCCCTATCTGACCTGTGATCACCGGGTGATGCTGGAACAGACCGACGACCTGATCCGTGGCGTCCGGTTCGCCATGCAGGCGGCAGGTACACCGAAGGCCATCATCGGTGTGGAAGACAACAAGATGGACGCTGTCGAAGCCATCCGCGCCGCGCTGCCAACGGATGGTTCCATCAGCGTCGAGGCGGTGGAGACCAAGTACCCCCAGGGCTCCGAGAAAATGCTCATCAAATCGCTGCTCGACCGCGAGGTGCCCAACGGCGGCATCCCGGCCCGGATCGGCGTGGTGGTGGTGAACGTGGGCACGGCGGCCACCCTGGGCCAACTGCTGCCCAAGGGCCAGGGCATGATCGAGCGGGTGGTCACCGTGACCGGACCGGGTGTGGAGAAGCCCGGCAATTACCGTGTACCCATCGGCACCCCGGTGAGTTGGGTACTGAAGCACGCCGGTTACCAGAGCGAACGCGGCGCCTTCGTGCTCGGCGGGCCGATGATGGGCCCGGCCGTGTCCACCATGGACACCCCGATCAGCAAGGGCACCTCGGGCATCCTGGTGCTGGACGAGCAGATCCTCGACGAGAGCGAATCCAATACCTGGGCCTGCATCAAGTGCGGACGCTGCGTGCAGGCCTGCCCCATGCACCTGAACCCGGCCCAACTGGGCCAGCTGGCGGGCAAGCGCCTGTACGAGACCATGGCCGGGGATTACCACCTCAACGATTGCTTCGAATGCGGCTGCTGCTCCTATGTGTGCCCTTCGCACATCCCCCTGGTGCAGTACTTCCGCATCGCCAAGGCCATCAACCGCGAGAAGGCGAGCTGACCCGTGCGCGTCCCGAATATCCAACTCCACACCTCGCCGCATATCCACGCGGCGGACACCACGGCGCAGATCATGCGCAACGTGGTCTACGCCCTGCTGCCCATCGCCGGGTTCTCGGTCTGGCAGTTCGGCCTCAGCGCCCTGGCGCTAATCATCACCGTGACCCTGAGCTGCCTGTTCACCGAGCGGGTCTTCTCCAACCAGGGCAACACCCTGGGAGACTGGAGCGCGGTGATCACCGGCATCCTGCTGGCCCTGACCCTGCCCCCCGGCTTCCCCCTGTGGATGGGCGTGGTGGCCGGCGTGGTGGGCATCGCCCTGGGCAAGAGCCTGTTCGGTGGACTGGGCATGAATGTCATGAACCCGGCCCTGATCGGCCGCGCCTTCGTACAGGCCGCCTTCCCCGTGTCCATCACCACCTGGACGCCTGGTTTCTTCGAGGGCCGCTTCACCAGCTTCATCCCCACCACCCTCACCCTGCCCTTCACCATCCCTCCGAACACCAATGCCTGGGTGGAGTCCCTGAATGTGGACGGCTTCAGCGGCGCCACGCCCCTGGCGGTGCAGAAGTTCGAGGGTGTACAGGCGCCGCTGCTGGACATGTTCACCGGGATGTCCTCCGGTTCCGCCGGGGAGACCTCGGCCCTGCTGATCCTGGTCTGCGGCCTGTACCTGGCGGTGCGGCGTTTCATGGACTGGCGCATCCCGGTCATCGTCCTGGCCAGCAGCGCCCTGTTCGCCGGGGTGTTCTGGCTCTACGACCCCGCCCAATACCCCGACCCGCTGTTCGTGCTGTTCTCCGGCGGCCTCATGCTCGGCGCCTGGTTCATGGCCAGCGACATGGTGGCCTCACCGGTCACCACCCTGGGCGTGGTCATCTACGCCAGCCTCATTGGTCTGATCACCGTGGTCATCCGCCTGTTCGGCGGCCTCACCGAGGGCGTCATGTACGCCATCCTGCTGGCCAACGCCGCCTCGCCACTGATCGAACAGGTCACCCAACCCCGGGTGTTCGGCTCCCGTGGCCGTAAGGAGGGCGCGTGATGAGCAGCACTGAAAACGCCGCACCGGTCCCGGACACACCCTCCGGCGCCATGATCCGCACCCTGGCGGGCATCACCATGCTGTCCGGTTTCCTGGTGGTGCTGGTGTTCCAACTCACCAAACCCATGATCGAGGAAAACCAGCGTCAGGCCATCGAGTCAGCGGTGTACGAGGTCATCCCCGGCGCCGTGGAGAAGCGTGAGTTCGTGGTCACCGAGACCGGTATCGTGCCGGCGGAATCCGGCGCCGCCGGCATCACCATCCACGCGGGCTACGACGCCGACGGCAAGCTGCTGCGCATCGCCACCGACGCCAGCGCCATCGGCTACGCCGGCCCCATCGACCTGCTCTACAGCTACGAACCCGCCTGCCGATGCATCCGCGCCATCAAGGTGCTGAAGATGACCGAGACCCCGGGCCTGGGCGACAAGATCATCACCGACCCGGTGTTCGTAGCGAACTTCGACCGGCTCGATGCCAGGCTGGATGAATCCGGCGGCAAGCTGGCGCATCCCATCGTGACGGTGAAGAACGGCAGCAAGAAGAAAGATTGGGAGATCGATGCGATATCCGGAGCGACGATTTCTTCAAAAGCCGTTGGGCGCGCTTTGGATGCGTCGGCTGAGGCCTTGCTGCCCAAACTCAGCGCCCACTTGGCTGATATCCAGCCGCAGCCATCGGCGGCAGGGCAATGAACATCCACCCTGTAGGAGCGGGCTTACCCGCGAACCCCATTGCTGAATCGCCCACCGTCCCGTTCGCGGGCAAGCCCGCTCCCACAGGGGGCACTATCCGGCGGTATGGCACCTGGAAACACTTGAGGAGCAGTGATGCGTTTTGAGTGCTGAGTTTTGCGTTGCTGTGTGAAGCACAGCGCAACTCAAAACTGAAAACTCTTAACGCAAAACCCGTTCACGAACATGGCTCGCAAACAAGACACCACCATCACCCTCGAAACCTTCACCGAAGGCCTGTGGAAGGAAAACCCGGTCTTCGTGATGCTCTTAGGGATGTGCCCCGTGCTGGCCGTGACCAACTCGGCCATCAACGCCCTGGCCATGGGCCTGGCGACCACCTTCGTGCTGCTGGCCTCCAGCCTGCTGGTGTCACTGCTGCGCCACCACATCCCCAAGCAGGTCCGCATCGCGACCTACATCGTGATCATCGCCACCTTCGTCACCATCGTCGATTACGCCATCCAGGCCATCTCCCTGGAGCTTTACAACGCCCTGGGCGCCTTCATCCAGCTCATCGTCGTCAACTGCATGATCCTCGGCCGTGCCGAGGCCTATGCCTCGCGCAACGGCCCGGCCAAGGCCCTGGTCAACGCCACCGGCATGGCCGCCGGATTCACCATCGCCCTGCTCTGCCTGGGCGTGGTGCGCGAGGTGCTGGGCGCGGGCTCGCTGTTCGGTATCGACCTGTTCGGCCCCAGCTTCCAGCCCTGGGTGGTGATGGTGCTGCCAGCGGGCGGCTTTCTGGTGCTGGGCGCCTGGCTTCTGCTTTTCGACTGGCTGAAAAACCGGCGCTCGGATAACGAGGCGCATGAGTACATCCAGTACCGGTCTCATATTTAGTTTTGAGTGGTGAGTTCTTGGTTTTGAGTTGATGTGTGCCGCGCACAATTTACTCAATTAACCCGCGCGCCAGCGCGCTCCATAACTCAAAACTATTAACTCATAACTGCGATACCGCGATGAACGAGTCCCTAAGCTACATCTTCCTAAACGCCGTCCTGGTCAATAACTTTGTCCTCGCCTTGTTCCTGGGCCTGTGTCCGTTTCTGGGCGTATCCGGCAAGCTCAATACCGCCCTGCCCATGGGCGCGGCCACCACCTTCGTGATGCTGGTCAGTTCCATCTGCGCCTTTTTCATCAACTGGGTGCTGGTGACCCTGGATATCGAGTTCCTGCGCCTGATCGCCTATATCGCGGTCATCGCCAGCGCGGTGCAGTTGGTGGAGATGACCCTGAAGAAGTTCTCCCCCGCCCTGTTCCGTTCGCTCGGCATATTCCTGCCCCTGATCACCACCAACTGCGCCATCCTCGGCCTGGCCCTGTTCCAGACCTTCAAGGACTACAACTTCCTGCAATCCCTGGTCTATGCATTAGGCGCGGGCGTCGGCTTCACCCTGGCCATCGCGCTGATGGCAGGGCTGCGTGAGCGGGTTGAACTTTCCAAGTTGCCCACCGCCAGTCAGGGCGCAGCGATGAGTTTGATGCTCGGCGGAATGCTCTCGCTTGCGTTTATGGGGTTCGCGGGGCTGGGCGCGGAATAGCTTGCGCGAGCGAGTTTTGAATTATGAATTTTGAGTTTTTTTGTTCTTGATGGGTCCGCCGAGCGGACTGTTTGTTGAGGCCTTGCCATGATCTGGGACTACCTCATTGCCATGACCGCCGTGCCGGCCCTGTTCGGGGGCTGGCTGCTGGTGCAGTCGGTCACGCGGCGCTATTCCGCGGCTCACCCGGAACTGGGTGAGCACAAGGAGGAAGGCACGGGTTGCGGGAAGAGTTGTTCGTGCAGTGGAAGCGGAAAGTGCAAACGTTCCTGAGTCAGTGCTTCGTTCCCGGGTATACCGGCAGGTGAATACGCCAACGTAGTGCCGCCAGGCGCAGGCCAAGCACCAGGACACCCGCGATAAACGCCGGATACGGCTGGGGCAGGTCGAGAAGGTCGAACATCTGCAGGGCAATGGCCCCCAACAGCGCGGCCGAGGCATAGATCTCGCGCCTCAGCACGAGGGGCACACGATTGACCAGTACATCACGGATGATCCCGCCCACCACGCCGGACATCACCCCCGTCATGGCCGCGATCACGCCCGGGCCGACCTGTTCCACCCCCACCCGCGTACCGATGACGGTGAACACGGCAAGTCCCAGGGCATCGGCAATGACGAGCACTTTGCCGCCGGGCGGGCGGACATGGGCAACGATGAAGGCCGCGATGCCAGCCCCCAACGCGACCCAAACGTAGACCGGATCACGCACCCAGAACACCGGGGTGACACCCAGTACGAGGTCACGCAACGTCCCACCACCCACGGCGGTGACGAACGACAGCACCACGACGCCGAACAGGTCCATGCGCTTCTGGCCCGCCGCCAGGGCACCGGAACAGGCGAACACCGCCACGCCAAACAGATCGAGCCAGTAGATCAAGAGCTATCCCCGTCGATGAAAAACAAACCGTGGGAGCGGCACCTCGCCGCGATTCTCCCCATGTTCAGGTGCCCGAATCGCGGCACGACGCCGCGCCTGCAAACCATGATGCCCCTTTGATCAGGAAGCCTGGAAAAACAAAGGGGCGACCCGGTAAGCCGGGCCGCCCCCCTGTGTCCCGCGCCTCGGACTAGTCGTTGGCGCGTTTCAGGTACTCCCGGGTCAGGGAGAACACCACCGGGCTCAACAGCGCCAGGGCCAACAGGTTGGGCAGGGCCATCATGGCATTGAGCGTGTCGGCGAGCAGCCAGACGAAGTCCAGCTGGATCAGGGTGCCGCCCATTACGCCGAGGATCCACAAAACGCGGAACGGGAGGATGGCCCTGACCCCGAACAGGTACTCCGCGCATTTCTCGCCGTAGAAGCTCCAGCCCAGAATGGTGGTGAAGGCGAACACCGCCAGGGCGATGGCGACGATCTGGGCGCCACTGCCCGGCAGGGCCGTGGCGAAGGCGGCGGAGGTGAGCGCGGCGCCGTTCGCACCGCTGGTCCAGGCGCCAGAGGTGATGATCACCAGGCCGGTCATGGTGCAGATGATGATGGTGTCGAGGAAGGTGCCCAACATGGCCACCATGCCTTGCTTGACCGGGTCACGGGTCTGCGCGGCGGCGTGAGCGATGGGGGCGCTGCCCAGGCCGGCCTCGTTGGAGAAGATGCCTCGGGCCACACCGAAGCGGATGGCGGCCCAAACCGCCGCGCCGGCGAAGCCGCCTTCGGCCGCCGCCGGTGAGAAGGCATGGGTGAAGACCAGCGCCAGGGCCGGAGCGATCTGGTCGGCATTGATGAACAACACCACCAGGGCGGCGCCGATGTAGCCCACCGCCATCAGGGGCACCAGCTTTCCGGCCACCGCGCCGATGCGCTTGATACCGCCGAGCAGAACGGCGGCGGTGAGCACCATGAGAATCAGGCCCGTCACGTAGGCGGGCACCCCGAAGGTGGACTCCAACACCTGGGACACCGAATTCGACTGCACGGTATTGCCGATCCCGAAACCCGCCAGCATGCCGAACAGGGCGAACATGACGGCCAACCAGCCCCACTTCGCCCCCAGGCCGTTGCGGATGTAATACATGGGGCCACCGACGTGGTTACCCAGTTCATCCACCTCACGGTAGCGCACGGCGAGCACCGCCTCAGCGTACTTGGTGGCCATACCCACCAGCGCCGTGCACCACATCCAGAACAAGGCCCCCGGTCCGCCCAGGAACACCGCCGTCGCGACTCCGGCGATGTTGCCCGTCCCCACGGTGGCGGACATGGCGGTCATCAGGGCGTTGAAAGGCGATACCTCACCGTCCTTCTCGGCCTCGGCCTCGGCCGTGCGGCCCTTGAACAACAATCTGAAGCCACGCCCCAGACATCGGATGGGCATGGCCTTCAGACCCGCCTGAAGATACAGACCAACCCCCAGAATCAGGGCCAACATGGCCGGCCCCCAGACCACGCCATTCAGGGCCGAAACCCACTCGGTAATGGTTTCCACGCTCTCTCTCCTCTTTGGTTTTCTCTTTCGGGGCCGCGTCTCTTGATGGGCGACCTCCGACGAAAAACCCCGCCCCCGACGACGGTCGGGGACGGGGCTTGATCAGGTGGCGATATGCATGCCGCCACCCGCCTTGCCGGTTGGCCGACCGAAGCCATACGCGGCGCCGCCTTGGCGGCGCCGGTAACGGTCCAGCGTCAGACCATCCAGTTCGATCTCCGGGCGTTTCTCGCTGATCACGTCAGCCAGCAGGCGGCTGGACCCGCAGGACATGGTCCACCCCAGGGTGCCGTGCCCGGTGTTGAGGAACAGGTTCGCGAACCGCGTGGGCCCGATCAGCGGCGTGCCGTCCGGGGTCATGGGGCGCAGGCCGGTCCACACCTCCGACCGGCTCGGATCGCCCCCCTCCGGGAACAGATCGCGCACCACGTGGGTGACGGTCTTCTCGCGGCCCGCCTTCAGGCTCAGGTCGAAGCCGGTGAGTTCGGCGGTGCCGGCCACGCGGATGCGATCGCCCAGGCGGGTGATGGCCACCTTGTGGGTCTCGTCCATGACCGTCGACACCGGCGCCATGGCCGGGTTCGTGATGGGCACGGTGATGGAATAACCCTTCACCGGGTACACCGGCATGTCCATGCCGATGCCGCGCAGCAGCGGGGTCGAATAACTGCCCAGGGCCACCACGTAGCGGTCCGCGGTCAGCGGGCCCTGGTCGGTGTGCACGGCCAGGATGCCTCCCTCCCCCGCCACCAGGCGCTCGACGGCGACGCCGTAGCGGAAGCGAACGCCCATGGCCTCGCAACGCCGGGCCAGCTCGTGGGTGAAGGCATGGCAATCGCCGGTCTCATCCTTGGGCAGGCGCAGGCCACCGGCGATCTTGCCGCGCACCGCCGCCAGGGCGGGTTCGGCGGCGATACAGCCCTGGGTATCGAGTTTTTCGTAAGGCAGGCCGGCCTGGTCCAGGAGGCGCATATCGGCCTCGGCGGCCGCGAGCTGTTTGGCCGTGCGGAACAGTTGCAGGGTGCCACGCTGGCGTTCGTCGTAGCGGATGCCCGTCTCCGCGCGCAGCTCGCCAAAGGCGACGCGGCTGTACTCCGCCACGCGCAGCATGCGTGCCTTGTTCTCGGCATAGCGGGCCGGGGTGCAGTTGCGCAGCAGGCGCCCCATGAAGCGCAGGGTGTTCCAGTCCAGGGCCGGGTTGATGCGCAGGGGCGAATGCTCGCTGAGCAGCCATTTCACGGCCTTGAGCGGGATGCCAGGCGCCGCCCAGGGGGCGGAGTAACCGGGGGAGATCTGCCCGGCGTTGGCGTAGCTGGTCTCGAGACCGGGGCCGCTCTGGCGGTCGACCACGGTCACCTGATGGCCCTCGCGGGCGAGGTAATAGGCGGACGTGACGCCGATGATGCCGCTGCCGAGTACCAGGACGTGCATGTTGGATCTCCTCTGGAGCAGGCCGCGACAGGCGGCCTTGGAGAGGCAAATGCTACGAATCCGCCGGATTATTTGTTGCCGTTTTCCGGTTTTCTGCCATAAATCATCCTGAAATATATGTTTCCACAGAAAGTTATCCTGTAATGACCGATGCACCCCGTAAGCTGGACAAGATCGACCGCAACATCCTGCGTCACCTGCAGCGCGAGGGCCGCCTCGCCTATGTGGACCTGGCCGAGCGTGTGGGCCTGAGTACATCACCCTGCCTGGAGCGGGTGCGGCGTCTGGAGCGGGACGGCTTCATCCAGGGCTATACCGCCCGCCTGGCCCCGGAGAAGCTCGACGCCAGCCTGCTGGTGTTCGTGGAGATCAGCCTCAACTACACATCGGGCACCGTGTTCGAGGACTTCCGCGACGCGGTGAAACAATGGCCCCAGATCCTCGAATGCCATCTCGTCTCCGGGGACTTCGATTACCTCATCAAGGTGCGCATCTCCGACATGGCGTCCTATCGGGCCCTGCTGGGCGAGATCCTGCACACCCTGCCGGGGGTGCGCGAATCCCGCACCCTGGTGGCCATGGAAACGGTGAGCGAGTCCTGCGAGATACCTGTTCCGACCCGCTGATCAGGTGGAGGGCCAGAGCAGGCACCATGACATCTGCCGTCCGTTGTGGGGTTGGATCGTTCAGAACCTGCACGAGCATGGACGCTCGATCGCTCCATTTGAGGTCTCCCGTGTATTCCATCGAAGCCATGCGCCGCGCCTTACCCGCCTGGGGACGCCCTTTGGATGTCGCCGTCGTCACCGGGGGTGAACTCGAGCCGGGCGGGATCAAGGAACTTGAACTCATCACCCATGCCTGGCGCACCCACGGTGGCGGCACCATCCACTCCTGCGCAGGCCTGGACGAGGCCTTCGAAGCGGCGGGCGAATCGGCACGCACGTGGGTATCCGCCATCGCGGCGGACGCGTGGATGCCGGAGGCCAATCCCATCGGGCTGGTGGTGGCGGTGTTCAATGGTTTCGCCAGTGCCGATGACTGGAAAGATTCAGAACTTGTTCGGTTCTACCGGCAACTGGCGAGTGTCCCGGTGGTGCGTGCTCTTATCGGGGGGGACGACCTGACCCCCGCCGACCTGGCGTTCTTCGACAACGGGCTCATCGACCTACGCCTGCCGATGAATTCGAGTACCCACAGGCAGGACCGGGAGGCCTGGGGTGAACTCGCGGAACATGTCCACAACCTGGCGCTCAACCGCATGAGCGCCTCAGTGCCGGGAATCTGGAACGCCCGCCCCGAGTGGTTGACCGACCCCGCGCAGAACCGTCGGGTCGCCACACTGCTGCGCGAACGAGGCATCTGCTCCTGGGAGTGGATTACCAGCCCCAATCGCCTGCGCTGCCAGGACGCGGACGGTACGGTGTCCTGGCTCTACATCCAGACCGCCGGGGAGCGCCGACACGCCCTGACCAACCGACGGCCGCTCCAGCGGCAGGGAAACGTCGTTGCCATCGCCCCCTTCCCACCGAACACCATGGCCACCGACCAACCGCTCATCATCCTCGACGCGGACCCGGAACCCCGATTCATCGAGGCCCATCGTCTGTCGCCCGAGACATCCGCGTGCTTCGCCTGGACTGATGAGGAAGCCTGAGAAGGGAACGCCGACCTCCCGTGGCGGGATTTTCTTTGGCGGGGTGAGGGGCTGACCCCGCACCCTTCAGCGTTGGGTCCCTGTTCGCGCCGGGAAACGCCCACCTTCTCGAATCAGGGCCACGCCCCAAGCTACTGGCTGGGAAGGGCGACCTTGGCGATCTGCTCCGAGGCCGGGTGCGCGCCCCATGCCGCGCCGCCTGTACGGGAGGGCCACCGGCCGTCAGCGCGCCATGCACCGGCAGCTGATCTGATCCCAGGTGGAATGGAAGGCCTTGCCCCCGTCCATGCCCTCCTTGATGTAGAGGCCGGACCACTTGTCATTGCCGAGATGGGGCTGCGCCATGACCGATTGCAGGGTGTAGCAACGTTGCTTCGCGGGCTTGTTGACCATGTACTCGGCCACCATCCGGCGCTCAATCACCGCCCCCGAGATGGCATGGCGGACGATCGTCCAGCCCTTGTCGCGCAGCACCACCCGGTCGGCGAATGTCAGGTCATCCTTGAGCTTGCGGGCCGCCGCCAGCATCCGGGTCTCCAACTCGGGATCACTGCTTGCGGGCTCGTCCATGCACATGCCCTTCATGGTGGTGGCCTGGACCAGCTTGGCCTCACTGACGGCCAGGTCCAGTTCGCCCTCGGCGAGGGTGAGCGTCTTGTCCGCGGGCACCTGGGGGTCGGAGAGGGTCATGACCACCGACAGTTTCATGCGGGTATCCGCTGCCGGGGCGTCACCCAGAACCTGGCGCAGGAACTGGCGGAAGATGTTGTCGCTGAAACGCAGTTGGGCGTTGTCGTCGTAGGCCACGTCCCGGCGCGACATGTCCTTATCGTTGAACAACTCGCCACCCCAGGTGGTGTAACCGCCCGGATCGTGGCTGGCGCCGAAACGCCGTACCTCGGTGGAGCCCAAGCTTCCATCGGGCGTGGACAGGGTCATGGTGATCTTCGCCGTGCCCTTGAGCCTGTAGCCCTTGCCGAATTCCTCCGAGAGGGTCTTCGCCCGGAAGGTATTCCCCGGGCTCTCCGCCAGGTAGACGCGAAAGTGCAGGTCATCCCCCAAGCTGTACCGCTGAATGAAGGCGCCCGTGTTGCCGGCCCCGAGGGGGATGGGCTGGTGGGAAAACACCACCCGGCCCACATGGCCGTGGTGGGCGGCGGAGGTCATACCCTGGTCCGGCTCCGGGGCGCGGACCTTGGCCGCGAGCCTCGCCAGCTTCGCCTCAACCTGCTTCCGCAATGCGGCGATACGGGGCTCATGGGCGCTGATATTGATGCTCGGATGCTTGCTCTTGAACGCGGCGATCTCCTCATCCATGGCCTTGAATCGCGGCTCCACGTCGCTGAAGTAGTAATCCCGCTCGTCAGCGAAGTCGCGCTCCATGGCCTCGATCTTTTCCACCAAGGCACGCAGGGTGGCGGCCTCCTCGGCGTCGGCGTTGCTTTCGCGCAAGGCCGCGATCCGGTCCTCGTATGGGCCGTAATCGGCATTCGGGAACCTGCCGCGCATTGCGTCGACCATGGCCTGAGCCTCATCGGGCGCCGAGGCCCGCCCCTTGCCAAGGGTCACCGCGAAATTGTTATCGAAAACCTCGAAGGCCTTTTCCTGCTCGGCCGTGGCATTTCCCGCTTGGAATTGCGCCAGCTTGCCCTCATGGGCGGAGAAGTCCTCACCTGGAAACTTCGCCTTCGCCTCCTGAATCTTCTTCTCCAGGTAGCGGATACGCGAGTCGGCGTTGCGCCCCGCCGTCAGGCTGTCCTCCACCTTGGCGATGGCCTTCTCGATGGTGGAAATGGCGCGGGCAAGCTTGCGTTCCTCGCGGCTGCCCCCCTTGGCCGCCGGGGCGCTGGAGGATGCCGCCGGCGTCGGCGCGCTGGCCAACCCCGCCTTGTAGTCCGCCAGTTTCCGCTCGTAGTGGGAAAAATCCGCCGAGGGATAGCGGGTGCGGGCATTGTCCAGCGACTTGCCCAGCTTATGGATCGCCCGGTCAGGCTTGCGGCCCTTGGCGATGGTCTTCTCGACCTTTTCGACGGCGCTATCCAACTTATCCAGGGTCTTCTGGAAGAAGCGGTCCGGATCGCCCTTCGCCGCGACCTTCAGGAGATAACGAGCCTCCACCGAGGCAACCTGCACGGGGGCCACGACCGCCTCGAAGCTGGAAACGCCCGGAACGGGCTCGGAGGCGTGGGGCACACCGGCCACGGCAAGCAACAGCACGGCACCGGCCACCAAGAATTTCTGAGGCATGAATCATTCCCCGTCAGGATTTCGAGCGAGACAACGCCTTCCGGGAAGCGGGTCGCGGCGGTAGTCATGTGCCACCGTCAGCGGGGTGAAATCACGGCGCTCCAGAAGGCCTCAGGGGATGTTCGAGGGCGGGATGGGCTGGGTAATTATCATATGATTACGCGCCCCCCCTCAGCGCCCGCCCGCGGCCATCGAACCCCCTCGGAACATGGTCAAACACCCGGACCTTCACGCCTACTACGCCGCGTTCTTCCCCTTGCCGGAACAGGACTGGGAAAAACTGGAGCAACACGCGAGGGAAGTGCGCATCGACAAGGGCGACAGTCTGATCCGCACCCAGGAGCCCACCCCCTTCGCCTACGCCCTCCTGAGTGGCATCGCGCGCAATTTCTACACCACCCTCGAAGGGCGCGAATACACCAAGATCTTCCTCACCAAGGGCCAGATCGTCTCGCCCTATATCGAGAACATCACCGGCATAGCACCCCGCTCCACGGTGGAGGCCCTGACCGACATCACGGCGCTGCGCATACCCTTCGACGACCTGATCGAGGTACTGGAATCCACGCCGGACCTGGTGCGCCTGCACCTGCGCCTGATCCAGTCCTTCTACGTGCTCAAGGAAAAGCGCGAATACGAGCTACTGACCCTGAACGCCACCCAACGCTACGCCCTGTTCCTCGAGGAATTCGCCGACTACATCGACCTGATCCCCAATATGCATATCGCCTCCTACCTGGGGATCACGCCGGTCAGTCTCAGCCGCCTGCGTCGGGGCCTGTCCATATAAGCACCGGATACGAGCCAACCCCCGAAACGCAACAGCACCCGGCCCCTCAGGCCCAGGCGCTGTCAAATCCACCCCTGCGCGGATCGGTCACAGGCGCTGAACGTCCGCGTCCCGATGATTCACCTGCCAGTGATTCACCTGCATCAGCGGATTGAGCGGACACGCGGCGTCGGGTGGAGCAATGGGCGTCCGGATCGGTCGAAGCGAGTACTTACTCGGCCCATCCCCGGCGGGTTCGATCAGACCGCTCGCCTGTTCAAACAGGGCCTGCGAGCGCGTGCGGACCGCCTTGAAACCCGCCTGGTAGATGTCGTCGCAGACCTTGGGACTGTAGGCGCCGAGGGCATTCCACAGTGTCTCCCCCCGGGCCCGGAAAGCCTGAACCAGACCTCAGGGAAAATCGCCGCGACACTCGTCCAGCCAACGCAACCATAGGTCCAGCATACGTAACTCGCGAAGGTTCCTGCGCATATCGCGGATATCGACCACGGAACCCTCGCGCCGCTCGATACGCCGGAAAATCTCCTCGAGACGGTGTTCGTCGATGAGGTCCGCCAGGGCCGGATGAAGACCGGAACGCAGCTGCTCCACCAGCGGAACGATTGCCTCAATCCGCCGCCAGTGGTCACGGGCCCGGCGCAGCCTTGGGCCGGAGGTCTTTTCCCAGTCGAAGGCCACGGCTTCAGGTACCCGCTCCGCCAGGGCGCGACGGTGCAACCAGCGCGTACCGCGTGCGTGCCATTTCTCCCAGCTCGGCGTGCTCAGCCAGGTATCAATGAGATCGGTATCGAGGAGCGGAAAGCGGTACTCGATCCCGTGGGCCAGCCCCATCAGGGCGGAGCCCTCCAGCCGGGTGGGCACCAGCCCCCCCTTCAGACGCGCCAGCGCGGCGGCATTGACCCCCGGCTCCGGGGGAAACAGGTGTTCACTGGGCAGGACCTGCTCACGGATCAGCGGGTCCTCCCGGACATCAGCCTTGAGCACGCTGGCCGCCAGGCGACGCTCTCTTTCATCACGCATGCCTTCGCCCTGGCGTGCGGTCACGTCACGCATCAGCACTCTCATCATGCCGATACGCTCGCTCAGCGTGGCGCCACGCATCAGGCCCAGCAGG
>JBMYTL010000063.1:0-15352 GCA_049604295.1 Gammaproteobacteria bacterium
CAGCAATAGCCCTCGGCCTTGTGGGGGTGGGCGGCGACCCACTCGGGGCGGTCCATGGTGGTGGCCTTGACGGCGGAGGCAGCGAGGCGGGTATGGATACAGATCTCCGCCTGGGAGGCCATGCCGGTGGCCTCGGGGGTGAGTGCCAGCCAGGTGCCCGTGCCGTCGTCGTTGAAGTGTGCGGCGTAGAGCTGGCCGTCGGCGAGCAGGTCGCGGTTGTCGCCGTTTTCGGAGTACTTGCCCCTGGAGACGAAGCGATACAGGTATTCACCGCGTTCGTCGTCGCCCAGGTAGACCACCACGTGACCACTATCGGCGATGACCACTTCGGCGTTCTCGTGTTTGAAGCGACCCAGCGCGGTGCGCTTCTTGGGCATGGCGGCGGGGTCCAGCGGGTCGATCTCGACCACATAGCCCGCGCGATTGGGCTCATTGGGGTGGAGGGAGATATCGAAACGGGCGTCCTCCCGGTACCAGCCGTAGCCCCGGTCCCTGGCGGTGACGCCGTAGCGCTCGAGGGCGGCGGACGGGCTGTGGTCGGGGTCGGAACTGGCGAAGTAACCGTTGAAGTTCTCTTCGCAGGCCAGGTAGGTGCCCCAGGGGGTCTCGCCATTGCCGCAGTTGTTCCAGGTGCCCAGGGAGCGGGTGCCCTTGGGGTCGGCCTCGGTCTTGAGCAGGTCATGGCCGCGTCCCGGGCCGGTGATGTCCATGGGCGTGTCGGCGGTGATTCGGCGGTTGAAGGGGGAGTCGGGCACAGGCTCCCAGGCGCCGTTTTCCTGTTTGATCTCCACCACGCTGACGCCGTGGGCGGCCTTGTTCTTGCGAATGTCGTCGGCGTTCTCCGGACGCCTGGATGCGCGGTTGCCGTGGATGATGTCCAGGTTCACGTATTCGTTGTTCACCACCAGGATGGAGCGGCCTTCGTGGGTGAACAGGCTCATGCCGTCGTTGTTGTCGCCGAAGGCCAGGGCCTGGGAGTTGGCGTCACCGCGGCTGGACGGGTCGAAAGGCGAGCCCTTCGACCAGAGCGGATCGCCCCAGGAGATCACCGTCCGCCAGCGGAAACCCGGCGGCACGGTGATGGTGTCGGCGCTGTTCGCGGCGACCGGTTCGAAGCTCAGCCAATGGGGAGCGTCGGTGTTGACGCCCGCGTTTGAGGCCCCGGAACCGGCGTGGGCCGCACGGCCGCCCACGGCGTCGAAACCCAGGCCGCCAAACCCCAGAACAAGGGCGGAGGCACCAAATTGGGCGACCCCGCCCAGGAAGGTGCGGCGGCTGAGGCCGCGCTGTTGGCCGAGATCCTGGCCGCGCTTGAGCGCGCGGTCCGCCAGGGTCTCAAAGTCAGTGGGTTGCCGGGCGTCGCGTCGCGGGTTGCTGTCGGTCATGGGATTGGGCTGCCTGTCCGTGCAGGAGTAGGGAACGGGGCGCGACCGTGCCACGCGGATGATGACGATTTGATGGCGGGGAATTCGTCTTTGCCGCGGAGTTTCCCTGATGCGCGCGTCCTGCCCGGAGTTCGGAGCGAGGTACCCCGACCCGGTACTGGGGAAACGGCGCGTCAGGACCCGGTATTCGCGAACAGGTGGGTGGCCGGGATGAGATTGCCGTCCAGCGCGGCGGCGGCGGGATCAGCCCCCAGGGCGAGCCCGATCATCTGCGTGTACAGCAAAACCGGAAGCGCGTTGGGTCCGGTGCCTTGCGAGCTCTGTTCAGCCAGGGCGCCTTGTTGCTCGATCTCCAGCTTGAGCTGGCAGGACGCGCAGGTGGTGACGATCAGGTCGGCACCCCGGGCTCGCGCGTTGGTGAGAATGGCGTGGGCCTCGCTCTGGGGTTGGGGCGGATTGATCTGGCTTGGATTGGTCTGCGTTGGATTGATCGGGGTTGGATTGATCTGGGTTGTAGGGGTCAGGGGCGGGGTAGGGCCGCAACAGGTCGTTGCGGGATCGAAGTCGGTGATGGGTTCGCCGCCCACGCTCTTGATGAGTTGGTCCAGGAAACGCGGTTTATGGCGCGATTCGGGGTCGATGGCATTTACCCGACAGCCCACGTGTCCGGCGATGCGCAGGCCGCTGAAGGGGCGGGTGACGCGCGTGGCGAGGGCATCGAGGCCGATGTCTTCGAGCAGTACCTCGATGAAGTGCCTGACCTGCTGCTTGGCTTCGTATTTCAGCCCGGCCTCGGCAAGCGCACGGTTGGTCTCGGACATCCGTTCATCGTCCGCACACAGGCGATCCCTGGCCGAACGCGTGGCCAGCCAGCAGCCTGCCTGGGCGATCACCACATCCTGGCCGGGTCGTGCGCGCTCCGCGAGTGCGAGGTTGCGGGCGGTCAGGGCGAGTCGGGGTAGCTCACCGGCAGCCGCTTGGCCCAGGGTTGCACCGCAACAGTTCCAGTCGGGTATCGCTTCCAGGTGGATATCGAGTTGCCCGCACAGGGTGTCCAGGGCCCGTTGGGCATGGGAAGCCGAGGCGCCCGGCTGTGCGGCGCAACCGGGCAGGTAGAGGTACTGCCTAGTCACCGTTTTCCCCCTCGTCCCGCGCTTTCTCGAGGGCCCTTGCCTTGGCC
This sequence comes from Gammaproteobacteria bacterium, assembly GCA_049604295.1. GTDB lineage: Bacteria > Pseudomonadota > Gammaproteobacteria > JACKNK01 > JACKNK01 > JBMYTL01. Next base: position 2,566 of record JBMYTL010000063.1, read on the forward strand.
AGGATTGCGCGCAGTTCGGCTTTGGCCCTTATGCCCGTATGCCCGACATTGAGACCCACCAGTGATCCGAGTGCCAGGGGCGTGAGGCGATTCGCCTTGATGAGCTTCAGGGCGATGTCCTTGATTGCGAGGCTGTGGGCGACACCCGGTCCGAAGCCCGCCCGGAAGTTCAGCCGCATCCCCAACTCGGCTTCATTGACGCGCCCGTGTTTTTCGACGTTTTCCCAGAATGCCATGGCCAGAACACGATTCGGGTGTTGTCGGGGCGCGAGGCCCTGGCTTTCCGCGTAGAACGCCAGGCCCTGGATGATATCCGCCACGGGGATCCGACTGGGGCAGAGTACCGCGCAGTCGCTACATGACATGCAGTTCCACAGGGTCTCCGAGCCCAGTACGTCGCTACGCTGGCCAGCCCGGATCATCATGAACAACGATTGCGGGGAGTGTCCGCCATGCGTGCCGGAGCCGCCGGAATCCGTGGTAGGGCAGGCGCCAGCGCAGGCACCGCATTGGGTGCACATCTTCAACCACTCTCCCTGGCCGACACGGTTCTCCACTTCGTGCAGGAAAGCGTTGCCGTAGCCTTTCGTGGTTGCGGGCGTATCACCCTGGCTGGCCGTCGTGTTCATGTCGTGGCGCTGCCCCGGCGTGGTTGCGGGCCCAGTGTTTCGACGGTCGAAACCAGGGTGTCGATGAGTTCGGGTATGCGCCGGAAATCGGCGAGTGTGACGCAGTGCAGGCTGATCCGCTCCGGCTCCAGGTCGAGCAGCGCGGGTATGTCGGCCAGGGCTTCGCGCATGGCCGCAACGGTGTCGCCCCGGGGCAGGTCATGAATCACGCTGACGCCGCCAAACCCATGCTTGAACGCCTCATGCACCAGTCGTGACGTGTCCGTGGGGGTGATGGGCAGGGGGAGTACGCGTGCCCGTGCGCTGTGGCTCAGGCCGTCCCGGGCGGCCAGGTCCAGCGCGGAAAGCACGGTATGTGGGCCGGCGAGCACGAGCACGTGGGGCGGGGCGTCATCGCCCTGGGGGAGGATGCAGCGGCGCAGTTGCGCGATGACGCGGTCGACGTCGGTGGCCTGCTCATGAATGCCCATGGGCTGGTAGGCAAAGCCGGTATCCGCGGTGACCGGAGGTTGCAGGGCCTTGAGCGCGGCCCCTACGCCATCCTCCATGGCCTGGGCGAGATCCATGGCCCGGACCGCGCTACCGGCGGTGACGATTCCGGGGCGTGCCGTGGCATGGGCGAAACCACCCCGGGGGGGCTCATCACCGATATAGGGCAGCGCGTCGGACAGAGGCGGGTGGCGGGTGGCATCGCCGGAGTTCGCGTCGAGGGCGGTTTCGCTATCGTTCTCCGTAAAGTCAGGGTGTTTGCGCGCGGCCACGGCTGTGGTCGCTTCGACCGGGGGGGGCAGGGCGGTGGGCAGCATCGCGGTGGCGAGAACCACCAGGTCGTATGCGATGGTGCGCGTCTCGTCCAGGATGCTGTCGGTGAAGGCCGCCACCGGTCCCGAGGGAGCGGTGGTGATGGAACTGAACCGTCCGTGAACGAAGGTCACACCTTTCTTGAGGCCCGCGCGCAGGAAATCCTCGCCCCGTGAGCCGGGTGTACGCAGGTCGCTGTACAGCACGGTGGTGTCGATATCGGGGTTGGTGTCCTTGAAATACATCGCCTGTTTGATCGACGTCATGCAGCAGTGGCCGGAGCAGCTGTCGAGCTCGCCGGTGAGGTCCGAGCGTTGACCGGCGCACTGGACGAACAGCACGGAATCGACCACCCGTCCGTCGGACGGTCGCTTGATAGGGCCGAAATCGGCGGCCCGGACCAGTTCTTCCAACTCCATCTGGGTGATGACGTCAGCGTTGTCCCGGTAGCCGTAGCGGCTCAGACGGTGGGCGTCGAAGGGACGCCAACCGGTAGCCTGTATGACGGCGTCGTAGGGGCTTTCGCTGTGCTGGTCGGCGCTGGCGATGCGGGCCACGAAGTGGCCGGGGGCGCCCGACAGCGCAACCACTGCGCTGTCCAGAAGTACGGTGATCAGTTCATGGGCCTCAACGGCGGAGGTCAATTCGGCCACGCCGGTATCCTCGATGCCACTGTAGGGTGCCCGCTGGGGCGTGCGTCCGCGCATGCGCGCCATCGCACCGCCCAGGTTCGCGGATTTTTCCACGATGACCGCGCGTCGCCCCGCGTTCGCGACCGCCAGGGCGGCGCTCATTCCGGTCATGCCGCCGCCCACGACGAGGATGGGATTCTCGACGCCTGAGGGTGTGGGGACCGAGGGCGTTTTGGGCGCGTTCGTACCGGGGGCGGTTTGGTACAGCGTGGCCATGGCCATGGCCAGCTGATCGGTGGCCATGGATTGGGTCAGGCCGTTCGCGTCGTCCTCCATGGGGCGGCCCCAGACGACCCCTTCGCGCAGGTTCGCGCGGCTCACGATCAGCGCCTCGTCCAGGGCGAACGTGTCCTGCTTGAAGCGCGGCGAACAGGCGGCGATACAGGCATGGGAGACGGCCCCGCTGGCGATGTCCCCGCGAATCAGATTCAGGCCATCCGCCGAGCAAAGCGCCTCGTGTTCACGGACCAGGATGGACGGGTCGACACGTTTGCTGGAGACCTTGAGCGCATCGATATCAAGCCGCTCACCCAGATCGCAACCGGTGCAGAAGTAACAGGCGGTTCGCTTCGCTGCCATGATCAGTGCGCCGCCCGGGTCTGTTCGAGCCAATGGATCGCACGCATCGCGGCCGCCGTCGCATGCCGGGCGCATTGATCGGCGTCCATGGCCTCGTGCGCCGCACCGGCGGGGAAAACGCCCTGTACCGTTTCATCGACGCTCAGGAACCCGTCGGCGTTGACACGTACTCCGGGTGGAATCAGCCCCGGCTCCGGTTGCATGCCCAGGGCAAGAACCACCAGATCGTGGGGGTTTGCGTAAGGTGCGCCACCCTCGGTGTCCACGCCGTGGCAAACCGCGCCACCCCCGCTGTTACGGGCGATTCTGGCAACCTTGGAGCGTACGAAACGGATGCCCGCGGTGGCGCGCAGCCGGGCGAGGAAGGCTTCATCTTCCGCGCTGACGCGTAGATCGGTGTGATAGATGGTGACCGAGCCGGGTGGGGTTGCCGGGGTGGTCGCCCAGGACTGCTTGACCTGTTCGGCCTGCCGCAACGAACCCATGCAGCACACTCCCGAGCAGTGACGCAGGTGGTTGAGGTCGCGTGACCCGGCACACTGTACGAAGGCCACGTTGCGTGCCGGTTTACCGTCGGATGGGCGCAGCAGGCGGCCGCTGGTGGGCCCCGTGGGGGCTGCCATGCGTTCGAATTCCAGGGCGCTGATCACGTCACCATGTGCGCCATGGTTGTAGGTTTGCAGGTGCTTGGGGTCATAGGGGCGCCAGCCGGTGGCCCATATCACCGCGCCGACCCGCAGTTCGAACTCAGAGGCCTGTTCGTCCAGATCGATGGCGTTGTACCGACAGGCCGTTGCCGCGCGTCTGGCGTCCTCGCTCCCCACGATACGTGGGTCGATAACGTAACGCCGGGGATAGGCCATGGGGTGAGGGAGGTAGGCGCCTTTCCTCCGTGCACCCATGAAGCCCCCGTTGAACTCATCCTCGAACTCGCTCTCGACTGCCTCCGCACAGGCGCCGCAGGCGGTGCAGCGCGCGTTCACGTAGCGGGGCTGGCTGCGAAACCGGGCTGTCAGCAGGCCGGATTGCGCTTGCAGGTCCAACAGGTCCGTCTGGGTCATCAGCCTCAGCTGACCACGAGCTATGGCCGAATCCAGCGCCGCCTGGTGGAGGGTCGATGCCAGGTCTGGGCGAAACCGTCCCGCACCTTCACCGCCCGTGGCAGAGGGATTGAGTGCGCTGAGATGGCCACCCGTCCAGGGTTTGCGTTCGACCAGAATCGCGGACCTGCCCGCCTCGACCACCCGTAAAGCCGCCGTTACGCCGCTGATGCCGGCACCGACCACGAGTATGGCCTGGGCGCTTGCGGCGATGTCCGTCATTCAGGTCCTCCGGCTACAGTGCGGGGTGTGTTCATGGTCGATGCCCTGGGCGGTGACCCTGGGCGGTGACCCTGGGCGGTGACCCAGGGCCGTGACCCAGGGCTGCCGAGGCACCAAACATCGAGTCCGGGGTCGTGTTCGAGGCCGCGGATCTCCTGCCGACCGCCATGGTAACCCGACGGTGAGCGTCGGCCATTGAAACGGCCACGGGAGATGCTGACAAGTACCGCGGCCCAACGCCCGTGATGGCGATGCCGTGATGCGGAAACGCTTGTGTGGTCGCTGCCCGGGACTGTGGGAGGGCGTGCGAACGCGGAACGATGGTCAGAGCAGTTCGAGAAAGCGCAACAGGCCGAGCAGTACGGCAATCGCGATGCCGCCGCCGCCCGCGAGGGTGAGGATGCGGTCGGTCTGGTCGTTCTTGCGTTTGTCCAGGCTGTCGCTGAACTGGTTACGCTCACCACCGAAGAAGTCCGGCGCGGCCTTGGGTTCCGGCGGGGTCCGCGGATCGGTTACCGCATCGAGGTCGGGCAGTTCATCCAAGTCACCGAGCGGGACATCGTCGTTGGCCGGTTGCGCCGGGGTACGGGATAACTTGGCGGCGTACCCCAGGGCCAGCAGGCCAGCCAGCAGGCCCGCGGCCAACAGTGGTGTCGGACCAGCCATGGTGAAGGTGATCAGTGCCAACACGATGGCGGAGCCGCCAGCAGCGCCTATGGCGCCCGGTTTGTCCTCGCGGAAGGCGAAGTAAGCGCCAGCCAACATCACAACGCCAAGCAACGCATACAGGGCCGCCAGGGCCAACAGTGCGGTGGAGACATCCAGGAGGAGGTCGGCCAGGGTGATAAACACCACGCTGAGTTCGGGGCGGATGGGTTCACCCAGCAATGTCTGCAGGCCGGTACGTTCACCCAGGTCAGCGAGTTCCGAGGCCCCCGCGCTCGCGGAGAACAGATTCAGGGCGGACAGCAGGTCCAGGGCCGCGGCGGCGACGAGTAACAGCGTGGCGGCGTAGCGCATGGTGGTCTTCCCCGATCCGTTTTACCCGGGAATTTACCAGACACCCGGCAGGGGAGGGCCCACGACCGCGGCTATGGAAAGAATACGGTCATAAAACGTGGCTATCGTCCGGCCGACCGTGAACTCACCAAACCAACAAACACCGCATGTTTCCCGGCGAGGGGCATCCATGAACGGCGATATTGAAATCTCCCGCTCGCGCAGGTTCGTCAAGATCCGTGCGCCCCGTCAGATCGATCTGAGCATCCGCGCTCCACTCATGGACGTGGCGCGTCGCGTGAATGAGTACAACAACGCCGCCTGGATCATTGATCTGAGCCGGACCACCGAGGTCCGGGATTCCGGCCTGTCCGCACTGAAGGCGGTCGGGGACATCCTATGGTCGGAGACCGGTGCCAGCATCGAGATGCACAATGCGCATCCGGAAGTGCGCGCCCGCCTGGAGTCGGTGGGCCTGGCCTGAGGGATGACCCGGGGCCGCTCCCGCTGTGGGGCCCCTCGGTGGGCCCCTGGGTGGGCCCGCGGGTGGGTGGGTCAGAACCCTTCGGTGGATGTGAACAGGCCGACGCGCAGGCCCTTGGCGGTGTAAATCTCCCTGCCGTCGACTTCCATTCGACCATCCGCGATACCCAGGACCAGCTTCTGGGCCATGACGCGCTTGATGTCGATGTAGTAGGTGACCTTTTTGGCGGTGGGCAGGACCTGGCCGGTGAACTTGACTTCATTGACGCCCAGCGCGCGCCCACGGCCGGGGTTTCCGATCCAGGCCAGGTAGAAGCCGACGATCTGCCACATGGCGTCGAGGCCGAGACAGCCCGGCATGACGGGGTCGCCCGGGAAATGGCAGTCGAAGAACCAGAGACCGGGGTCGATATCGAGCTCGCCGATGATCTCGCCCTTGCCGTAGGCACCTCCACCATCGGAGATGCGGGTCACGCGATCCATCATCAGCATGTTGGGCACGGGCAACTGGGCGTTGCCGGGGCCGAACATCTCTCCGCGGCCACAGGCCAGCAGGTCTTCGCGATCGAAACTTTCAGTACGGGGCATAGGGTGGCTCGCGGTGCTTTTGAGGGCGTTGAACGAAGCGCCATAGGTTAACCCATAACGGGTGTCCCATATGCGCCCTGAGCAATGGTGTGCGCGCTCAGGGAAATAGCGCTCTCATGGCAGGCAGTACACTTGCTTCCCATCACGCGTTCCCAGCCACTTTTGCACGATTTTCCCATGTCCGACGTCCAGTACAGCATCCGCCCCCATGACCCGGCCGGTCATCTGTTCGAGGTCAGCCTGACCGTGTCGCGGCCCGATCCGAAGGGGCAGCAGTTCAACCTTCCGGCCTGGACCCCGGGCTCGTACATGATCCGCGACTTCGCCCGCCATATCGTTGGTATCGATGCCTGGCGCGACGGCGCGCCGGTTCCCCTGGCCAAGTTGGACAAGCAGACATGGCGTGCCGCGCCGGGTAGTGGCCCGCTGATGCTGCGATACCGGGTCTACGCATGGGACCTGTCGGTACGCGCGGCCCACCTCGACGTCACCCACGCCTATTTCAACGGTGCGGCCGTGTTCCTGGCGGTCCGTGGGCAGGAGAACCAGGGGAGCGAGGTCGTCATCCTGCCCAGCGAAGAGGGTGGCGAGGACTGGCGGGTCAGCACCGCCATGCAGGCCGTCGATGTGGATGAGCGCGGTTTCGGGCGCTACGGGGTCGCCGATTACGAGGAACTGATCGACCATCCGGTGGAGATCGGTACCCAGGTCAGCGTTTCGTTCACCGCCCGCGGTGTCCCCCACGAGATTGCCCTCACCGGGCGTTTGCACCCTGACACGGATACCCAGCGGCTGGCGGCGGACATGGAACGCATCTGTGCACGTCACATCGACCTGTTCGGTGGACAGGCGCCGATGGACCGGTACCTGTTCCTGATCATGGTGGTGGGTGATGGCTACGGCGGCCTGGAACACCGCGCATCAAGCTCGAACATGTGCAAGCGCGACGACCTGCCGCGCGGGGGCCTGGATGCGCCGGATGAGGGCTACCGCAACCTGCTCGGCCTGCTCAGCCACGAGTATTTCCACTCCTGGAACATCAAGCGCATCAAGCCGGCGGCGTTCGTGCCCTATGACCTGGAGCGCGAGGTGCACACCGAACTGCTCTGGGCCTTCGAGGGCATTACCAGCTACTACGACGACCTTGGGCTGGTACGTTCCGGCGTGATCAGCCGCGAGAGCTACCTGGAGTTGCTGGGGCGCACCATCACCCGGGTGAGGCGGGGTTCAGGCCGCTTGAAACAGACCCTGACGGAATCCAGCTTCGATGCCTGGACACGCTTCTACAAGCAGGACGAGAACGCCCCCAATGCCATAGTGAGTTATTACACCAAGGGTGCCCTGGCGGCCCTGTGCCTGGACCTGACCCTGCGAGCCGGGACCGGTGGCGCCTGTACCCTGGATACGGTGATGGCGGAACTCTGGCGGCGCCATGGAGTGACCGGGGCCGGTGTTCCCGAGGACGGATTGGAGACCCTCGCGACCGAGCTGAGTGGGCTTGAAATGGGCGCCTTCTTCGATGCGCTGTTGCGTGGCACGGGCGATCCTCCCCTTGAGGAACTGCTCGACGGGATCGGCGTGAAACTCAGCTGGCGGGCGGCGACGGGCTCCTCTGACCCGGGTGGCCGGGCTGCCGAGCGGACGCCGCGGTCGGTGCTCGGGGCACGCGTGCTGGATGAACGGGGCGAGGCGCGCCTGGCCGCGGTGTTTGAGGGTGGCGCGGCACACCGTGCTGGCCTGTCGGCGGGCGACGCGGTGATCGCGGTGAACGGTTTGCGTGTCAGCGGGGCGAACCTGGAAGAGCGTGTCGCCCGTTTCGAGCCCGGCGATCAGTTCGAGCTATGGGCCTTCCGGCGCGACGAGTTGATGCGCTTCCAGGTGAGCGCCCAGGCCCCGGCCCCGGATACCGCCGTGCTGACCCTGCGCGAGGACGCGGACCCCGAAGTGCTGAAGGGTTGGTTGGGCTGATCACGCCAAGGCCCTGTGAGCGGAGCCCGCTGTTCCGGTGTGTGGCGTCCCCGGGGCGCGAGCCAGCCATGAACGCACCACCGCGGCGGGCGGATCGGGGTGCCAGCGAGGTCAGGTGAAAGCCGTTCCGGGTCAGGAACGCCAGGGTCCGCGGCGGTACGTCAGCGCCTCGGAGAGCGCCTCCATGCCAATGCGTTCCGCGCCGCCCAGATCGGCGATGGTGCGCGCCAGGCGCAACACCCGGTGGTAGGCCCGCGCGGACAGGCCCAGGCGCTCCACCGCCCGGGCCAGCAGCTGCTGTTCCGGGGGCGACAGTGGGCAATGGGTGTCCACATCGCGCGGTCCAAGGCGGCTGTTCATCGTGCCCTGCCGTGCCGTCTGGATCGCGTGTGCTCCCATGACACGATCACGGACCGTTGCGCTGTCCTCCCCCCGATCGGCCTTCTGCAATTCGTGCTGATCGATGCGGGGCAGTTCGACCATCATATCGATGCGATCGAGGAAGGGTTCTGACAGGCGCTGGCGGTAACGCTGTTCCTCTTCGGGGCTGCAATCGTCGCCGCGCGGGCAGGGGTTCATGGCGGCGATGAGCTGAAAACGTGCCGGAAACTCGGCTTGTTGGGCTGCGCGGGAAATGGTGATGTGACCGTTTTCGAGCGGTTCGCGCAGCACTTCGAGGACCTTGCGATCGAACTCCGGTAATTCATCGAGGAACAGGATTCCGTTGTGCGCCAGTGAGACCTCGCCGGGCTTCGGCGTTGATCCGCCGCCCACCAGGGCAACGCCGGACGCGGTGTGGTGCGGCGCACGAAAAGGGCGTTGGCGCCAACGCTGGATGTCGAGGCCCTTGTCACTGATGGATGCGACGGCGGCGGTTTCAATGGCCTCCGCCTCGGAGAGTGGAGGAAGAAGCCCCGGCAGGCGCGTCGCGAGCATGGTCTTGCCGGTGCCGGGTGGTCCGAACATGAGCAGGGAGTGACCGCCCGCCGCGGCGATCTCCAATGCCCGCTTGGCGTGGTACTGACCGCGTACCTCGTTGATGTCGCCATTCGATAGCGACGTAGAGGATGGGAGGGCGGCGGTCGTCGCTGCCAGGGGAGCTTCACCGTTCAAATGAGCGCAGAGGTCGAGCAGGGAAGACACGGGCAGCACCGTTGTGCCGTCTACCAGGGCGGCCTCCGCGGCGTTATCGCCGGGCAGCACCAGGGCACGCCGCGCGGCACGTGCCGCCAGGGCCGCGCTGAGCGCGCCGCGCACGGGACGCACACCGCCACTGAGCGAGAGTTCACCGAGGAATTCGTGGTCCGCGAGCGGCCCGGCATTGATCTGTCCGGAGGCGGCGAGGATGGCGATGGCGATCCCCAGATCGAAGCGGCCCCCGGTCTTGGGCAGGTCGGCGGGAGCCAGATTGACCGTGATACGGCGCTGGGGAAACTCGAACCCACTCACCTGCAGGGCGGCGCGCACCCGGTCCTTGCTTTCCTTCACCGCCGTTTCGGGCAAACCGACGATGGAGAAGCTGGGTAAGCCGCCCCCGAGATGTGACTCGATCTGAACGGCGGGCGCCTGGATCCCGTTCTGGGCGCGGCTGTGGACGGTGGCGAGGTTCATGGCATCCGTGCCTCCATGGTGGGGGGGTCAGTCCCCGGAGCCCGCTTCCAGGCGCGCCAGACGCTCTTCCAGTTCTTTCAGACGCTCACGGGTGCGTTCCAGTACGGCCTGCTGCACGTCGAATTCCTCGCGGCTGACCAGGTTCATGTGTTGCAGGGCCGCGTCCAGCGACGCCCGTACGGCGCGGTTGACGTCGTCGCCCAGCTGGTTGAGGCCCGGTGGCAGCGCGGCACTGATGCGTTGGGTGAGTTCTTCGAGAATCTTGGCGTCCATAGGCGGGTTCCGGATGGTCGATGGCGAGCGCGCATGGGGGCGGTGAATCGACCCTCATGGTAGCAGTGGTGGTGACGTGGTTGCGCGTGCGCTGTCGTGCACCGAAGTGGTGCACCAATGTGGTGCGCAGGGTGGAATGGAGCTGTTCATATTGGTGCATACGGTTTTTCTGATGTTTGTGCGTTTGTCGGTTAAGCGGTTGAAAAAGAACAAGAAAAATCTTTGGCACGGTACGTGATAGGGCACAAGGCATCCGGGATGCATCGTCATCCTTCGGGTAGCACTTTCGAATCAAAAAATGCACTTGTGGAGTCACTGAAATGAAAAAAGCGCTGATTTCTTCCCTCGTCGCCGGTTTGCTGGCCGGCGGTATGACCACGGCCAACGCCCAGGACGTCGAGTTCTCCGGCAACGTGGCCTTCACCACCGATTACGTCTGGCGTGGTGTTTCCCAGTCCGACAACGATCTGGCCGTTCAGGGCGGGTTCGACCTGGCCGCCGGCATGTTCTACGCCGGTACCTGGGGTTCCGCCGTCGACTTCGGTGGTCCCGAGACCATGGAATGGGACCTCTACGGCGGTGTCGCCGGTGAGTTCGGTGACTCCGGCGTGGGCTGGGATGTCGGCTACATCGCTTACCTGTACCCGGGCGACAGCGACATCAACTTCGGCGAAGGCTATGTCGGCCTGACCTACAAGTGGTTCGGCGCCTACTGGTACGAGCAGCTGGATGACCCGACCGGTGGTGACGGTGCTTCCTACGTCAGCCTGAGCGCCGACTTCGAGCTGCCCAACGATTTCGGTATCGGCGTCAGCTACGGCATGTACAACTTCGACCAGGCCGGTGCTGACGACTACAACGACTACAAGGTCGGCGTCACCAAGTCCTTCGGTGGCTTCGACTTCGAACTGGCCTACACCGACACCTCCTCGGTCGATCCCGCCAACTCCAGCCGCCTGAACGACGGCCAGATCTGGTTCATGGTCGGCAAGAGCTTCTGAGCCAGCACCCTTTTCACTTAATCAAGCCCTGTGATCGACCGGCGCGCCCGCGCGGCGCACCGGTGGGGCGACTGAACTTCTAAGGAGCTATTTCCCATGAAGCTGATTACCGCAGTCATCAAGCCTTTCAAGCTCGACGACGTGCGTGAAGCCCTCTCCGAGATTGGTGTGCAGGGCATCACCGCAACTGAAGTCAAAGGCTTTGGCCGACAGAAAGGCCACACCGAGCTGTATCGCGGCGCCGAGTACGTCGTCGACTTCCTTCCCAAGGTGAAACTCGAAATTGCCCTGGACGACGGACTCGTCGACCAGGCCATCGAGGCCATCACCAAGGCTGCCCGCACCGGCAAGATCGGTGACGGCAAGATCTTTGTATCCGACCTGGCCCAGGCCGTGCGTATCCGCACCGGTGAGGCTGGTCCCGAAGCCCTCTAAAGGGAGGACTCACTCGTGGAACAAGTTACTGAACTGGCGTACGCGCTGGATACCTTTTACTTCCTGGTGTCAGGAGCCCTGGTCATGTGGATGGCCGCGGGCTTCGCGATGCTCGAGGCCGGTCTCGTCCGCGCCAAAAACACCGTCGAAATCCTCACCAAGAACATCTCCCTGTTCGCGGTGGCCTGCATCATGTACCTGCTGGTCGGCTACAACCTGATGTACCCGGGCGATCCCATCAGCCCCTACATCCCCGGTATCGACTTCCTGCTGGGTGCTGATAACGCAACGGCTGACGTGGTCAAGGGCGGCGACGACGCTCCTTACTACTCCACCATGTCGGACTTCTTCTTCCAGGTCGTGTTCGTCGCGACTGCCATGTCCATCGTCTCCGGTGCCGTGGCTGAGCGTATGAAGCTCTGGGCCTTCCTGCTGTTCGCCGTCGTCATGACCGGCTTCATCTACCCGATCCAGGGTTACTGGAAGTGGGGCGGCGGTTTCCTCGACGCCGCGGGCTTCTCCGACTTCGCCGGTTCCGGTGTGGTGCACATGACCGGTGCCGCCGCTGCCCTGGCTGGTGTGCTCCTGCTCGGTGCCCGTAAAGGCAAGTACGGCGCCAATGGCCAGATCAACGCCATCCCCGGTGCCAACATGCCCCTGGCCACCCTCGGTACCTTCATCCTGTGGTTGGGTTGGTTCGGCTTCAACGGCGGTTCCGAGCTCATGGTGTCCAACGTGGCTGAAGCCAACGCCGTCGCCCTGGTGTTCGTGAACACCAACGCCGCCGCCGCCGCGGGTGTGGTCGCTGCCCTGATCACCTCCCGCATCATGTTCGGCAAGGCCGATCTCACCATGGCACTGAACGGCGCGCTCGCCGGCCTGGTGGCCATCACCGCCGAGCCGCTGGCTCCGAGCCCGGGCTTCGCCAGCATCGTCGGTGCCATCGGTGGTGTCCTGGTGGTGTTCTCCATCGTCGGTCTCGACCGCCTGAAGATCGACGATCCGGTCGGCGCCATCTCCGTCCACGGCGTGGTCGGTATCTGGGGCCTCCTGGCCGTGCCGCTAAGCAACGGCGATGCCGGCTTCGGTCCCCAGCTCCTGGGTATCGGCGTCATCTTCGCCTGGGTCTTCGGCACCTCCTTCGTGGTCTGGCTGATCATCAAGATGGTCATGGGGATCCGCGTATCCGAAGAAGACGAGTACCAGGGATGCGATGTCTCCGAGTGTGGCCTCGAGGCCTATCCGGAGTTCACCGACGGCAAGTGATCTGCCGACCGATTCCGGTGCCCCGGCACCGGGTCTGAGAAAGGGCGCCCCTCGGGGCGCCCTTTTTCGTTGTATCCCCGGGGCATTGCGATGAGGCTGACGTCGTGTAACGGTGTGTTGCACCCGCCCAAGCGGGGGCC
>JBMYTL010000064.1:0-15347 GCA_049604295.1 Gammaproteobacteria bacterium
GACGTCCTGAACCCGGTCGCTGAGCATCAACTGCTGGTCGCGATAGCGGTGGACACGCAGGAAGTGGAGGAGTTTCTGGTCACCCTTGCCCAGGTCCTCGAACAGGCGGCTGGACAGGCGCCTGTTGAGGAACTCCACACCCCGTCCGATGGAGGCGGATTCCTTCATGCGCGGTTGATCGCGGTTGAACGGCGCAAGATCGACCTCCAGGACCCAGGCATCATCCGGTTGCCCGGTGACCAGGTGCTCCTTGAAAGCCAGGTATTGGGCATCGCTGACGGTTTCCGCCGTTACCGTATCGATATGCAGACGTACGTTCAGCCAACGCCCGATGCCCGGGCGTAGCGCGAGGTAGACCCACGGGCGCTGCACCGCGGCCTCCTGGCAGTGTCCGATGGCCTCGCCGAGCGCGGGTGGGAGCGTGGCACCACACGATGCCGCGATGTCGCGTACCTCGTTGCGCAACAGAAAGGGTCTGCCGACATCAACGAGTGCTTGCAGCAACGCGTGTCCGGCGGAGCGTTCGGTGCTCAGTGCGGCTTGAATCTCGTCGATGAGAGGGCTGTTCTCCTCCTCACTCATGGTTGGTCTCCTCTGGTCTGTGATGCGGTATTCCCTCAAGTGCGTGGGTGGGGCCTGGACAGGGGGGGAGTGCGTGCGAGCACGTGCCGCTCGGGATACGCGCGGCGGTTGCTGGTGGGGTCAACCCGCGAGGGTCGTGGCCGTAGGGTCGGTAGACGCGTCGGTCGGTGTTCCATCGCCAGGCGGCAGTGCCTGTTCCGCCAACTCCGGGAAATAGTGGGCAAAACCCTCGACCACACCCGCGGCGTAGTTCCCGTTGGTGCCCCGGAACCCGCCCTTCGCGAGGTGGCACGGGGCACCATTGGCGATGGCCTCGCTGACGGTCTGGCGCACATCGGGGGCGGCGTTGGCCACGAGAACCGAGGGGATGGCACTGACCAGTACTTCCAGGTCGTTGCCGCTGTCGCCGGCGAATACGATCCGATCCGGGTTGAGGCCGAGCCGTCCCGCGAGGAAGGTCACCGCCCCCAGCTTGCCCGCGGCCGCCGGAAGGATGTCCAGAAGCTGGACTCCGGCGGGCTCGTCCATGCTCCAGATGCGCCGATGGCGGATGCCCAGTCGATCCATGCATTGGGCGATGCGCGAATCCAGGGTGTGGTGGTCAACACCGCGATTAACGTAATAGCTGAGCTTCAGGGGCGTCTGCTTGGACGGTTCCTGGGGACGCAGTGCATGTAGGCCCGCGAGTGCCGCGCGTAGGTCCGCGGGCCCTTTGTCCACCCAGTCCGCGGATATGGTCCGAGTCCAGTGATCGTACTCACGCCACTCTTCACCGAGCAGCTCCCAGATACGCGTGCCCACGTCCGTGATGACGTAATCCGGGGTGGGCAGCTGGTAGGTGCGGATCGCCTTGCGGACCAGCTGGTGATGGCGTCCGCTGGCGTAGGCCAGGTAGACCGATGGATGGGCCGCGAGAGCCCGGAACAGGGGACGGGCCATGGGCGATTCCGGCTGCACGCCGTTGGGAATCACGGTGCGGTCCATATCGCAGCACAACAGCACGGGGGAGGGCATCATGCGGGCACCTGGCAGCTCTTGAAGAAGTCGTAGTGTTCGATGGCCTCCAGAATCCCGTCCGCATGGGCCTTTTCCGCGAAGTAGATGCGCTCCTGGTCCATGAGGTCCGAAAGCTCCTCGCCGTGCCGGTTGGCGACCACGGCGGCCAGGGTGTTCCCGCGCATCATGTCCTCGTCCGCACCGGAACCACCCGCGACCAGTATGCGTTCCAGAGGAACATCCCAATGGGTGGCGTACCAGCGTAAGGCGAGGCCCTTGGAGGCGCGCACGGGCAGTATGTCCAGGAACTGTCCAAAGGCGACGACCGTGTTGGCCGCCAGCTCGTCCTGTCGCAGCAGGGAGTTGATCTCGTCCAGGGAGGGCGCGGATTCGGGATCGATGTAGTAGCTGAGCTTGAAACGGCTCTGCTCCTGCTTGGGCTGGCGCTTTATGCCCGGCAGGCTCTCGATGACAGCGCGCACATCGCGGGGTTTCCACAGGTGGTCGATGTGGCGTGTCCAGGCCGTGTCCGGTTCGAGGTCCGGTGCGTAGGCGATCTCCGTTCCGCCGCTGGTGATCAGTACGTCGGGCTGGGGGATGCCATGGCGGCGCAGCATGCGCAGCGCGGCATCCCTGCGACGACCGGTGGCGATACCAAAGGACACGCAGCGACGGTTGGCCTTGAGCTGGTCCACGAACACGGGGATGCCGCGCGGGTTGCCGAGCAGGTTCTGATCGAGGTCGGAGAACAGCGCCCGGTCATGGTGCAATTTGGCACGCCGTTGCGTCGGCTGGCGCACCTCCGGTTCGGTTGCCTCCACCAACTTGTGGATCTCCTCCAGGTAGCGCTCGGCGTGGGCATCCCAGGAATAGTGCTCCCTGATTCGGGACAAGCCGTTACCCGATAGCGTTCGCCAGCGCGAGCTGTTGCTGATGGTATCGAGAAGAGCCTTGATGATGGCGGGTACATCGAGGGGGTCGATGAGTGTGCCGTTGTCCAGGTTGCCGATGATGTCCTGGGGGCCTCCGTCCTCGGTGGCAACGATAGGCAGGCCCGAGGCGGCGGCTTCTATGAGCGTGAGGCCGAACGGTTCGGTCAGGGCCGGGTTGATGAACACACCCTGGGTGCTGGCCGCCAGCCGGTAGAGCAGGGGAACGTCGTCGGAGGCATGGTGCTTGGGATAGGCGATGTGACCGTACAGATCGTATCGGTCCACCGTGAGCAGTATGTCGTTGAGAACGCCCTGGGGGCCCGCGTCCATCTCGGCGATGTCGTCGCGGTTGCCGGCGACGATAACCAGGTTTGCCGCCTCACGCAGTTCGGGCGATTCGCCAAAGGCCTCCACCAGGCTGATGAGATTCTTGCGTTCGTCGGGACGGGCGATGGCCAGCACCATGGGACGCTCGGGGTGGCGCAGAAAGCGTGCGATCTCGCGGGCGATAGGGACGTCACGAAGAACTTCGTCAGTCGATGGCGGTGAGAAGCGCTCAAGGTCGGTGCCCGGCGGAATGACCCGCATCCGTTCCGGGGCGTAATGGTCGTAGCGCCCGTATTGGTCGTCGATTTCGTTGGCGGTGCTGGCGATCACCCGATCGGCCGCGGCCAGGGTTTCCTCTTCGGCCTCGATGCGGCGCGTGATGTTGTAGGTGTTCTCGATATCCGCGGCTTTGAGTCCTGAGGCGAGCAGGCGCCGACGCTTGACCCGGCCCAGGGAGTGACCGGTATGGACCAGCGGAATGCCCAGCATGGCTGACAGTCGCGTGCCCACGTAGCCCGCGTCGGCGTAGTGGGAATGGATGTAGCTGGGCGTGTCGCCGGATTCGGCATACCAGGCGATGAGATTGTCGGCGAAGGAATCGAGGTGATCCCAGAGCGCTTCCTTGGGCAGATACTCCTCCGGTCCGGCGTCGATGCGGAGGATGCGCGCACCCTCGCACAGGGGCTCCTGGGTTCGCGAGTAGTCTGAGCTGACGTCGCCGTCGAGTATGCGACGTGTGACCAGGTCCACCTGGGCGACGTTGGGCTGGCGGGCCAGGGCCCGGGCCAGTTCGACGACGTACAGGGTCTGGCCGCCGGTATCGGCATCCCGGCCCAACTCAAGATTGTGTCCGCGGATCAGTCCGTGGACGCTGATGAGGACGATATGTAAAGGGCTTTCAGGGTCGCCGGAGCGCACGAATCCTCCCTGTGGAGTAATGAACACCCTACCAGCCTACCGATCGCTAACCGTTTAATCACCCCGCGACATCCCGGGTTCGGGGCCGTGCCCCCCTCGGTTTGATTCGTTCAGAGCGAGCTTAGCGATATGTGCGTTCGGCGCGCCCCGTCATGCGCGTGAACAGTTCGTAGGCGATGGTGCCGCTGTCCGTGGCCACGGAATTGGCGCTTACGTGCTCACCCCAGAGCTCGACGATGTCACCAACCTTGACATCGGGATGCTCACTGAGGTCCACCGTAAGCATGTCCATGGACACGCGCCCGGCAAGCGGCACGGTGTACCCGCTCACCCGAACCGGTGTTCCGTCCCGTGCCGCGCGGGGGTAGCCGTCGCCATACCCGGCCGCGACCACGCCCATGCGCATGGCGCGCTGGGCGGTGTAGCGCGCGCCGTATCCAATGGATTCACCAGCGGCGAGATCTCGGATGGCGATGACGCGCGATTCGAAGTGCATCACGGGGCTCAGGTCGTGAGTGGGGGCATCCGGCCCGAGCAGGGGGGTGGCGCCGTACAGGAGGATTCCCGGACGCACCCAGTCACCATGGCTGTCGGGCCAGGCCAGAATGCCCGCCGAGTTCGCGAGACTGCGCGGGGCGTCCAATCCCTCGCACGCCGCTTCGAAGCGGGCGATCTGCCCGGATGTGCTGTTGTCGGTCCATTCGTCGGCGCGGGCGAAATGGGTCATCAGGACCACTTCCTCCACACCGCGCTCCGCCCGCAGCCGAGCGAAGGCCGATCGGAAGCCTTCCACGTCAAAGCCAAGCCGGTGCATGCCGCTGTCGAACTTGAGCCAGACTCTGCGCGGGCGCATGGGGCCCGCGTCGAGGAACCATTGCAGTTGTTCCTGACAATGAATCGCCGACCACAGGCCGAGACGCCCCGCTTTGGCAAACTCAGAGGCCCGCGCTGGCCCTTCCAGCAGCAGAATGGGTATGTCGATTCCGGCTCCGCGTAGCTCCGCGGCCTCCTCCAGACGCGCCACGCCGAATGCGTCGGCCTCGCCTGCCAGGGTGCGGGCGACCGCCAGGGCGCCGTGGCCGTAGGCATTCGCCTTGATCACGGCGAGGGTCCGGCTGTTCGGTGCGAGGCGTCGCGCCAGGGCGTGATTGCGGCTGATGGCGCCCAGGTCGATACGGGCACGGGATACGGGAGGCATGTGCGCGGGCAGACGGGTGAAAGGGAAGGCTAGATTAGCAAAGGGGGCGACTCGCATGGCGAGCGGGCCCAGGGTGGGCCCAGGGTGGGCCAGAAGCGGTACGCGGGGCACGGACATCCGGGCCGGGTGGCCCGGTCGAATCCCGGGGTGGGTTCGGCGCCTGGCCGTGGGCACTCAGTAATAGTCGTAGGACATCGGTTCCGGTGCCATCTGGATCAGCACGGTGACCGCGCCCGCGCAGATGATCAGGACAATCAGTGCCAGCCACAAGGGGCGCGTGGGCCCCGGGCCTGGAAAGCGCTCGTCCCGGCCGGAGATCATGGCCTTGATCAGGTTGCGCCCTTTGGCGAACCGGTAATAGAGCAGGGCGCTGATGTGCAGGGCGATCAATCCCAGAAGGACATTGAACCCGGTCTCGTGCCACCAGCCGATGCGGCCCGCGGTTGCCTCACTGACGGCGGGAAGGAACGGACCGCTGAACAGGACCTCGTCGGTGGTGAACAGGCCCGACACCGCCTGCCCCCCAACCAGCAGCAGGAGCGCGACGACGGAAAGTGCGCCCAGCGGATTGTGTCCCGCCGACTCGGGGTGACGACCCTGGAGATAGGCTATCACCGCACCGGGACCACGGATGAACTGGCTGAAACGGGCGGTCGGACTGCCCACGAACCCCCAGACAATGCGGAACAGGATCAGGGTCAAGACGGCATAGCCGCTCCATCGGTGTGCCCATGAGACTTCCAGTTCGTGACTGGCCCAGGAGGTGAGGATAAGAACCACCAGGGCCCAGTGAAACAGGCGCGTGGGAAGGTCCCAAACGGGGTGGCGTTGAGCGGTCACCGGGGCTCCTGAAAGGGCTGGGGAGTCTACTTCTGGCAGCGACGATCCACTTCGATGTCAGACCGCTCGAAGAACTGGGGATCGAGCATATCAATGAAGCGTTTGGCCTGGGGGGAGAGGAATTTCCCGCGCCGCATGACCACGCCGTAGCTGCGCTTGGGGAAGAACCGGGTAAGGGGAATACGCGCCAGTTTCTCGTCACCACGCAGGCACAGTTCGGTGACGATGGAGATGCCCAGACCTTCCTCGACATACTTCTTGATCACTTCCCAACCCCCGGCTTCCAGTGCGACGTTGTAATCGAGATCGTGCTGTTTGAAGACGAGGTCAACCAGACGCCACGTGGACAGGTGGCGGGGGGGTAGGATCATGCCGTGGGGGCTGATATCGGAGAGTTCGATATCCCGGTCCAGCTTGGCCAGAGGGTGGTCGGGGGGGGTGATCAGGACCGGGTCGTAATTGAATATGGGGTTGTAATTGATCTCGTCAGGCACATCGAGCATCGACCCCACGGCGAAATCGCATTCGTCGGACTTGATCATGGCCAGTCCATCGCGGCCGGTGACGTTATGTAGTTTCACCCGGATGCCGGGGTAATCCTTCTCAAACTTTTTCATCGTCTCGGGAAGGATATAAAGGATGGTCGATTCGCCCGCGGCGATATTGAGTTCGCCGTTCTCCAGGCGGCCGCAATGGGCTGCGAACGTCTGGGGTAGGGCATCGATGCCTTCCACCAGGGGCGAGGCCAGTTCCTGGAGAACCTCGCCTTCGGGGGTCAGGCGGATACTTGGCCCCCGGCGCTCAAACAGCGCGATGTCCAGTTCCCGTTCCAGGGCCTGGATCTGCAGCGACACGGTGGGCTGCGAAAGGAACAGTTTCTCGGCCGCCTTGGAGATCGAGTTGGTTTGCGCGGCGTAACAAAAGGCACGCAACTGCTTGAGGCGGTTCTGCTTGTAATACGGGGGTGAGACGGAACTCATGGTTCGGCCCCTCAGGCTTCTGGGGATCGGGATAAGTGATTGCTCTACTCAATCACCTTAATTTTGATTATTAAAAAAATTGGTCTGGCAAATCCGAGAGGCGCAGACTACAGTATTTTTGCATTGCAGCAAAGCGCTGCGAATCAGTCACTTGTGTGACCTTCGGACCGGGCTCAAAAAGTTCCCGTCCGAAATGGGAAACAGCCCGTAAGGTACCGCGCTTACAGGGGTTGTTGCCAAACCGGAGGATGAGTCCTCCGGTATCGATGCAGCGGCGGGACCCTTACGCCGCGCTGCAACGAAGAGGCTGATAACCGATTTCCACGGTCGGTTTTCAGCCACAGGCCTGTCATCCCCTTGAAAGGAGCAGGTCACGGTTTCGTCCACGCGGTTGGCATTTGCCCGATGGGAATGTCCGTTCGCTTCCGGTTCGCTGGAAAGTGTGCGGGGTTCCCGATTGAGTCGGGCGCTTCTTATTCGCGCAGGCAGGGTCCCGGGGTGTGCTGCCCCGGGGCCGGCCCGCCGCCCAGCCAGTGCCGTGCGAGCGAACCCCCCTGATGAATACCGGTACGGCAACCGTCCCCGCGCAGCTGGGGCGCGCAGCGTCCGGGTTTGAGCAACCAACTTCCTAATGCCGGCGATGGGCTACGAGCCGCCGGGACTTTGCTGAGGGCGATATACAAATGATGACGCGAGACGAACAGATCCAGGCTCTTAAGAAAGATTGGGCCGAGAATCCCCGCTGGGCCAACGTGAAGCGCGGCTACTCCGCGGAAGACGTGGTGCGCCTGCGTGGCTCCGTACAGCCCGAGTACACCCTGGCCAAGATGGGTGCCGAGAAGCTGTGGGAAAAGGTGAATGGCGGCGCCAAGAAAGGCTACGTGAACGCCTTCGGTGCCATCACCGCCGGCCAGGCCATGCAGCAGGCCAAAGCCGGTCTGGAAGCCGTTTACCTGTCCGGTTGGCAGGTCGCCGCCGATGGCAACACCTCCGAGACCATGTACCCCGACCAGTCCCTGTATGCCTACGACTCGGTCCCCACCATGGTTCGCCGCATCAACAACACCTTCAAGCGTGCCGACGAGATCCAGTGGGGGCGCGGTATCGGCCCGGAGGACGAAGGCTACGTCGATTACTTCCTGCCCATCGTCGCTGACGCCGAGGCCGGTTTCGGTGGCGTGCTGAACGCCTTCGAACTGATGAAGAACATGATCGCCGCCGGTGCCGCCGGCGTTCACTTCGAAGACCAGCTGGCCGCCGTGAAGAAGTGTGGCCACATGGGCGGCAAGGTGCTGGTGCCCACCTCCGAGGCCGTGCAGAAACTGATCGCCGCGCGCTTCGCCGCTGACGTCATGGGCGTTCCCACCATCGTGTTGGCCCGTACCGACGCCGAGGCCGCCAACCTGCTGACCTCTGACGTGGACGACAACGACAAGCCCTTCCTCACCGGTGAGCGCACCGCCGAGGGCTTCTACCGCGTCAAGAACGGCCTGGAACAGTCCATCAGCCGTGGCGTTGCCTATGCTCCCTACGCCGACCTGGTGTGGTGTGAGACCGGCAAGCCCGACATCGGCTTCGCCCGCGAGTTCGCCCAGGCCGTGTTGGCCGAGAACCCCGGTCAGCTGCTGTCCTACAACTGCTCGCCGTCCTTCAACTGGAAGGCCAACCTGAGCGAATCGCAGATCGCCTCCTTCCAGGACGAGCTGTCCGCGCTCGGCTACAAGTACCAGTTCATCACCCTGGCTGGTATCCACGTCAACTGGTACAACACCTTCCAGTTCGCCCACGCCTACGCCCAGGGCGAAGGTATGAAGCACTACACCGAAATGGTGCAGGAGCCCGAGTTCGCGGCCCGCGAGCAGGGTTACACCTTCGTGTCCCACCAGCAGGAAGTGGGTGCTGGTTACTTCGATGATGTCACCACCGTCATCCAGGGCGGTGCTTCCTCCGTGACCGCCCTGACCGGGTCCACCGAGGAGGAGCAGTTCGGCGCGGCCGCGAACGGCTGATCCGTCTCCGGATCAGGCTGTTCAAGAAGCCGCGGGTCTTCGGACCCGCGGCTTTTTTTGTGCCCGTGTTTTCGTTGCCACGGGAGTCAGGTCGGGATCCGCACTGCGTTATCCCGTCAGGGGGCCGGCGGCGTAACTACATCAGGGGCGCGGTGTCGCCATCAGGGTGGTCAGGGCGGAAGACTTGAACTCACGCCGATACAACACGACCACCACCAGGGCGGTGGCAATCACGAAGGCCCAGGTGGCGATGAACCAGGCCAGCACGGCCAGGGCGAAGTAATACGCCCGCAAACCGAAATTGAAGTGGTGTGAGCCCATGGAAATGATGCGCGCGCCGCGTTCGCTGTAGTCCTCAACGATCTCGCCGCTTAGCTTCGGGTCGCTGTGCAGGGGTGCCGCACCAATAAGCGTGCTGGCGAAGCCGAACAGGCGCAGGCTCCAGGTGAACTTGAAGAAGGCGTAGACGAACATGACCAGCAACAAGGCGATCTTGAACTCCCAGGCATGGGGGCTGGTGCGGGTTGCCAGGGGCAGGGAACTGAACAGATCCACGGCTCGGTCTTCCCATCCGAGCAGGGTGATCAGACCGGCCAGAATCAGCAGGGTGCTGGAGGCGAAGAAGCCCACGTAACGTTCCAGGTTGGCGATGGCCGTGGTGTCTACGATGCGGTTCTCGCGATGGATCATGGCGGTCATCCACTGGCGCCGGTACATGTGCATGACGCTGGCGAGGCAGATTTCCGTGCGCGATTTCTCCTTGGCGTATACGTGGTAGCCGATCCAGCACACCAGGAACCAGCCCAGGGCAACGGCCTGTGCGCCGAGTGACTGATCGAGCGCGGCCGGGGTCATGATTGTTCGCGGGGGTCCAGCACGTCGTTGTGCAGCGTGCCGATGCCTTCGATTTCCACGGCGGTATGGTCTCCGTTCTTGAGGTAGACCGGCGGCTCGCGGGTGAAACCCACGCCCTCCGGGGTGCCCGTGAGGATGGCGGTTCCGGGTCGCAGGGTGGTGTCTCGGCTGAGGAATGCGATCAGCTCGGGCACGGAGAAAATCATGTCCGAGGTGTTGCTCGACTGCATGAGCGCGCCGTTCAGGCGCAGGCTGATGGCCAGGGTGTTCGGGTCCGGGATCTCGTCCGCGGTGACCAGGACGGGGCCCAGGGGGCAGAAGCTGTCCCAGCTCTTGGACCGCACCCACTGGCCGCCGCCGCCATGCATCTGCCATTTGCGCGAGGACACGTCGTTGGCGCAGGTGTAGCCCAGAACGTGATCAAGGGCGTTCTCGACGCTCACGTCCCGGGCCGTGCGGCCGATGATCACCGCCAGTTCGGCCTCGTAGTCCACCTCGGGGCCGTGGGTACAGGCGGCGGGAATGACGATCGGTGCATTCGGGTGGGTGAGGGCGGTGCTGGGTTTCATGAACACCACCGGGTTCTCCGGGATATCCAGCCCTGTCTCCTCGGCATGGCGGCGGTAGTTGAGCCCGATGCAATAGATGTCGGCGGGCTCGACGGGACTCAGCCACTGGGCGATCTCGACGGTTCGGTCCGTGGGCGTCAGCCCGAAGATGATGTTGCCTTCCAGGATCTCGCCCTCGGTTTCCGAGATGGGCGTGACGAGCTGGACGGTCCCCGAAGGGTCTTTGATGCGGGCGACTTTCATGGCGCGTACCGGGTGATCGGATCGGGAGCCCCCGATTATGGCCGATCACCCGGTATGCCCGGGCGATACTTGGCCTGTTCAGCTCAACTCGGGGGCCAGGCGGCCTTCCTCGTAGTCCGTGAAGGCATCAATGATCTCCTGTCGGGTGTTCATGACGAAGGGCCCGCCGCGCGCGACGGGTTCCTGGATGGGGCGGCCCGCGATCAGCAGAAGCCGGGCGCCATCCGCCCCGGAGCGCAATGCGACGCGGTCACCCTGTTGCAGGATGCCCAGTTCGTTCGCGCGGACCGTCTTGCCCTCGATCTCGACGGAGCCGGACTCGACGTAGATGAAACCGTTGTGGCCTTCCTCGACCGGTTCCTCGAACGGGGTATCCGCGGCCAGGGTGATATCCAGGTAGAGCGGGGCAGTCAGAGGCTGGTCCACCGGGCCATGGGTGCCCCGCTGTGTCGTCCCTGCAATGACCTTCAGCTCCGCGCCGTCGCGTGATTCGACCGGGATGCGGCTGGCATCGAATTCCTGGTAGGTCGGCTCGTCCATCTTGTTCGCGGCCGGCAGGTTCACCCAGAGCTGAAAGCCCGCGAGCAGGCCGTTCTACTGCTCGGGCATTTCTGAATGGATCACCCCCTTGCCGGCGGTCATCCACTGCACGCCACCCGGTTCGATCACGCCTTCGTGACCGGCGCTGTCCCGATGGCGCATGCGCCCGGCGAGAAGATAGGTGACCGTTTCGAAGCCGCGATGGGGGTGGGGGGGGAACCCGGCGATGTAGTCCTGGGGCTTGTCACTGCCGAAGCGGTCCAGCAACAGGAACGGATCGAGCCGGTCCAGGGCCGCGGAGCCGATGACGCGGGTCAGTTCAACGCCCGCGCCGTCGCGGGTCGGGTTTCCGGTGATGATGCGTGAGATGTCGCGATTGCTCATTGTGTTTCCCCGTCAGAGAGGGTTTGAAGGGCCGGGCGCGATGCGCGGTCATTCGCCCCTCGGAATCATGCGGCAAGCTGATCCAGTTGCCCGTGGGCGCGGGCCTGGGCGGCTTCGCCATCGATCATCACCTGGTCAGCGGCGACGGTATGGATGTCGTGGATGCCGATGAACCCGAGCACGTGGCGCAGGTAGCCACTGGCGAAGTCGATGTCGCTGCCGATCGGTGTTCCGCCACTGGCCATCAGGAGATAGGTGGGACGGTCTTCGAGCAGCCCCTGCGGACCGGTCGCGGTGTAGCGGAAGGTTTCGCCCGCCCGGCAGACCAGATCGACCCACGCTTTGAGTGCGGCGGGTATGCCGAAGTTGTAGACCGGAACGGTCATGATGATCCGATCCGCGTTCCTGATCTCGTCGATCAGCGTGTCGGAGAGCGCGAGCGCCGCCCGCTGGTCGGAATCACGTTGGTCGGCCGCGGTGAAATTGGCACCGATCCAGGTTTCGTTGAGCAGGGGCAGCCCCTGGGTCAGGTCGCGTTCGACGACCGTGATCGCCCCGTGTTGGGCCTTCAACCGGGCGCTGAGCCGGTCGCCCAGTTCGCGGCTGACGGAGCCCTGGCGGCGGGCGCTGGCATCGATTCTCAGTATGTTCATGGGGGGGTACCTGGTGTGTGAGTGGGAGCGGCGCATCCCTGCGCGCATGGGGTGGGCCCGGTTGCGGGCCCTGGCGAAGGCCCGCTGTCACGCCCGTTGTCAGGCCGGGTGTGCTTTGCCGTCGGAAGCGTTGCCGCTGCCGCGTTTGAGGAACCACTGGGTCAGATTGCAGCGGGTCTCTCCAACCGCGGCGATGTACAGCAGACCGCCCGCCAGGCCGATGTTCTTGGTGAACAGCAACGATTGCATGTGATCGGCGAAGTCGGCGTGGAACAGGAAGGCGGCCGCCACGGTGAACGCGGCAAGGGCGAGGGCGGAAAGGCGTGGGAGAACACCGAGAATCAGCGCGGCGCCCGCGCCGATTTCCAGCAGGATGACGAGGGGCAGGAGTTCGCCTGGTACGCCCGCACCATCCATGAAGGCCTGGGTGCCTTCGTATCCGCCGATCTTGGACCAGCCTGCCATCACGAAGATGCCACCGAGCATGAGGCGGCCGAGAAAGTTCGCGGCGGCTGCCGGGGGATGGTTAGAACTGAGGGTCATGGTGTCGCTCTCCGAATCTGATTGCTTACGGTGGATACAGTTTCGGGATTGCAGTTATCGGGATAAACAGTGATATTCGGAAAACACTGTTCTTGAAAACGCAACAAATCTCATGGACCGTTTCGCGGAACTCAAGGCCCTGGTGGCGGTGGTGGAGGCCGGAGGCTTCAGTGCCGCCTCTGAGCGATTGGGCCTGGCCAAGTCGGCGGTAAGCCGACGCATCAGTGATCTCGAGGGCCGGTTGGGTGTGCGCGTGTTCAACCGCACCACGCGGCGGATCAGCCTGACCGACGAGGGGCGTGCGCTGCACGAGCGTGCCGTCCGCCTGTTGGAGGACCTATACGAAGCCGAGCAATCCGTCTCCTCACCGGAGGCCGCTCTGCGCGGCCGCGTGCGCGTCGCCGCACCGCTGACCTTCGGAGTCCATCACCTCTCGCCGGTGATCAACGGTTTTGTTGCCCAACATCCCGGATTGGTGCTGGACCTCGATCTCAATGATCGCCAGGTCGACCTGGTCAACGATGGATTCGACATGGCGGTGCGTATCGGGCGGCTCGAGGATTCGAGCCTGGTGGCGCGGCGAATCAATACCGTGCGCATGGTTTGCGTCGCGAGTCCCGGCTACCTGGAACGCCATGGACGACCGACCGATCCGGCCAGGCTGGAAGGCCATTGGGGCTTGCGTTATACCAACCTGCCACGGGGCTTCGGTTGGCGTTTCACCGCACCGGACGGCGTCATGGTGCAGGCGGACGTTCCGGATCGCCTGACCGCGAGCAATGGTGATGTGCTTACCCGAGCCGCCGTGGATGGCCTGGGGATTTCCCTGGCCCCCCGGTTCATCGTGTATCGGCACCTGCAGGAAGGCACGCTGGTGCCGATTCTTGAGGACTATCAGCTGGATGAGGTCGGTGTGTACCTTGTCTACCCGCCGGGGCGTTATCAGTCCCGACGCGTGCGTCTGTTGGCGGAGTGGTTGACTGATCATCTCGGTGGCGATCAGTCGTGGACCTGAGCCGCGGGCGAGGACAAACGGATCTCCAGGGGCACCTTCATGATGAGATCACTGGCGAGGGCAGGGGACTCCTCTCCGGTTCGTTTGTCGAACCGCCGCACCCGGCGCGGGTCGAGGCGGCTTTCCACGTAATCGACCTCCACGAACTGACCCGCCTCGTAGGCGTCGACATCGCCTTCCAACAGCCAGTCGCTGGTGTCACCGTCCGACGTCAGGAGCTTGAACGAGCCCTGCCCACCCATGGGGGCGACCGGGTGGACTTCGCAGATCACGCCGTGCACGGTGTGGCGCGAGCCGCCGACCGTGTCCTGGGGGGGGAGAGGGTTCTGGTACTGGCTCACGAAGCTGCCAGGCGGCGTCGAGCGTGCATGCTCCTGAATGAAGGTCAGTGAGCGTACCCCCAGCCGACCCCGCAACCATGCCAAACCCAACGCCGAGAAAGCCAGAACGCCGCATGCGACCCAAAACCCGCCACCGGGGCCGGCTACCAAGGCGGCCAGCCCGGCGATGAATGCGAGGCGCCGGGACCAAGCCGCGGCGGCCATGGTGCGATGGTATCGGGATAGCGCTTCACTCATCGGCCAATAATCCCATGAACAGTCCAGGCGGGGCAGAGGCCGGAGAGGAGCCGCACGCCTGCCGGGGATAGCGGGCATCCGTACGGTTCACTCCTTTATATATATACGCAAAGGGATATGCCGCCGTGGTGCGCCGCTTGAGGACCTCTCGCGCCGACACGGAAAGACCCGGGGCGACTACCTTTGTCACCCGTTCGTGGCAGGACGAGAGCAAGCCGGATTGACCGGTCAGCAGCCTGTCCTGGACGCGGATCAATAAGCAGAAAATCGCTCCAGTGCTTTGTTTTAAAAAGAAATACAGGGTAGGCCGCTGGCCGCGAAACAGGCTGTAAATGGTTCCCATAAATGAAGGTTATAGCGGTCTCGATAACTTAACGTTGTGCCCTTAGGGGTTCTCCTCCACATTGCGCGCCCTACTTTCCACGCGATCCAGGAGCACCGACGTAATGATCGATACCAATCCGTTCGCAGAACTTGCCGCCTTCAACATCACGCCCGAGGCGATGATGGTCTACGTCGTAGCCATGGTCGTTTTCGTGATCGGCGGTACCGTTCTGGACATGATGCATAAGAAGAGTGCCCAGTACTTCTTCGAAAATGCCAAGAAAGCCGAAGCCGAAGCCAAGCGCACCGTGACCTCGGGTGAGAAGACCTCTCTGGCCATCTCCACCGTCGCCAACGAAGTGCTGACCTCCGCCGAATTCCAGAATCCGAAGCGTCGTCTTTCGCACCTGATGCTCATGTACGGATTCATCCTGTTCGTGGTCTCCACCGTGGTCCAGATCTTCGGTTATGCCGAGTCCACCTCCGCCGGCATCTGGCCGGTTCTGTGGCACCTGGGCGCCCTGTCCGTCTGTGTCGGTGGTTACTGGTTCTGGTTCTTCATCCGCGTCGACGTGAACTCCGAGGGCAAGAAGTGGTACCAGCTGGTCCGCGCTGACCTGTTCATCGTCTCCCTGCTGGCGACCACCACCTTTGCCCTGATCTGGTCCGCCACCGCTAACAACATGCTGGCCTTTGTCCTGTTCATCCTGTCCAGCACCACGCTGTTTGGTACCGTTCTGTGGTCTAAGTTTGCGCACATGTTCTTCAAGCCGGCTGCTGCCTACCAGAAGAAGATCACGCGCGCCGACGGCTCCCGCGAGAACCTGCCCGAGATTCCTGACCTGTCGGATGCGCAGACCC
>JBMYTL010000065.1:0-14820 GCA_049604295.1 Gammaproteobacteria bacterium
GCCGCGCGCATGGGGCCCACTGTGTGCGAGCTGGAGGGGCCGATACCGATGCTGAACAGGTCGAAGATGCTGATCGCCATGTCAGCAGCATAGCCGTCCTTACGGCCGGGAGGGCGCATGCGCGCAAGGGGAGGCGCGGGATGGAGCCACGCGAGCGCGCGATCAAACCTGCCCGTACACGGAGCGATCACCCAGCCAGCGGTCGATGAGCGCTTGCACGGCCTCGGGGTGGCGTTCGGAGATGATGTCGGCGGCGGCGCGCACGGGGTCGAGCAGGTCTTCGTCCCGTTGCAGGTCGGCGATGTGGAAGTCCACCAACCCCGTCTGCTTGGTGCCCAGGACCTCGCCGGGGCCACGGATCTCCAGGTCCTTCTGGGCGATGACGAAGCCGGAGTTCTCGCGCCGCATGAGGTCCAGGCGGGTGCGCGCGGTGTCGCCCAGGGGGGGGTGGTACATGAGCACGCAGGTGGATTCGGCACTACCCCGCCCCACACGTCCGCGCAGCTGGTGGAGCTGGGCGAGGCCCAGGCGCTCGGCGTTCTCGATGATCATGAGGCTGGCGTTGGGCACGTCCACGCCCACCTCGATGACCGTGGTGGCCACCAGCAGGTGGATGTCGCCGTCCTTGAAGGCGCCCATCACGGCCTCCTTCTCCGCCGGTTTCATGCGCCCGTGCACCAGGGCCACGTTCAGCTCGGGCAGCAGCTCGGCGAGCAGCTTGGCGGTGTCTTCGGCGGCCTGGGCCTGCAGGGCCTCGGATTCCTCGATCAGGGTGCAGACCCAGTAGGCCTGCCGACCCTGGGCGCGGATGTGCTCGATACGGGCGGCGATCTCCTCGCGCCGTTGCCCGGAAACGACCACGGTCTTGACCGGCTTGCGCCCCGGCGGCAGTTCGTCGATGACCGAGACATCCAGGTCCGCGTAGGCGGTCATGGCCAGGGTGCGCGGTATGGGCGTGGCGGTCATGATGAGCTGGTGCGGGCGGCGGTCACCCAGGGCGCCCTTCTCGCGCAGGGCCAGGCGCTGGTGAACGCCGAAGCGGTGTTGTTCGTCGATGACCACCAGGCCCAGGTCGCGAAACTCCACCTCGGCCTGGAACAGGGCATGGGTGCCGACCACCACCCGGGCCTGGCCCGAGGCCACCAGGGCGATGGATTCGCGCCGCGCGGCGGCCTTCTGGCGGCCCGACAACCAGGCCACCGGGCAGTCCAGGGGCAGCAGCCAGTCGCTCAGGTTCACGAAGTGCTGCTCCGCGAGTATCTCCGTGGGCGCCATGATCGCCACCTGGTGGCCCGCCTCCACCGCATGCAGGGCGGCGAGCGCGGCCACCAGGGTCTTGCCCGAACCCACGTCACCCTGCACGAGCCGAAGCATGGGTTCGGCACGGCGCAGGTCGGTGAGGATCTCGTCCGTGACCCGCTCCTGCGCCCCGGTGGGTCGGAACGGCAGGCTGGCCAGCAGGCGCGCGGCGAGCAGGCCGGGGGTGTCGATGACCGGGGCGGGGTGGTGGCGGGTCTGGGCGCGCAGGCGCAACAGGCTGAGGTTGTGGGCCAGCAATTCCTCGAAGGCCAGGCGCCGTTGCGCCGGGTGGTTACCGTCGATCAGGTCCGACAGGGCGATGTCCGGCGGCGGCCGGTGCAACAGGCGGATGGCCTCCTCCAGGGGCGGCATGCCCTGGCGCAAGGCCGTCGGCAGCCACTCGGCCAGGGCATCGTCATCCAGGCAGGCCAGGGCCTGGTTCGTGAGCCGCCGCAGCCCGGGCTGATTCACGCCCTCGGTGGTGGGGTAGACCGGGGTCAGGTGGTCCTCGGTGGGGGCGGGGCCGTCGCCCTCGATGATGTCGTACTCCGGGTGCACCATCTCGGGCCCCTGGGGGCCGCGCCGGACCTCGCCGAAACAGCGCATGCGCACCCCGCGGGCGACCTTCGAACGTTGTGCCTTGCCGAAGTAGAAGAAGCGCAGGGTCAGCGAGCCGGTGCCGTCCGACAGGTACACCAGCCAGGTGCGGCGACGGCCGATCTTGATGTCCTGCAACTGAACCTCGCCCTCCACCGCCACGTGCATGCCCATGCGCAGGCTGCCCATGGGCACCACCCGGGTGCGGTCCTCGTAGCGCAGGGGCAGGTGGAAGAGCACATCCTGCACCGTGCGCAGGCCCAGTTTTTCCAGCTTGGGCGCGAGTTGCTTGCCCACGCCCTTGAGGGCGGTGACCGGGCGCTGGTGCAGGGGTGGGGCGTCTGGACGGCTGGTGGGGCTCAAGGTCCGCGGGTCCGTGGGGGAGCTGGCGGAATTGTACACATATCCAGTGTTTTGGAAGTTTGAAGCGGTAAGTCCGAAGCGTGGAAGGGGGCGCTGTCGCAGCTGGGGCGGGATTCGCTGCGCACGGATTCCGGCGACGGCCCTGACGGGTGAGTGGAGTACGCATTTCGATGCGCCCGGCGCAGCCGCTTCCGTCCCGGGCAATGCGCCGCGCCCGGTCATGGGGGATCTGGTGTTCGATCCCAATCCCAACCGAGGGCGAGAAACGCTTGTGCCTCCGTTTGTTGCAACGCAACATCCGCCCATGTCCAAACCCTCCCAAGCCGTGGGCGAGCATCCCGGCCTCCTGGTCTTCGCCCTGGTGGCCGCCGCGTTCACCAATATCTACCTGACCCAGCCGGTGTTGCCGGTGTTGGCGCGGGACCTGGGGACCACCGCAGGGGCGGTGTCCATCACGGTGTCGGCCTGCATCGTCGGGCTCGCCATCGCCAACATCCCCTGGGGTATCTGGGCGGACCGGCACCGCATCGGCGGCATTCTGGTGGCCGGTGGCGTGATCGTCGCCCTGGCCGGGGTGGCGGGTTACTTCACCGAGTCCCTGGCGGGGCTGGCGGTGGCGCGTTTCGTCCAGGGCCTGGCGCTGCCCGCCCTGCTCACCTGCGTGGCGGCCTATCTCGGGCGCATCCTGCCGCCGGAGCGGCTCAACGTGGTCATGGGGGCCTATGTCTCGGCCACCGTGGTGGGCGGCTTGACCAGTCGGCTCATGGGCGGCTGGTTCTTTCCCGAGGGGGCCTGGCGCGAGGCCTTGTTGACGGCGGCCCTGTTGGTGTTGGTGGTGTCCCTGATCGCGGCGCGTTTGCTACCCGACGCCGGGCATGGGGAGGACCATCACCAGGCCAGCGTGCGCTTCGGAACGCTGCTGAAGCGCGGCGATGTGTGGCGGATTCTGGGTGTGGCTTTCGTGTCGTTCTTCGTGTTCCAGAGTGTGTTCAATTACCTGCCCTTCCGCCTGGCCGCCGCGCCCCTGGGCCTGGATACGGCCGAGATCACCGCCAGTTACTTCGCCTATGCCGCCGGTGCGGTGATGGCGCCCCTGGCCGGGGGGATCAGCAACCGCCTGGGTAACGGCAACACCATAACCCTGGGTGCGTTGACCCTGGGCCTGGGGATCGGTTGTACCCTGATCGATTCGGTGGCGGCCATCATCGTGGGCCTGTTCCTGCTCTGCGTGGGCTTTTTCTCGGTGCACGCGGCGGCGGTGGGCGGGCTCAATAACCGCCTGGCCCACGGCAAGGGGAGAGCGAACGCCCTGTACGTGATGTTCTATTACGTGGGCGGTTTCGTGGGCATCACGGTGTGCGGCTGGGTCTACGAGGTGGCGGGCTGGGACGGGCTGATCGGCGGCTGCCTTGGGCTGCTGGTGTTACCCGTGGTGGTGGGCATGCTCGACCAGCGCGGTTCAAGCGCCCAGGGGCGGACGTAGAGCCCGCGTGGGCTCGGCTCAGCGCCAGAAGAAGGCGAACAGGAATACGCCCAGTATCAGTCGGTAGACGATGAAGGGCAGCATGCCCAGGCGGTCCAGGAGCTTGAGGAACCAGTGGATGCACAGGTAGGCACTGATGGCGGACAGCACGGTGCCCAGGGCAATGGCGCCCCAGTCCACGGGGCCTGTCTGCTCCAGCAGGTCCTTGGTCTTGAGCAGCCCGGCGGCCAGGATCAGGGGGATGGACAGCAGGAAGGAGAAGCGGGCCGCCGCCGAGCGATCCAGACCCAGCATGAGCGCGGCGGTGATGGTGATGCCGGAGCGGGAGGTGCCGGGGATCAGCGCCAGGGCCTGCATGAAACCGATGATGAGGGTGTCGCGCAGGCCGATGGTGTGCTCGTTGCGCAGGCGTTTGCCGGTGGCATCGGCGAACCACAGCAACAGTCCGAAGCCGATGGTGGTGGCGGCGATGACCAGCGGTGAACGCAGTTCGGTCTCGATGATGTCCTTGAACAGCAGTCCGGCGGCCACGGCGGGCAGGGTGCCGATGACCACCGCCCAGGCCAGCCAGGCCTCGCCCTGCATCTGGCGAGTGGCCAGGGAACGGCTCCAGTCCACCGTCATGTTCATGACTTCCACCCGGAAGTAGCCAAGCACGGCGATCAGGGTGCCCACGTGCACGGCGACATCGAAGGCGGTGCCCTGGTCCGGCCAGCCGAATACCTCGGGCACCAGGATCAGGTGCGCGGAGGATGAGATCGGCAGGAACTCGGTGAGACCCTGGACGATGGCCAGAACGATGATCTGCAGGCTGTCCATGGGCGTTGATGTCGCTCGTGAGTGCTGTGGACCGGAGGGGCGTGGCGCGCGCAATAGTGGGTGCTCGCGCAGGGCTTGGCAACGCGCGAGCGGCGGTTCACCCCTCGATGGGGCGCGTCAGATCGGGAAAAAGACCAGCGATGCGAAAGAGGTGATCACGGCCCGGATGGTTCGGTTCTCGCGGTCGGCGAGCAGATGGGCGACCAGGTCCTGGCGGGCGATGATCTTGCCGAACAGGCGTTCGTAGGACAGGTTCAGCGGTTCGCCCGCTTGCGAGTTGGTGTACAGCAGCAGCTCGCCGCGCTCGTCGCGCTCCTTGCCCAGCAGCCAGACCACCAGTTCGACGTTGCGCGCGCTGTGGTACACCGATTGAGGGTCCACCTCGCTGAGCAGAAACACCTCGGTACGGTTGCCGTAGGCCTTGTAGATCATGCTCACCAGGCCGGCGATCAGGGCGAACACACGGTCGCCGCCGTAGGCCGGGTCCACGGCCATGCGCATGGCGGCGATATCGCGTTTGCCGTCCAGCTCATCGAATTGCCACTCGTAGCGACCGTCGAAGATCTGGGCCATGCGTTCCTCGGGCGGTATTCCGGTCTTCTTCCACTCGCGCGGGTTGCGCTTGTAGAGCTTTTCCATGAGCCGCCGCAGGTCCGCGAAGTTGAACTCGATCACCCGGTCCAGGACCGAGTCCACGTCTGACTTCGCCAGGTTCTTGATGTCGAAGTGAACGCTGTCGTCCTGCTCGCGGTGTACGGGGTTGTTACAGCCCGTGACGGTGAGCAGACCGGTCAGGGCGAGCGCGGTGATCCGCGCGCGGGTGTTCAAAGTCGCCTCCGCAGATCAGCGAAGCTGAACCCGTTCAGGGGCAGGTCGACATCCTTGCCCAGCGCCATGACCTGGAAACGCTCGCCCATCTCACCGGGCAGGGTCAGGGTCTTGACCTGCTGGGCCAGGCGCAGGTGAGCGTCGGTGTCCGTCGGGTCCGACGCATTGACCATGGCCTCCAGACCGTTGCCGAACAGGAACATGGCCTGGGTGGTGTAGCCCATGACATCGAAACCGGCGGCGAGCGCGGCTTCGCCAACGGCGGTGAAGTCCACGTGCGCGGTGATGTCCTGCAACCCGGGCCAGAGGAAGGGGTCGGGGTGGGTGCGGTGGCGGTAGTGGCACATAAGGGTCCCGGTGGTGCGTTGATCCAGATAGAACTCAGAGCGCGGATAGCCGTAATCGATGAGCAGGACCACGCCCCGGTCCATGGCCGCGAACAGCGCCTCCAGCCAGGGTTGCAGGTGAGGGTTCCACTCCGATGTGTAACCGGGTGGTAAGGGCCCGCCGATGGCGGTCTCGATGCCGTCCACGGCGGCACGCAGGGTGTCGTCCGCGGCCTGGCTCGCCCATTGGTAGTGGCCCCGGGCGCCGCTGACGCCAAGCTCCTCCACGTCGCCCGCGGTGCGACGGAAGCGCCGTACCGGCATGGCGTCCAGCAACTCGTTGGCGATCACGCAGCCGCGAAATCCGTCAGGCAGGGTGCCGGGCCAATCGCCCAGGTGGGCCAGCGCGGGCGTATGGGTGCGCAGTGTGTGGCGTTGGCGTTCCGCCAGTTCGCCGCTCAGGTCGAGAAAGGTCCAGTGCTCCGGCGGGACGCCCAGCGCGTCCAGCTCTGCCAGGGCATCGGCGGCCAGCTGCCCCGTTCCGCCGCCGAATTCGAGCACCCCTCCGCCGGTGTCCGCCAGCACCTGGGCGGCTTGGCGGGCCAGGGCACGGGAGTACAGGGGCGAGACCAGGGGGGCGGTGATGAAGTCCCCCCCGGGTCCGAATTTCCGGCTGCCACCGCTGTAGTAGCCAAGGTCCGGTTCATACAGCGCGCGCTCCATGAAGCGGTCGAAGCGCATGATCCCGTCGCTGGCATTGATGGCACGGTCGATAAGCGCGCACAGCGCGGCGCTGGCCGCCTGGGCGTCGGCATCGGGCGTGGGCAATCCCGGATCGCGGCCGCGGGGGGCGGGCTCGAGACAGTGGGGCGTGGAATGGGCGGGCATGGTGTGGGGGCGATCCCGAATCCTGTTTTGGTAGCCTGACCACCAAACACACAGCGAGGTTTACAACGTGGACGATGATAGCGTCATGCCCGATGGACTGCAGGACCGGGTGGTCCTGGTGACCGGTGCCGCCAAGCGGGTGGGGGCCGCCATTGCCGAACGGCTGCATGGGGCCGGGGCGCGCGTGGTGATCCATTATCGGGGTTCCGGGGAGGCGGCACGCGAACGGGTCGGGCGCCTCAATGATATCCGCCCGCACAGCGCGACCTGTGTGCAGGCCGACCTTCTCGATACGGCATCGTTGCCCGGGTTGGTGGAGGCGGCGCGTGACACCTGGGGGCGCCTGGATGGCCTAGTGAACAATGCCTCCAGCTTCTACCCGACCGAGGTGGGAACCGCCACGCAGGAGCAATGGGACGACCTGGTCGGTTCCAACATGAAGGCGCCCTTCTTTCTCGCCCAGGCGGCTGCCCCCGAGTTACGCCGCCGCGGCGGTGCCATTGTCAGCATCGTCGATGTGCACGGCGAGCGTCCCATGAAGAATCACCCCATCTACTGCATGGCGAAGGCGGGCCTGGCCATGATGACCCGCTCCCTGGCGCGGGAGCTCGGCCCCGAGGTGCGCGTCAACGGCGTCGCGCCCGGCGCCATACTCTGGCCGTCGGCCGGTCTGTCCGATGAGGCCAAACAGACCATCCTCGACCGGACGGCCCTCAAGCGCCCCGGTGACCCCGACGATATCGCGGGGGCCGTGCTGTTCCTGATGGTGGCGCCCTACGTGACCGGACAGATCCTGGCCGTGGACGGCGGGCGCAGCCTGAATATCTGAATTCCGGGCGGGAAGGCCGGAATTCGCGCCCCGCGATCGCGAAGCGTGAGGGTCGCGCATGGGGCGGCTCCCGTCATCGCCGTCGAAGCGCGTCCGGCGGGTGACTACCTGGCCGGCGGACCTTCGGGGAAACTGGGGATGGATTCATCACGTGGGTCCCAGGCGTGCTGGCGCTTGGTGTAGATGACGACGCCGGGGGTGTACCAGTCGCTGTTATCGAAGGAACCGGCGGTGATGGCGAGGATGCCCGGAACCGCGCTGTTGGTGCCGAACAGGCGTCCGCCGCAGCGGGGGCAGAAGTGGCGGGTGTTGGTGGCCCCGATATCACCGGTCACCGCGAAGGCCTGGGTCTCGCCCTCGATGGTGACGTCGGCCTCCTTGAAGAAGGCCAGGTTCATGTGTCCGCCACCGGATGCGCGTTGGCAATCGATGCAGTGGCATTGCGCCATGCGAACCGGCTCCGATGCCACGCGATAATGGACCGCGCCGCACAGGCATTGGCCGCGCGCGAATTCTTCGGTACTCATGGAAGGTCCTCTCTTGGGTCGGGGCGTGTCCCAAGGTAGACCACGAAGGTCCGCGAGGCGAACCGATGGGCGATATGCGGGAGGATTCGATGCTCTGGTCGGTTGTGGGGGCGGGCTCACCCCTCACCCCTCACCCCTCACCGTCTAATAGGCATTGCGCCCGGTCAGCACGATGAACACCGTGCGCACGAGGATCTCCAGGTCGAGCAACGGTGACCAGTTCTCCACGTAGTAGAGATCATGTTCCAGGCGCCGTTGCATGTCGGCCGGCTCGCGGATCTCGCCGCGGAAACCGTGGGCCTGGGCCCAGCCGGTGATGCCGGGCTTGACCTTATGGCGGCCCAGGTAGCGGTCGATGCGGCCACCGAAGTGGTCATCGTGGGGCAGGGCATGGGGACGTGGGCCGGTCAGGGCCATGGTGCCGTTGAGTACGTTGAGCAACTGGGGCAGTTCGTCCAGGCTCAGGCGCCGCAGGGTGCGCCCCACCCGGGTGGTTCGGGGGTCATCGCGGGATGCCTGTTTTACCTGGGGGTCGTCATCCGCATGGCGCATGGTGCGGAACTTGTACACGGTGATGACCTCGCGGCGGAACCCGTAGCGCTTCTGGCTGAACAGTACCGGCCCCCGTGAATCGAGTTTGATGGCGAGGGCGATCACCATCATGGCGGGCAGGCTGATCAGCAGCGCGAGCGCTGCCAGCAACCAGTCCTGAACGCTCTTGAACAGCCGCTGGCTGGCGTCCAGGGGTTCATGGGCCATCAGCATCATGGGGTGGTCGGCCAGGTCCATGCGTTGCGCACCGGGGAAACTGGCCAGCATGGGCAGGGGGCCCAGGTAGAGATTGGCCGGGATCTGTTGCATGGGCTGGAGCAGCTCGGTGACCTGGGGCTGACTCCAGTCCAGGGGCGGTACCAGGATGATGTCGTCGATGCGTCGCTCGCGGCTCCAGTCCAGAAGTTGGTGTACCGAACCCTGGTTGAGTAGAGGCTTCTCGAGTGTGGCTTCGTCGCCCCTGGGCGGGTCCGAGGGCACGCTGAACACACCGATCACGTGGTACCAGGGGGCCAGTTGTTCACCCAGCTCCGCCGCACGCCGCGCCGCGTCCCGCTCGGGCAGCACCAATACCAGATGGCGCGCGAACAGCTTTTGCATGGTGGGGCTTCGGGCGAGGCCGGCGAGAATCCCCCGGGAGGCCAATACCGCGGCCAGGGCCAGGGGAATCCAGTAGCCGATCCAGATACGCGAATACAGGTTACTGGACTTGCTCATCACGCCCAGCATGGCGACCAGGAGAAAACCGATCAGCAGGGGAACGACAAGCCTGCGCAGGGCGATACCGAAGCCCAGGTCCAGATTCACATAGGCCCGGTTCATACCCAGCATGACCACCGTGATGAAGGCCCCGAGCAGGATGGTCAGGAAGTAGTGGTCGGGGGTATCCAGGCGGCCGAAGCGGATCGCGTAGGCGGCGAATCCGGCAAGGGCGATCAGAAACCAATCGAGCAGCGGGAGCAGCTTGGAGCGTGATCCGGGCGAGGTGGGCATCGTGGGCCGTGTTCTGGGGGAGCGTGCGGTGCGGGCGCATGGTAACCCGGGAAACAGGGTGAGCGACCGTGCGCAGCCTCAATAATCCGGTCTATTGGCAACGGCTACGCGGGTCGGGTTTTCCCGCTGCGCGCGGGGGCCGCTAAAGGCGGCGTTCGAGCAGTTCGCCCAGTTCCGCGTCGGTCAGGGTGAGGGGATTGGTCTGCATGGAACCGCCCCGGCAGTTGGCCACCACCCTCGGGATGTCCGTGGCCGTCATGCCGTAGGTGCTGATGGGGCTCAATTCCAGACGCGTCTGCCAGGCGCGCAGCACCTTGACCAGTTGTCCCTGGCCGACTTCAAGGCCGTGGAAATGGGTGCCCGCCAAAAGCGCGCCGACCCGGGCGTACTTCTCCAGCGCGGGACTGTCCGGCGCGCGCTCCCGCAGGGCGCGTATGTTGATGTCCGTCGCTTCCGCAACCAGGGTGCCGCAGACCACGCCGTGGGGTATGGGGAAGAACGCCCCCAGGGGCGAGGCCAGGCCGTGCACCGAACCCAGTCCCGTCTGCGCGAGGCAGATGCCCGACATGAGCGAGCCATGGGCAATGCGGGCATGCCCTTCCGGGTCACCGTCCAGGGCCTTGAAAAACCCCTCCTTGAAGGCCTTCATGCCGGACCAGGCCAGGGCGTCGGTCATGGGGTTGGACCGCAGGGACACGTAGGATTCGAGGCATTGGGTGAACGCGTCCATGCCCTGGGCCGCCATAAGCGGTCGGGGCAGCCCCGCAAGCAGGCCCGGGTCGACGATGGCCAGGCGGGGTACGAGTTCATCGTGGCGGAAGGATTTTTTGAAGCCCTCGGTGCCGCGCACACTGAGCACCGCGTTCTTGGTCGCCTCCGAGCCGGTGCCCGCCGTTGTGGGTACGGCGATGAAGGGTGTCGCGGGCCCCGTGTAGGCAATGCCCCGGCCCACCCCTTCCAGATGGTCCATGACCGAATTGCCGTGGGGCAGCAGTCCGGCAATGGCCTTGGCCGCATCCAACACACTGCCGCCGCCGATGCCCAACACCACGTCAGGGCTCCAGGGCGCGTGTTCCGCGACGGCCTCATCCACCAGTTCCGGCGATGGCTCGTCTAGCACCGGGGCCCGCCGCCAACTGAGCCCCCGTTCGGCGAGTCCATCGATCAGTGGCTGCCAGTGGGGGCCTTCCCGGAACGAGCGGCCGCCGGTGACCAGAAGCACCCGCGAACCGAAACCCGCGGCGCGCTCAGGCGCTTCCGCCAGGGAGCCCGCCCCGAAGCGGATTTCGGGCAGGCGGGCGATGGAGTAGTCGAAATGAGTCATCTGACCATCCGTCCGCGTGGCGGACAGTGCACTTCAAAGGTCCAGCGTCACCCTTCCGACTTTCTCGGCTTGCCCGCTTTCTCGCATTCCTTGAGGTAGTTGGCCCAGAAGGCATCGTGATTGACGGACAGCTTGTAGAGCTCGTCCCAGGAGTAGATGCCCGTGTTGTGGCCGTCGTCGAAATGCAGGATCACCGCGTAGTTGCCCACCGGCTCGATCTGCTCGATTTTCACGTTCTCCTTGCCGAACACCCAGGTCCACTGGTCGATGCCGTGGCCGCGCACCTCGGCGCTGGGCGAGTAAACGCGCAGGTATTCGGCGGTGAGGGAAGCTTCGGTTCCGTCATCGAAGGCGAGGTCCAGCACGCCGGTCTGGCGGTGCAGGTTGAGCATGGTGGGCGTGGGTGTCTCGGACATGGGACGTTCAATCCGTGCGGTTGAATGGAGTGAGGGCGGTTGCGCCCATTGGCGGCGCATTGGGCCGCGCACCGGGCTTGGGGTCAAGCGGGGCGCAGTGGGGAATCGGACCTCATGGGCCGGGCGTTTCGCGCCGATATACTCTCTTTGTCAGGCAATTTTGGTGAGTGGGGTGCGGTGACCGTCATGAATGAAGTGCTGGAGCTGTTGGCTCAGGCCCGCGCCTGGTTACACAGTGCGGCGGGGGCCGTTGATGTGGCCCAGGCCGAGCGCGTTGACCAGCTCGTCCTGCTGGTCGGCCTGCCGCTGGTGTTGCTGGTGCTGTTCCGCCGTCCCGTTGCGCGCCTGTTCGGGGTGCGCCGCACGCAGGAGGCGCGACCGATTCCCGAGGCGCTGCGCCAGGAACTTGCCGGCCTCGGTGCGTCCATGGCCGAGGAGCCGGATGACGAAACGGTGGGGCAGGCACTCGACGAGTTGGAGACCCTGATGTCCCGGCACCTGCACGTGGATGCGGTGATGGCCGACCCATGGAGCGACGCGTCCCTGCGCGGCTTGTTCATCAGCGCCAATGAAGCGCCCGTGGCGGCGGAGCCGAAGGCGGGGCAATCACCCGGTGCACCCCTGGTGCAGCGTTTGCTCTCGGAAATCAGCGAGGACCTCGCGGCCGATCGCCTGCAACTGCCACCGTTGCCTGACGAGGTCATTCGTATCCGCCAGGTCATCACTGACCCGAACAGCAGCAATGACGCCATCGCCCGTGCGATTGAGGGCGATCCGGCCCTGGGTGCACGGGTGCTCAAGATCGTCAATTCCGCGCGCTTCGCGGGCTATGAATCCGTTGCCGATCTGCCCACCGCCGTGGCCCGGCTCGGACACCGGGCCATGGAGGACATCGTGCTATCCGCCTATCTCGGTCAGATGTTTGAAAAATCCCACAACCCGATCATCAACGGGCACCTGAAGAAGCTCTGGGGGCACAGTCGGGACGTGGCCGCCCTGGCCTTCGGCCTAGCGCGGCGCGTGCCCAACCTTGATCCCCAGGTGGCCCTGCTTGCCGGTTTGATTCACGAGATCGGGGCGGTGCCCGTGCTGTTGCGCCTGGAAGACGAGCCCGATGTCGTGGCGGACCCGGCGACCCTGTCGGCGATCGTTGCCGAACTTGCGCCCATGGTCGGGCGCGGCATGCTGACCTCCTGGCATTTTCCGCCGACACTCATCGCGGTAGCCGGTGAGTACGACCGCCTGGAGCGCGACAGCGGTGAGCAGGCCGACTATGCCGACGTGGTGTTGGTCGCCAAACTGGTGGCCCTGGTCGGCCAGGAGCAGTGGAGCGCGCGGGAACGGCCGGTGGAAATACCCGCGTTGCGCAAGCTGGGGTTGAGCCTCGATGGTGCCTACGCCGACCTGGGAGGGGCCTCTGATGAACTGCTCAGCCTGCGCGAAGGCCTGCCGGGCTGAGATTCCGCGCCCACCATCGGAAAACCGGGTACCGCGGCCCCGCGTGGTGATCGCCGGGTGGTGCGTATTGGAGAGGGCAGCGCCCTGATGGAAAAATTGACAGGCGTCCGATGTGTGTCAAAAACCCGGTGTAGAGACCCTGCGGGACGATTTGACGGTTGAGTGCCAGAGATGCTGGAAGTCGGGTAGCGCTTATCCCGTTGCGGCGCCGCTCACGGATTAAAAAACACTTATAGAACAGCGTGTTGTGTTTTTCGTCGGGTCTTTATTCGGGCGCTTTCGAAAAGTTGGCATGCCCTCTGCAATAAAGTCATCAACAGACGGACAACGCAGTGTCCGGCGGTTGATCCGGCAACGGATCGGTCGCGCCTCCCCGGACGGAGGTCTGAGGTTTGGTCTCCCCGAGGCGCCATGGGGCTCCCGGATAAACGCATCAAACCCACCGTGCAATCGGACCGGTTGCGGGCGTGAAGCGAAACTCCCCAGCGGAGATTCCAGAAGCCCCGCACTGTCCAGGCAACAGCTTCGCGGATCCGTCCGTGGGCCCACGGCGCCAGAGGGGAGACTGATCGTTGAAACCTGAAAAGGCTTGGAACCCCGCACGGCGCGAAGGCGTCGCGGATGACAAATCGAACAGTCATGCAGCCGGACCGGTTGCGCGCGTGAAGTGAAATCCCAGCGCGGAATTTCCAGCAGCGCCCGCACTGCTCCCCAGGTCAGCCCTCATCCGGGTCGTCCGCAACCACGCATGACGCCGTTCGGGGTTTTCCAAACCGTTTCCGGGTGGAACGTATGTTCATCGGGTCAGGCCCGCGGCTCCCACGAAGAGGCCGGGCACCGGGGTTGGAAAACAGCCATGCCCCACGCTGGTGAATATCCGTGCCATCCGAAGATGGCGAATTGGATCTTCTCTCCTTGGGTTTGGCCGGGCTTGTCCCGGCCATTTTTTTGCGCGTTTACCAGAAGCGGTTTCAGCGCGCTCCCTGTAACCCCGCGGTCATGCGCCCTCCGGGTCGCTGTTCTTCAGCCCCGGCCAGGGGCGGATATCACTCAAAAGGGGGCCGATCTCGCGTACGGCGACCTCGGTGTCATGGGCCGCCTGGGCGCGCAGCCAATAACCGTTTGAGAGGCCGAAGAAGCGGCACAGGCGAAGGTCCGTATCGGCCGTGATGGAGCGCTTTCCCGCCACGATATCGCCGATGCGCTGGGCCGGAACACCAATCTCCTTGGCCAATCGATAACGGCTCAGGCCCAGGGGTTTGAGGAATTCCTCGAGCAACAGCTCACCCGGGGTCACCGGATCGGGGGTTCTCATGGGTGTGTCGCCTCCGCCGAAGTGGTGTCAGTGATAGTCAACGATCTCAACACCTTGGGCGCCGAGCTCGGTCCAGCGGAAGCAAACGCGCCATTGGCTGTTGATTCGGATTCTGAACTGATCGCCGCGGTCACCTTTCAGAGGCTCCAAGCGGTTGCCCGGCGGTACGCGAAGGTCCTCAAGGCGGGTCGCGATCTCCAACTGCCTCAGTTTCCGGCGCGCGACCTTGGAGATGTTCGCGAACCGCGCCACTGCAATGCCATGGGCGAGCTTCTCTGTGTCCTTTCGGCTGAATGAAGCGATATGTTCTCAGGGGTTCGCCCGGTGTATTCACCCATCCAGCAGATCAAGCAGCGCGGCGGTGATCGACCCCTGATCGGGCAGGACCCGGTCCTCCAGGGTGCGGGCCGAGGGGATGGCCACGGGCGCGGCGCCGACCCGCTGGGCACTGAAGGCGGGGACGTCGGGGTCGGCCACCAGGGCGGCGATGAGCTCGGCGCCCACGCCGTAGCTTGAGGGGCCTTCCTCCACCACCAGCAGGCGCCCGGTCTGGCGCACGGACGCGGCGATGGGGCCGATGTCCAGGGGGCTGAGGCGCGTGAGGATGAAGTAGTCGAACTCGGTCTCTTCGTCGAGGATGAGGCGGTTCATGGCGGCCTCGGTCATGTCCGTCATGCCGCCGTAGGTGACCACGGAGATGTCGGCGGGAATGTTGTCGGCCGCGCCGCTGGAGTAGTGCAGGGGCGGGTAGGGGCCCGCGCTTTCCTCGATGGCGGTGAAACCGGCGGGGGCGCCGGGCAGGC
>JBMYTL010000066.1:0-14555 GCA_049604295.1 Gammaproteobacteria bacterium
TCACGTCACTCACCGAGTCACCGATCATCAGCGAGTCGTCGGGCGATACACCGAAGAACTCCGCGGCGTGGAGCAGAGGCCGGGGATCAGGTTTCTTCACCGGCAGCGTATCGCCGGAGATCACCACTTCGAAATCGTCGTAAACATCCAGCGCCTTGAGCAAAGGCAGCGTGAACCGCTCGGCCTTGTTGGTCACGCACCCCAGGCGGTAACCCTGTGCCTTGAGCCAATCCAGACCCTCGCGGATACCCGCGAACAGGTGACTGCGCTTGGAGGTGTTCTCCGCGTACAACTCGAGGAAAATCGGGTACGCCGCGTCGAAATCCTCATCGTGGGGCTCACCGTCGAGCTGCCCGACCAGGGCCCGGCGAACCAGACGCTCGACACCATTGCCCACCCATTCACGGACCTTGTCCACACCATGCGGATCGCGACCGAGGCGGGTCATCATCTCGTCGACGCAGAAGGCCAGGTCAGGAACGGAGTCCACCAGGGTGCCGTCCACGTCGATGAGGATCATCTTGGGATCGTTGATCATGTGCTGCTCCGCCCCGGCCTTCCGCCGCCTCAGGCGGACTTGGCCAGCTCCGCGCGCATCTCGGCGATGATGCTGTCGTAACGGTGGGGGTCGCTGTCCTGACCCTTGCCGAAGATCCCGGAGCCGGACACGAAGGTATCCACGCCCGCGGCGGCGACTTCGGC
Organism: Gammaproteobacteria bacterium; assembly: GCA_049604295.1. GTDB lineage: Bacteria > Pseudomonadota > Gammaproteobacteria > JACKNK01 > JACKNK01 > JBMYTL01. The sequence continues at coordinate 703 of JBMYTL010000066.1, forward strand.
GATGTTGTCAGCCTTCACGCCACCATCGATCTCCAGGCGCACGTCCAGGCCACGCTCATCAATCATCTGGCGCACCTTGCGGGCCTTGTCGAGCACGTAGGGGATGAAGGACTGCCCCCCGAAACCGGGGTTCACGGACATCAGCAGGACCATGTCGAGCTTGTCCAGGGTGTATTCAAGGATCTCGAGAGGCGTGGCGGGGTTGAACACCAGACCGGGCTTGGCACCGGCTTCGCGGATCGCCCCAATGGTGCGATCCACGTGGCGGGAGGCCTCAGGGTGGAAAGTGATGTAGGTGGCACCGGCCTTGGCGAAGTCGGGCACGATGCGATCGACGGGCTCGACCATCAGGTGCACATCAATGGGGGCAGTCACGCCATGGCTGCGCAGGGCATCACAGACCAGGGGCCCGATGGTCAGGTTCGGCACGTAGTGATTGTCCATGACATCGAAGTGAACGATGTCGGCGCCTGCCGCCAGCACGTTGTCGACTTCCTCGCCAAGGCGGGCGAAGTCGGCGGAAAGGATGGACGGGGCAATCGCGTAATCGGCCATGGTGTCGAACCTCCGATCGGGAAGTAAAAATGGGATCGTTGAATCTAGCTGCCCCACGGGGCAGGCGTGTCAGACACGCTGCCCTGGGGCAAAGGATCGCGGACTTTATCGAATCGCCGGGACATTTCCCCCGCCCCCCTCCAATGCGAATGCACATCTATCCACTTTGGGGGGTAACACTCACTATCCCCAAAAGGGGTGCCACCATCGGCGATACCCGATCCCGAGCGGTTCGCACCATTAATCGTCGACGCGCGCGCTCCCTGGCCCGGCCTCAATCGTCGCCCATCAACTCCCTGATACGCGAGACATAGCCGCGCGTCTCGCGCGGTGTATAAGGCCGGATGCGATCCCAACTGCGTTCGTTTTTCTCCACCTTGTTGGTGCCCGAGCGCTTGTAGGCCTTCAACACGCCTCCCAGGCCCGCGTTGTAACTGGCAAAGGTGTAGGCCAAACGGTCATCAAGATTGGGCAGGTCATCGGTCCAATGCCGATACAACCGCCTGTCGTACCAGATACCCGCGGCAATATTCCAACGCGGGTCGTCGATGGTACGGAAATGAGGGTTGGAGCGGCGGATCTCCTCGAAGGTTGTAGGCATGATCTGCATGAGCCCCACCGCTCCGACATGGCTTTTCACCTCGGGCTGGAGGGCGGACTCGGCGATCGCCTGCGCCTTGAACCAGCGCCAATCCTTGCCGGGACCGAAGTAACGCTTGGTGTACTTGCGGAAGTAACGATCGTACTCGTCAGTCCAGCGATCGGAATCCACGGTATGGACGACCCGTCCGCCCGAAGCGGCATAGGCGGCGGGCACCAACAAAAGGGCCAACCACAGCCACATGCCGGGCGAGACCTTCCTCAAGCCCACGTCAGGACCCCGCTCCGGTGCACGCCATGAAACGCAGCACGTCGGCTCAACTCAGGCCAAGCCCGATCACCAGGCCCATGGCGATACCGACGCCGACGAAGATACCCATGACCATGAGGCCAACGGCCATGTTGCCCTTGGCCAGTTCCTCACCGATGCGGAAGTTCACCAGGTGATTGAGAATCTTGCAGCCGGTCCACATGAACCCCAGGGTCATGGCCCCGCCCAGCAGGGCATAGATGAAGTTGAGCACAATCGGGTCAAGCGAATCGGTCATTTCCCGTCCTCCACGGTGGATATCGCCCCGGTCGTACCGGGGTTCTGGTTTGGGTGGCCGTGAATGACGCGATCAGCACGACCGAAGGCCACTCAGTCTACTCACGACTCCCTCGCGTGCGCCACAACGGAGCATTGGCCCGGGATGACCACCCCGGGCCTGATGCAATTGCGTTCCCGAAACAAACACGCCTGACTCAAGCCGTACCCCGGGCCTCTCGGATGCGGTCATAGGCGGCACGGATGGCCTGGCTCTTCTCAGTGGCGATGCGCACCATTTCCTCCGGCATGCCCTTGGCAACCAGTTTGTCGGGGTGATGCTGACTCATCAGCCTGCGGTACGCCCGCTTGATATCGGCGTCTTCGGAGTCCCGCGTGACTCCGAGCAGAGAATAGGCCTCGTCGAGGCTGGGCCCACCAGCGCCGCGTGCACGTGAACCACCGCTACCCTGCCCCCCCGCCTGTCCCGCGCCCGCACCGTAGTGGGCACGGATCAACGCCTCCAGGCGCGGCAACTCGCCGGGCGCGAGTCCCAGGGTCCGCGCGATGTGATCCAGCAGGTGCCGCTCCTCGGCGGTGACATGCCCATCGGCGTAGGCGGCGTGCAACTGGATCTCGAGAAACATGCGCATCAGATCGATACGTCGGTGGCAGGTGCGACGGAAGTCCGCCAGAACACCTTCCAGATCGAAATCCGCCGCCTTGCCCTCACGGAAGAGGTTAACCGCCGCCCGCCGCTGCTCATCCGACAGACGCATGTGTTCCATCACCGCCTCCGCGGCGCGGATTTCGTCTTCGGACACCCTGCCATCGGCCTTCGCGACGCGCCCCATCACGGAGAATGCGGCCGTGAAGAATGCTGCCTGGGCCTGCTCGCGACGCTCCGTATCCCCGTGCGGGCCGCCCGGATAGTTGTCCGGCTCCATCCCTTTGTCGACCTGGTGCCCCACAGCGGCCCCCAGGGCGGCCCCCAGAGGACCGCCCATAAGGAAGCCGGCTGCACCGCCTATAACCTTGCCCCACCACGCCATGGTCGATTCCCACCTGTACCTTGCAAATCAGGGTGACGACCTCCCGGGATCAGCCCGCGGTCATCGTGGCGCGAATACTACGGCGGCCCGGTCGCCCATGCAGTAATAAGGCGCAAGGACACAAGCCCGCCCGCACGCGATACAGCGCCGGCAAACGGCGCTATCATGCGCCGCCATGGCAGCTGAACGCACACTCAAACAGATCACCGCCGACGGCCTCTGGCAGAACAATGCGGGGCTCGTGCAACTGCTGGGGCTGTGCCCCCTGCTGGCGGTCTCCACGACCCTGGTGAACGGACTCGGGCTGGGCCTGGCGACCACGCTGACCCTGCTCGGCTCAAACGTGATCGTGTCCCTGATCCGCAACAACGTTCGTGACGAGATCCGGATCCCGGTATTCGTTCTCGTCATCGCCTCCATCGTGACCGCCATCGAACTGGCCATGAGCGCCTTCTTCCACGATCTCTACCTCATCCTGGGCATCTTCATCCCTCTGATCGTGACCAACTGCTCCATCATCGGTCGCGCCGAGGCCTTTGCCTCCAAGAACGGCGTACTGCGCTCCGCGGTGGACGGCCTGGCCATGGGCGCGGGCTTCACCGCGGTCCTGGTCGCTCTGGGCGCGTTCCGCGAGATCCTCGGCAAAGGCACACTGTTCAGCGACGCCCATCTCATGTTCGGCCATGCGGCCGAATTCATAGAGATCACCTTCAGCGACGACTACCGGGGCTTTCTCCTGGCCGCTCTCCCCCCGGGGGCGTTCATCGGCCTGGGTCTGCTCATCGCGCTGAAAAACATCCTGGACAAGCGCCTGGCCGGTCCCAGGAGCGTCAGCGCGTCCGCCGATCCGGCACCCGCCGCCCATTGATCCCACCCTCATCCACAACCGCTGGCCGCCGTTTGACGTCCCGCCGCCATGAACAACGCCAAACGCATTGAACTGTACGAACGGCTGCGCGCGACCAATCCCAAGCCCACAACGGAACTGAACTACAGCTCGTCCTTCGAGCTGCTCGTCGCGGTCGTGCTGTCCGCACAGGCAACCGATGTCGGTGTCAACAAGGCGACCGCCCGCCTGTTTCCCGTGGCCAATACACCCGAAGCCATCCTGGACCTGGGTCTGGACGGCCTCAAGCGCCATATCCGCACCATCGGCCTGTTCAACAGCAAGGCCGAGAACATCATCAAGCTCTGCGCCCGAATCCTCGCGCACCACGGTGGCGAAGTCCCGCGTGAACGGGAGGCCCTGGAGGCACTGCCCGGCGTGGGCCGCAAGACCGCGAATGTCGTCCTCAACACGGCCTTCGGGGAACCCACCATCGCCGTGGACACGCATATATTCCGGGTCTCCAACCGCACAGGCCTCGCCAAGGGCAAGACACCACTTGAGGTGGAGAAACGCCTGCTCAAGGTCACTCCCGCCGAGTTCAAACTGGATGCCCATCATTGGCTCATCCTGCATGGCCGCTACGTCTGCAAGGCCCGTAAACCGGACTGTCCCGCCTGCGTGATCGCCGACCTGTGCGATTTCAAACCCAAGACGACGGCGGTAGCCTAGCCAGGGCCGGAACAAAGCCTGCGCGTAACGCGGCCCTCCAGCCGTGTCATGGCCATCGGCCTGCCCGCTGCCTCAACATTCACGCGCGAAACGATGCATTCAGAGTTCTCCCAGTGAAAATCCACCACGAAACCCTGAACGTCTCGACCCTGCCGGGCGTGGACATCCGCTGCCTGGACAAGGATGTCGAAGCGGTCATCGGACGCTCCGGCCTGAATCAGGGCTTGGTCACCATCACCCCGCAACACACCACCTGCGCCATAACGGTCAACGAATACGAGTCGCGCCTCGTGGACGATATCCGCCTCTACCTGCGTCGCCTCGTCCCCGAGACCGGTCCGTGGCTGCACAACGATATCCATTTGCGCGACTGTCCCCGGGACGAACCGGAAAACGCGCACGCCCACATCATGGCGATGCTCATGGGTGCGGCCCAGACGCTGCCTCTCCGCGACGGGGCCCTGACCCTGGGGCGTTGGCAATCGCTGCTTTTCCTCGAACTCGATGGCCCGCGCGAGCGCACGATCGATATCCAGATCACGGGGGCACCATGATCTTCTCCAACGACCGCAACGCCCTGCGCGCCCAGTACCTCGACGCCTGGCGCAAGGCCAATGCCGGCGCCCCCCTGTCCCCGCTCGAGCAGCAGATCGCCGCCGTGGTGGGTGAGCATCCCGAATACCACCCCATGCTCGAGAATCGGGATCGGGCACTCGGTGCTGATTACCAACCCGAGGGGGGGGAAACCAATCCGTTTCTGCACATGGGCATGCACCTTGCCCTGCGCGAGCAACTGTCCACGGATCGCCCCACCGGTTTCCGCGCGCTGTATCAGGCGCTGACCCAGGCGCATAGCGACGCTCATGCGGCAGAGCACCGCATCATGGAGTGCCTGGGCGAGGCACTCTGGCGCGCCCAGCGCACCGGCACGCCTCCGGACGAACAGGGCTACCTGGAATGCCTGCGCAAGTTGGCGGGGCGCAGCTGACCGGCTTCCCCATCCAGCATGGTCACCCTGGCCAACCCGCTCCGCGTTCCACCCAACGGGGGAGGACAGCCCCCATTGCGACCGCTGACAAAACCCCGTTGAATGACGGGCCATCGTCATACGCGCAGCCCAACAAGGGGCCTTACCCATGGATATCGGAACCCTGGTGGTCATTGGCGTCGTGGTCGTTCTGCTGACCTACGGCATCCTGATCTACAACAACCTGGTGCGCCTCAAGCACAACGTGTCCAAAGGTTGGTCGAACATCGACGTGGCACTCAAGCAGCGCCACGAGGAACTGCCCAAGCTGGTGGATGTGTGCAAGCAGCATATGCAGTACGAGGCAGGCACCCTGCAGAAGGTCATGGAGGCACGAGGCAGGGTTTTCGAGGCACGCGGCGCCGGTGACGTGAAAGCGTTGGGCCGCGCGGAATCCATGCTGCGCTCGGGGCTCGGGCAGTTGTTCGCACTGGCCGAGAACTACCCCGAACTGAAGGCCAGCGAATCCTTCACCCATCTGTCCAGCCGGGTGTCCGGGCTTGAGGAGACCATCGCGGACCGGCGTGAGCTCTACAACGAGCACGTCAATCTCAACAACGTGCGCATCGAGCAATTCCCGGACGTGATCGTCGCGCGGATGTTCGGTTTCGGGGATTTCGACCTGCTGGAGTTCAGCGAAGCGCGCGAGGATGTCAGCATCAGTGGCCTGTTCGGCACCTGAAGGAACCTTCAGCACATGGGGGCCAACGCCAACGGTTTCGCACCTGCCCATGCTTGAAGACCTGCACCACTACATCGTGCACGCGCCGGCCGTGGCCTTCTGGCCCCAGTGGGGATTCGGTGCCCTGTTCTCCACCTTGAGCCTCGCCAGCGGTCTGCAATCCTGGTGGCGTGCGCGCATCATCGACGACACCCCCACCGCCAAGCTCCGCTCCGCGCCCCAGGGCTATGTCGAACTGCACGGCACCATGGCCCCCCACGAGGGCGGCCACAACGGCCCGCTCACCGGACGCCCCTGCATCTGGTACCGCTGGGCCATTCACGAGCGCCGTGGCAGCGGCAAGAACAGTCGCTGGGTGCGTATCGATGGCGGCATGTCCGATGCCCCCCTCCGCCTGGACGACGGTACCGGTCAGTGCGTCATCAATCCCGATGGTGCTGAAATCATCTGCGCCCAGAATGATTCCTGGTACGGAAACAGCCGCAGGCCGTCGCCCACCACTCGCACCTCCAGCGGGCTGTTTTCAGGGGGTTACCGCTACCGGGAGGAACGCATCAGCGCGGGTGAGTCCGGATACGCCATCGGCCATCTGCACACGCCCCGCCGCGGCCGCAAGGAACGTGATGAACTGGCGGGCCATCTCCTCAAACGCTGGAAGAACGACCCCGCTGCCCGTGCCCGTTTCGACACCGACGGAGACGGAGAACTCAGCATGCGCGAATGGAGCGCCGCGGTGGACAAAGCGGAACGGCTGGCCAGTGAAGCCGAGGCACGGGTGAAACGCCCCCCGCCCATGGCTCACCTGTCAGCCACCGGGGAAAAGCGCCACCCTTTCATCATCTCGACCCGGGAAGAGCATGACCTGACCCGTCGGTTCAAACTTCGCGCCGCATTCAGCACACTCATATTCATGGCCATGGGCCCCATCACGCTGATGGCGCTGTACATTCGTCTTGGCACAACCTGAATAGCCAAACCCGATACGTTTTCATGTTCCAACTCTCTCAGCGCTTTCCGGGTTCACGCCTGTTCCGCACGCTTCTGGTCGTCGCCAGCATGGCTCTACCCGTCTGGGCCGCCACGCCCGTGCAGGAACTGGACAAGGCGCGGACGCTGCTCGAGGGAGGCGACCTCAAGCCGGCCCTGGAGATCGTGGAGAGCGTGCTCAAGGGACAACCCGACGACATCGGCGCGCGCCTGCTCAAGGGCGTCATCCTCGCCCAGATGGGGCAACTCGGTGATGCGACCCGTATATTCCAATCGATCACCGATGATCGTCCGGACCTGCCCCAGCCATTCAATAATCTGGCCGCCATTCAGGCCAGCCAGGGGCGCTACGATCAGGCCCTCGCGACGCTCCACAAGGTGCTGACCCTGCACCCCGGCTACGCCATCGGTCACGAGAACCTGGGCGATCTTCATTCTTCCCTGGCCCAGCGCTCCTACCAGAACGCCGCCAACATCACCGGCCTGTCGCCGCGCCTGAGGGCCAAGATGGATGCTTTGGCCGGGTTCGTCGCTCAACCGCCGGAACCACCACCGGCGCAGAGCGCAACATCGGGAGAAAGCCCCCCACCCGTGGTGCCGGAACTGGCCCGCTCCGGTTCTTCCCGGTCAGCCGCGCAACGGCAATCCGGGAAGGAATCTGAACCCGCTCCCAAGCCGTCGCCCCCCGAACCGGACATCAGCCCCTTCCACGCGGCGACGGAATCATCCCGCACGATAGAACCGGAGACCGCCAGCACACCGCCCGCCCCGACGCCGACGCGCGTGGTGACCCGCGGGGAGTGCTTTATCATCGGCCCGGTCAACGACACCGCATTGCGTAATCGCGTGCGTACCTGGCTACGCCAGCGCAATGCCCGGGCCGAAACCATGAAACGGCCGGCGCAGCGCGCGCTCTATTTCGTATACACACCGCCCTCGGTATCGCCCCAGGCCGCCCGTGAGCGGGAGCAGGAACTGCGCGCGCTGGGAATCAGAGACATGGCACGCATCCACCGGGGCGAGCTGGCCAACGGCATTTCCATGGGCATTTATTCCAGCGAAGCCAACGCGGGGAAACGGGTCAGACAACTCGCTGCCAAGGGGGTTGAGGCGAAAGTCGCACCGCGCACGCAGAACCGCATTCAAACCTGGCTGAAGGTATCCGGGGCCCCCGAACTGGACACCGCCCCATTATTCAAACGCTACCCGGGTCTCCGGCGCGAACCCGACAGTTGCACCTGACGGAGGCGGCATGAGCCTTCAGCAGGGGGCACCCAGCCGCGCTGTGATCAGCCGGGCACCCCCGCCATCAACGTCCGACGCAACCGCGCACGAGGGTGCGCTTTCCGCGCAGTCGCTCCCCGGGATCGCTCAGCGAATCAGCTTCGCCCGCGCCGCGCCCCGATGCGAAGACGCAGGGCATTCAACTTGATGAAGCCCGCCGCGTCCTTCTGGTCGTAGGCACCGGCGTCGTCCTCGAAGGTGGCGATGGACTCGTCGAACAGGCTGTCGGTCTCGGACTTGCGGCCCACCACGATCACGTTGCCCTTGTAGAGCTTCAGCCGCACCACGCCGTTGACCGTGGTCTGGGAGGCATCGATGGACGCCTGCAACATCTCCCGCTCCGGGCTCCACCAGTAGCCGTTGTAGACCAGCTCGGCGTAGCGGGGCATGAGCTCGTCCTTCAGGTGCGCCACCTCGCGGTCCAGGGTCAGGGACTCCATGGCGCGGTGGGCCTTGAGCAGGATGGTGCCGCCGGGGGTCTCGTAGCAGCCGCGGGACTTCATGCCCACGTAGCGGTTCTCGACGATGTCATCGCGGCCGATGCCGTTGGCGCCGCCGACCTTGTTGAGGGTCTCCAGCACGGTGGCGGGGCTCATGGCCTCACCGTCCAGGGCCACCACGTCGCCCTTCTCGAAGGTCAGCTCCAGATAGGTCGGTTGGTCCGGGGCCGCCTCGGGGCTCACGGACCAGCGCCACATGCCCTCTTCCTCCGGCTCCGCCCAGGGGTCCTCCAGAATCCCGCCCTCGTAGGAGATGTGCAGCAGGTTGGCATCCATGGAATAGGGCGAACCACCACCGGTGCGCTTCTTGAAGTCCACCGGGATGCCATGGGCATCGGCATAGGCCAGCAGCTTCTCGCGGCTGAGCAGATCCCACTCGCGCCAGGGGGCGATGACCTTGACGTCGGGCTTCAGCGCATAGGCGCCCAACTCGAAGCGGACCTGGTCGTTGCCCTTGCCGGTGGCACCGTGGGAGATCGCGTCGGCACCGGTCTCGTTGGCGATCTCGATCAGACGCTTGGCGATCAGCGGGCGGGCGATGGAGGTGCCGAGCAGATACTCACCCTCATAGACGGTGTTGGCGCGGAACATGGGGAACACGTAATCACGCACGAACTCCTCGCGCAGATCCTCGATGTAGATCTCACTGACGCCCATGTCCTGGGCCTTGGCGCGGGCCGGCTCGACCTCCTCACCCTGGCCGATATCGGCGGTGAACGTAACCACCTCACAGTTGTAGGTGTCCTGCAACCACTTGAGGATGACGGAGGTATCCAGGCCACCGGAATAGGCCAGAACGACTTTCTTGATGTCGGACATAGGTGTCTCGAGAGCGAAGAATGGGAACAGGCCATGATCCGGGGCAATGGACCGCCGGACGGGCCGTCAATTCGGCCGTTGACTGGAACGCCGATTCGACCGTTGATTGGGCGCGGACATTAGCACATACGGCCGACGATACGCCCGCTACGGCCCCCTGGCGCGGGGCCCGCTGCCGCCCCGCTCAGGCATAAAGCAACTCGGACCAGCGCCCTGAGTCGCGCAGCTTTTGCCGCATCGCCTGCCAAGCGCTCTCGGAACCGGCCGCCGCCGCGAACGCCTTGTCCAACGCCGGGACGAGTTTCTCCACGCCCGCGACGAATACATGGGTATTGGCCATGCCCATGAGATCGAGGGCCGACGCGGCGTTATCGGCCACGGAGCGATTGACCTCGCTGTCGCCGAGGATGGGACGGGCCGCCACGGCCTTGAATGCTTGGAAGGTGCGCTGATCGTAGTAGTTGACGAGATCATCGTTCTCGTCGTTCATGTACAACAGATCCATCCCGGACTTCGCCCCGTAGTACAGGCGGATCTCACCCTTCCAGTCGCCCCGTTCACGGTAGATGTATTCGATAAAGGATCGGAACGGGGCGATGCCGGTACCCGTGGCGATCATCACGATGTTGGCGCTGGAATCATCCGGGACGCGGAATGGGCTCTTGTAGGGCCCGTGGACCGTGATCGGGTCACCGGGCCTTGCATCGCAGAGGTAATTGGAGGCCACCCCCGGATAACGCTCACCGTTGAAATCATCGACGTAGAAACAGCGACGCACCAGGATGGAAAGGTCCACGCCATCTTCCGCCGACAGGGTCGGATTGTTGGCAATGGAATAGCGGCGCACATGGTGCCTGTTGCCGAACTCGTGGGGCCCGGGCACAGCAACCGCGATGCTCTGCCCCTTGGCGCAGCGGAAACTCGGATCCGCGATATGCAGGTCAATCTGGCGAACCTCGTCGGTCTCATCCGAGGTGATACGCCGACTGGCGGCCACCTGCGCGATGACGGGGCTATCGAGTTCCAGTGTTTCGGGGCTCATCGGGGTCTCCGGGCTGCTGCCATACGTGCGGCGCAGTCTAGGGGCCATCACGCCCTGGAAAATTGATCCGAATCGGTAAATCCGGGGACACGGATCGCCGATCACCGTGCTCAGGAGCGCGGCATTTTCAGAAAGACATCGCGGTAGTGCGAGAGCTCTTCGATGGACTCACGGATATCGATCAGCGCCAGGTGGGCACCGGATTTGCGCACCCCCTGGGCCACGCCGGGTGCCCACATGCGGGCCAACTCCTTGAGGGTGCTCACGTCCAGGTTGCGGTAGTGGAAGAAAGCCTCCAGGCGGGGCATGTGGCGGAACAGGAATCGGCGATCCTGGCAGATGGAATTGCCGCACATCGGCGAGCACCCCGCGGGGACCCATTGCTCCAGGAACGCAAGCGTGCGGGCCTCGACGGCGGCCTCGTCCAGTTCACTTTCGCGTACCCGCTGTGTCAGGCCTGAGCGGCCATGGTGGCTGGTATTCCATTCGTCCATGGCATCCAGGGTCTCATCGCTCTGGTGCACGGCCATCACCGGACCCTCAGTGAGAATATTGAGGTTTTTATCGGTCACGATGGTGGCGATTTCGATGATGCGGTCGGTATCCGGATTGAGGCCGGTCATCTCCAGATCGACCCAGATCAGGTTGGTCTTTTCGGGTGTGGGCATGGGGGCTCCTGTTGCTGCGCGGCGGATTGTAGCGGGCTTCGGCACCGGGCTCCGCCCACTGGCCCATAGCTGGCGGAAAATGTCCCATTCGGGGTTGGTGGCATGGCGTGCGCCGTGGGGCTAGGGTGTCGCCTCCACCGCCGTAACCGGTTCAACCATGCAGCTGTTCACCGTTCTCTTCATCCTGGCCCTGGCCCTATCCACGGGCGTATCCCTGTGGCTGGCCCAGCGCCAGATCGGCCACGTCAAGACCCGCCGTGGCTCCGTACCCGAGGAGTTCTCGGAGCGGATTTCCCTGCAGGCTCATCAGAGGGCCGCCGACTACACCGTGGCGCGGGTGGGATTCGGTCGCATCACGCTTCTCTGGACTCTTGTGGTGACCCTGGCATGGACCCTGGGAGGTGGTCTGCAACTGCTGGATGATGCGGTAAGGAGCTTTGAGCTATCGCCCGTTCTTACGGGAACCGCCGTGCTGGTCGCCTTCGTCATCATCGGCGGCCTGATCGAGCTGCCTTTCGAGTATTGGCAGACCTTCCGCATCGAACAGCGCTTCGGTTTCAACCGCTCCACCGTCGGCCTGTTCTTCCTGGACAAGATCAAAGGCACGCTCGTGGCCTTGGTACTGGGTCTGCCCCTCGCGTGGATCGTCGTCTACCTGATGGAATCGGCCGGTTCGCTCTGGTGGCTTTGGGTGTGGGCGGTGTGGTTTGGTTTCAGCCTGTTTCTGAGCTGGGCCTGGCCGGCCTTCATTGCCCCCTTGTTCAACACCTTCAGCCCGCTTTCCGACGAGTCGCTCAAGACCCGTATCGATGCCCTTCTGGAGCGTTGCGGCTTTCGCAGCCAGGGGGTTTTCATCATGGATGGATCGCGTCGTTCCGCGCACGGAAATGCCTACTTCACCGGTTTCGGCCGGAACAAGCGCATCGTGTTTTTCGACACCCTCCTGGAAGGCCTGACGGCACGTGAGGTGGAGGCCGTTCTTGCTCACGAGCTCGGCCACTTCCGCCTCAAACACATCCGCAACCGACTGGCGGTGATGGCCGCCCTTTCCCTGGCCGCGCTGGCTCTGCTGGGCTGGTTGGCGCAGCAACCCTGGTTCTACACCGCGCTGGGCCTGGAGCGGGCCTCGTCCCACGGCGCCCTGCTGTTGTTCATGCTGGCCGGTCCGGCCTTCGGCTTTTTCCTGTCACCGCTGATGGCTGCATACTCGCGCCGCCATGAATTCCAGGCCGACGACTTCGCCGCCCGGCAGACCGAAGCCGAGGCGCTTGTGGATGCGCTGGTGAAGCTCTACGAGGAGAATGCCAACACACTCACGCCAGACCCCATGTACTCGGCCTTCAACGATTCCCATCCCCCCGCCCCCATCCGTATCGCCCACCTGCGTGGCTCACCCGCCTGAGGATTCCTCCATGACGATCAAACCCGCTTTCCTGGCACTGGGCATCGCACTGTCCGCTGCCGCCCCCACCGGCCACGCGGCCGACATCGCCAATGGCAAGCAGCTCCACGAAGGCTGCGGAAAGTGCCACGGCACGGAGGTTTACACGCGCGAGGACCGCCGGGTGGGTGACAAGAACGCCCTGCTCAACCAGGTCCAGCGCTGTGCCCTGGCCCTGGGCGAACCCTGGGGCAACGAAGACGTGGAAGACGTCACCGAGTACCTGAACGCCAACTACTACAAGTTCTGAAACCCATGAACGATCTCACCGACAAAAAGTGCCTGCCCTGCGAAGGCGGGGTAGACCCGTTGGACCGCGCCGGTGCCGAGGCCCTGATGGACCAGTTGCACGGCGACTGGAAGCTGAACGACAAGGCGACGGAGATCGCGCGCACCTTTCGTTTCAAGGATTTCCATCAGACCATGAGTTTCGTGAATGCCGTTGCCTGGGTCGCCAACGGTGAGGACCACCACCCGGACATGGAAGTGGGCTGGGGCCGCTGCCACGTGGTCTATTCGACCCATGCCATATCCGGCCTGTCCGAAAACGACTTCATCTGTGCCGCCAAGATCGATGCCTTGTTCTGAGCCCGCGTCGACGGGAGTCAGAACACCATCCGCGCCGCGCATACCTCCAGAATCCAACGTTCAACACGTAAGCCACGCAACCCGGGACTCACGGTGCCGCTGTGCTCAGGTCCTGGCACGACCGCTCCGCCGGAACGGCACCGAGATGAGTGTGTAAGCCGTGGCCAAGCGTCGATTGAACAAGCGCCAGAAGGAACGCATCGAGGCCATCAGGGAACGGCGCCTGCGCCAGGCCGAGGCCCGAGAGGAACGCACGGCGCGATCGGTTCTGGATGGCGCGGAGCCTGATGGGGCCCTCAGGGACGGTCTGGTGATTACCAACTTCGGCGCCAACCAATGGGTGGAGGATCTGGGTGCACCTCTACTCGCCCCCCCGGTGCGTCGGTGTGTCTGCCGACAGAACCTCGGCGACGTGGTGTGCGGCGACCGGGTACTTTGGCAACCGGTGGGCGCCGAACAGGGTGTGATCAGCGCCGTCAAGCCGCGCAGTACCACCCTTGCACGACTGAATGCGGCCGGCGATA
>JBMYTL010000067.1:0-14540 GCA_049604295.1 Gammaproteobacteria bacterium
TTTCGCGAATTGTTCGTTCGCGGGTGAGGTGGGTCGGGCCCGGGCTGGCGTGGTGGTGAAGGCGGCAATGGTGCTGGGCCTCTGGCTGCTCAGCCTGTCCGCGGTGTCGGCCTCCGTGGAGATCCGCGAGCGCGTGGGCACCGCACGCGATGCGAAAAGCGGCGAGGTGCTCTACCGGGAACTGCATCGGGAACGCTGGTCCGCTGGGCGGATTCTGGATGCCGAGGTGCGCTATGTGGATGCCGATGGAGACGCCATCGGGCGCAAGCGCATCGATTTCAGCATCAACGCGGTCCTGCCCCGCTTCGAGACCCGGGACCACCGCTCGGGGCACCTTGAAGCGGGCAGGCTCACGGATCTGGGTTACGTGGTCCGTTACCGGGAGAAAGAAGGCGCGCAGTTCGAGGTCGGCACGGTTACGGCGGACGAGGCAATGGTGGCCGATGCCGGTATCGACCGGAAGGTGGCGCGGGTCTGGGACGACCTGGTGCGCGGTCGCGAGCGTGTGTTCGGGTTGATCATCCCCAGCAGCCAGGATGTCTACGATTTCCGCGTGCACGCGCTCGCGCCGCATGAGCTGCCGGAATGGCAGGATGCCCCGGCCTGGTTGGTGCTCAAGGTGGTGCCCGAGAACTTTCTCCTGCGCCTCGCCGCGCCGGAGATTCTGCTCGGCTATGACCGGCAGACCCGCCAGCTGCGACGTTACGTCGGGCCATCCAATCTGCGCGGCGCCGATGGAGCCCCGCTCGACGTGGTGATCGACTACCCGTGACCCGGACGGCTCGATCCGCTATCGCGGCCGTCCGTGTCCGGTCCGCTGATCGGGCTCAGGCGAAGTACCGTCCCGCGCTACCGACGGCGATTGTTATCACACCGATGACGGTATTGATCCCCACCAACATGCGGATCTGGTTGAGGCTCTTGGCACCGGCGGGCCAATCCTGCGCGCCGACCGCCCGCTTGAGTTTCTTGTAGGGCGCGAAATACACGTGCATGAAGATCAGCATCATGACTATGCCGAGCAGGAACATGGTGTGAACGAAGGGGCGCACGGCACCAAACCCACCGAAGTGGCCGAGGATCATCCACAGGCCGGTAGCCAGCACCACGACTACGGACACCCAAACCCAGGGGAAGAAACGACCGAACACACCCACCCACAGGGGCAGGCGCTGGGCCGGTTCCAGCTGGCTGGCCGCCACCGGGCGCAGGCACTGGTGAGCGAAGAACATACCGCCGACCCAGAGGACGACGGCGATGACATGGAGGGTGACCGCGATGGACATGACAGACATGTGGAACTACCGGGTGAGGGAAAAACGCGGCGCGAGCTTAGCAGGCCGGGTATGCGCCCTAGTCCGTCCGCGGGTGGGGTTTGTCGTTTGGGTGAGGGTGTCCGCGTCAGCGGATCTCCTCGACCGTGTGGCGTTTTTCGAGAATCTTGGGTTCCAGCAGGCCGTAGCCCTGTTCCTGCCAGTGGATGATTTCCGTCATGGCCGAGGGTACGACCAGCACGAAGTCCTGCAGGTCCCGCGGGGTGTAGCCGTAGTCCTGGGCCGACAGCGCGCAGACCCGGAACTCCACGCCAAGCTCGGCGTAGTAGCGCATGCGTTCCACGGCGTCGCGGTATTTCTCGTAGTTGTGCCGCGCCAGGGTGACGATCTCCGTGCCGTGGATCACCACCTTGATATCCAGTTCATCGATGCTGTAGCCATAGGGCTCGGCGGTGAGTGGGTTGACCAGGGAGCGCAACCAGAACAGGGCACCATTGATGTGCGCGGGTTCGTTGAAGAAGAACTCCACCACGGCTTTCTGGGCGGAGTAGGGCGGGTACTCGAGCTCCGCGCCCTCCTGGGCGCGGGTGACGGGTGCAGCCAGAAGGCAGGCAAGAGCGAGGAGGGGCAGGTATCGGGTCATCATGTCCACTTCACCATTCTGAGTGAGTGATCGAGCTTACGCGTCGCCGGGCCGGGGTGACCTTGGGGAATCCCGGTCGGGTGGACAGGGGAGATTGCCGTGGCAGGGGGGGCGGCTTACTGAAAGTCCTCATGGCGTGCCCCGTCCCATGCGTTAGTTTGGTGAGGGTCCGTTGGAGCACGGTGCCCAGCTCCGTTCCACCGGGCGGAATCACCTCGCCCGACATGAAGAAACAATAAACAGACACCAAACAGTGGAGACACCCATGGGGATGACCAGAGCAGTACCCGGGTTTTCAGGGCGGCGGTACGCCGCCCTCATGTGCATTGGCGTGATGGCCGGGGGGCCGGCCGTGGCCGGCCTTGGCGCGGATACCGCGATCACCCGCGTGGACGGTGGCGCGGCGGCTATCGATACCATCAAGGCCGGTGCGGTACTCGAGGGTGCTGATGGTCATCCTCTGCCGGTGATGGCGCGTTTCGCCCACGGCCCGGTCTCCGGTGCGGTGAAGATCACCACCGAGGCCGGTCGGTCCCTGATACTGACACCCGAACATGCCGTGATCACGCCCGCGGGTGGTGTGCCCGCGGCCACGGTCGCCATCGGTGACCACGTGGTGAGCATCGATGGCGTGGACACCGTCGCCGGAGTCGAAACCCTGCCTCGCGGAGGGCGCGTGGTGACGCTCATGCCCGCGCCCGGGCGCGCTGCCGCCCAGCACTTCGCCAATGGCCTGCTCGTGGACATGGCGGGAAGTTATGGTCCGGGGGACATCCGTGTGGAGATGGTGTCGGCACCGGTACCCCCGTCGCCGCCCGCACCTGAAGAGAGTGAACCTGAAAAGGGTGAGGCCGGGCAGGCCGATACGGCCGCGGCTGAGCCTGATGCCGGGATGTCGCCGGGCTTTTCCATGGATGACGTCCCACCGTGGATGATGATGGGCTATCCGCCGAACCTCATGCCCCCGGGCATCTCGGGAACACATCCGGGCGCGGTGTCTCCGGGAGGTGCAGTGCGGCCCCAGATGGCACCCGGTATTCATGGACCGGGCTCCCAGGTGTCGGGTCCCTACGCCGGGCCGCGGGTGGGCCCTCAGGGCTCAGTGGCCCGGTCTTACGGATACATGCCCGCCAACCCTGCACCGAACGTGTATGCCCCGACCGGTGCGTATACCCCACCCGGTGGTCCGGTCTGGCGGGGCGTGCCCAACACCGCGTATCCCCAGGGGCGCTTTGCCAATGGTCCCTACCCATCGGGACCTTATGGAAAGCGGCCTTATGTTGGCGGTCCCCACGGTAATGGCCCTTACCCCGGGTATACCTGGAAGGGTATGCCGACCCCCGTCGGTCCGTACGCACAGCCGGGGCCGACGGGCTACTGATAAGCGCAATATCCCCGTGACGGTCGGATAGCCGGATAGGGCCCGGGCCTGGCTGCTTTGGCGGCTGGGGACCTGAGTGGGCCAGCGTGACGCGGATTGGCCCCCGAGCGGCCCAGACGATCGAAGTGGGCGATCGAAGTGGGCGATTGAAGTGGGCGATTGAAGGGGGGCGGAGCGTGTTGGCGCGCTTCGGCCCCCTTCTTTGTTCGGGTGGGATTGATCCTTGCGCAGTTTCTCCCCGCACGGGCACTGCTACCATAGCGCGCTATCCGATCTCTCCCAGCGCGTTGTGTCATGTCCCATCAAGGATCGCTTTCCGGTTCCGTCCGTTACTTCCTCTTTGCCATTCTCCTTCTCACCTCCCTGACCGCCCGGGCCTCCGATCCCCTGGTCACCGCGTCGTGGATGAAGGAGAACCTCTATGCACCGGGGCAGGTGGTTCTGGATCTCCAGCCACCGGCCATGTATCAGCGCTATCACATTCCCGGGGCCATCAATGCGCCTTACGAGTTCTGGCGTACCGGTGATGACGGTGCGCCCGGGATGTTGCCGCCGCTGGAGCGGTTGGAGCGCATGCTGGGGCGTCTGGGTGTCAGCGCGGACAGTCACGTGGTGCTGACCACCACCGGCCTGGATGCCAATCACCTGGCGGAAGCCGCACGGGTGTTCTGGACGCTGAAACTGCTCGGGCACCAGCGGGTGAGCGTTCTCGATGGTGGCTTGAACACCTACGCCAATGAATTCGGCGGAAAGTTGGACTCGGGCAAAGTGAAACCACGCTTCGCCAACTACACCGCGTCTCCGGATTTCAGTCTGCTGGTCACCGGTGAACAGATGGAACAGGCCCTGAAGGATGGGGTCACCCTGGTTGATGGACGCAGCCGTGGCGAGTACCTCGGTATCGTCACCGGCGGGGATGAGGAGCGTGCCGGAACCATCCCCGGGGCCATCAACCTGCCGCACCATTGGTTGAGCGAGGATTCCGGCGGCACCTTGCGTGACCGCGCATCGATTGAGCGCCTGTTCGATTTTGCCGGTGCGGACACCAGCGCGGGCGCGGTGCATTTCTGCCACACAGGCAGTCGCGCCGCGCTCAACTGGTTCGTGGATTACGCCGTACTCGGCAATGTGGGTGCCCGGCTGTACGACGGATCCATGTCTGACTGGGCACGCAAGGAGCAGGAACGCCTGGGTGAGCGTCCCGTGACCGATGCGGTCGGGCTGGCTGAATGACCCGTTGACCCGTGCCGGGGTATGTCCCGGCCGGTCCCCGAACGCATTCCGCCGGACCCTCGCGGGCCCGGCGGAGCGGTAGCAGCTGATTCGAAAGTGGCGGTCAGGCGGCTTTTTCCAGGACGGGGAACAGACGCTTGTCCTCCAGGTCCATGCGCTCACGCATCAGTTCGATGACGGACGCGGTGTCTTTCATGTAGTCATCGAACGGGCCGCTGGGCTCGCGGCACCAGTTGCGCTTGTAGCGGCCGAGGATGCGGCGCAGTTCACGGGTGTTTTCAAGGAACTGGTTGGCGACCTTCTTCTGTTCCGTGTCGTTGGAGCCCAGCATCTCCGTGTACATGCCGCGGTCTTCGTGGGAAAGGTGAGCCTCGATACGGGCGATGTAGCGGTCGCGCAGTTCGCAGGCGATTTCGTTGGTATACAGGTTCTCGTGGGCGATGACCGCGGACAGTATCTGCCCCAGGTCGTGGATTCCTTCGTTCTCGGTTCGGAGATCGTCGACGGGGATCATGGTTGGGTTACTCCCTAGGTGTTCGGATTTGATTCTGCTCGGCTGGCGCTTGAACGCTCTGTCGGCGATTAGGCGTCGGTCCGTGCCGGTAACCATTGATTTGAGTCAGGGCCGGGCGGTGGGGCAACGACCTAAAGACAATAGATTGATATTTCGCAATACGGGAGCGTATTTGCGAGCAGGCGTTTCATGAGCGACTAGGGGATGTCTCAGAGAGCCCTGCGGGTTTGTCCGCTGTCGTGTCGGGTGGGCGGGCAATCCATCCGGTTTCGCTTCATCATCACCGCGCAGGTTCGGTTCAAAGACGCGTGGCGATCCGCTCGGCGACACGCAGGGCGTTGGCGAAGATGGTCCAGGTGTAGGGGACGGAACCGCCGGTGGGCATGAAACCGGCGTCGGTCACGTAGAGGTTGTCGCAGTCGTGGACCCGGCAATCACGGTCCAGCACGGAGTGGCGTGGGTCCGTACCAAAGCGGCAGCCACCGGCCATGAGGTTGGGCGGTGGCGCGCCCGATACCGATGAACTGACGAAGTCGCAGCCCATCTCCCGCAAAAGCTGCTCGCCCCGTTGCGCGAGGTAGTTGCCCACGCGCAGATCGTGGGGGTGGTAGCCGATGCGCACGCGCGCCGCGGGCATGCCGAAACGGTCCCGTGTGTCGCGGTCCAGGCTTACGAAGCAGTTGTCCGTGGGCAGCCAGTCATTGAAGACCTCGAAATCGAGGCGACGGTCCTCGCTGAACCAGCGCTCCAACTTGCGTTTCAGGGGGCGTCCCCAAAGCAGTCGCCCGTCCTCACGCAGGGCGCTGGTGGCGCGCACAGTGGGGTTGGGATGACCCAGCAGGAACTCTATGAGACCGCCCTTGGCGCGGCCCGGCGCGAAATCCCGATCGTCTATGAAGTACCAATCCGTCAGGGCCCGGTTCACGAAGGGGCCCATCTGCTTGAGCCGGGCCACGGTATCGGCATCGAATTTCGCGAAGGTCAGATAGCCCGAACCCGCCCCGCCGGCCGAGAACACCAGGTTGCGGCCCACCTGGGCGTGGGTGTTGCCGAGGCCGTCGGGGTGCCTGGGTCCGGGCGAGTTGAGCAGCAGGCGACTTGATTCGATGGCCTGGCACGCCACCACGAACACCTTGGCCGTGGCCTCGTGTGGCACACCGTTCTCATCGATGAATCGGGCGGCCTGCACGCGTCCGTCCGCTCCGCTGATGAGGCGGGTTACCTGCGCCAGCGGGCGAACCGTGCATCGGCCCGTGGTCACGGCCTGGTCCAGGAAGCCGGCGCGCGCGCTGCCCTTGGCACCGCTGGAGCAGCCGAAGGAGCCGCAGTAACCCGAGTATTCACAGGCGCGTCGGTGGCCGTCGGGGCGCGACAGGATGGCCCGGGACACCCGTTCCGGTTGCCAGCCGAGGCGGTCGCAGGCGGCATCGATGAGGGCGGACGCGCCGTGTTCCAACGTGGGCGGTTGAGGGAATCCGGGCGTGGAACGGGGCGCGGCAAACGGGTGGTCCGATGCCTCGCCGGAAACGCCGATCAGTTCCTCGACACGGGTATACCAGGGTTCCAGATCATCGTAGCTGATGGGCCAGTCGGCCAGGTTGGCCCCCTCAATAGGGCCGAACTCACTGAGCAGGCGGAAATCCTCCGCACGCAGGCGATGGAAGAAGCCGCTCATGAAATTGCTGGAGCCGCCCACGCAGTTGCCGTTCCAGAAGTCCCAGCCGGATTCGGCGCTGGAAACGGCGGACCAGCCACCCCGGCCGTCCTCGTCCTCCACCACATGGGGTTCGAGGCGCTTGTCCGTCTTGTAGGCGTCGCGGCGCGAGGCAGCCAGCTCGTCCTTGTAGAAATCGACCTCGGTCCACCAGGGCCCCTTCTCCAGGACCAGGACGTGGTGTCCGGCCTGGGCCAGGCTTTGGGCCACCGGGGCCCCTCCGGCACCACTGCCTATGATGCAGACGTCGTACTCGCTCACGATAAGTCGTTTGCGTCGGTGTTTAGGGTTCGGCCCGCTCGCCGGTGAGATAGTTGCTCAGTTCCACGTACTGGAGGTTCATGCGGCGCACGATGGCGTGGCCGGAGCGGACGATGGCGCGCATGACGTAATAGACCACCTGGGGACGGGAATCGAGCAGACCCTCAAGCGCGTCACGGGATAGTGAAACGACCTGTGTGGTGCCGATGGCGCGCAGGGTGGCGGTGTGCTCGTTGCCATCGACGATGGCCAGTTCACCCGCCAGATCACCCGTGGACAGGATATGCAGGGTGATGGCCTCCTGGGTGGAGGGGCTGGACTTCTCCACGGCGAGCCGGCCACTGGTGATGCAGTACAAGCGGTCATCCACTTCGCCCTCGCGCATGAGCACTTCGCCATCTTCCAGGCGGCGCCCCTCCATGATGGAGGCCAGGTCGGCGATATCGCGTGGTGCGAGTTCGACGGCCAACTTGGAGCCGCCTACCGCGCTGCGTACCTCTTCCGGGGTCATGGTGTTCTCCTTCCGGCTGTGGATGAGTCGCGGAGCAAAGGGTATCAGCCCGTGGCGCCGGGTCGGGCGCGCATCGGGGCAATCCCGGGGCCTGTGGTCGACCGGTCAGGCCTCGGCCTCGGCCGCGGGGTGGTAATGGTCGGCCCAGCAATGTTCGTCGCAGAGTCTGCGTTCGAGCTCGCGGTAGTGTTCGGGCGGGGTGGCGAAGAGGATCTCGTCACCCCTTTGCAGGGTCGTATCCGGGGCGGGCAGGAGGATGCGTTCCGAGCCGCGCTGGATCAGCAGGGCCATGGGACGCAGTCCGTCGCGTAGTTCCATGCCGCGTACGATGTCCGAGCAGTGCAGGGCGCCGCGTTCGGCGAGGTAGGCCAGGGCGCGGGCGTCATCGGTTTGCACCCGGCACTGGCGCAGCCTGGGTGGTTGCTCGCCCAGGTTCGCGGCCAGGGTGACCAGGTGGCGGCGGGCGGCGCGATCACCCTGGCGTCGGACCTCGCGCAGGAAGTCCACCAGCATGGGCTGATTGAGGAGGGTGCGGATGCGTTCGGAGATGATCTGGCTGCCCTCGGCCACCAGGTTGGCGCGGATGGCACGGAACAGGGCGGTGTTCGCGTGTCGGTTCTGGCGCGCGACCATGTAAAGGTCCGGGTTCAGGTCACGGGCCGTCATGAGGATGGACAGGTTGTTGGTGTCGTTGTTGGTGCCCGCCACGATACCCACGGCGTCCTTGATGCCGGCCTCCAGCAATTCGGTGGCACCGGTGCCCCAACCGCGCACGATGCGCACGTCCGGGTCATTGGGCAGGCCCGTCTCCTCCGGTGTGGCCTCCAGCAGGACGGTCTCGATGCCTTCGGCCTGGAAGCGTTTGAGCAGGGACTGGCCGAAGCGCCCGAAGCCGCACAGCAACCAGCGACCGTGGGGCGGTGCCGAGGGCGAGGTGAGGTTGCCGTTGGCGAAAAGCCATTGCCGCATGGCGTCAAGACAGGGGGCGTGCAGGGCGACGAACAGGCGGTCGGCGAAGGTCTCAAAGGGGTCGATGATGTACTCGGTGCCGAAGGAGGCCATGTTGGCCGCTGTGTCCTGGGCGCCGGAGCGCGCGATGATGCGGACGTCCTTGTGCAGGAGCTTGCCGGTAATGGCGATGTGCAGGTTGACATCGTCACGGTTGGATATGGCGATCAGGGCCTGGCAGTTCGGGTTGCGCAGCCCGGCGCGGCGCAACACGTCCGGTTCGCTGGCGTCGGCGCACAGGGCGGGAACATCCAGGGGATATTCCTCCAGGCTCAGGGCATTGATGCGCTCGGGGTTCGCGTCGATGACGACCACCGTCTTGCCCTCGTCCACCAATGAGCGCACCAGGGCGGCGCCGGTCTCGCCGTAGCCGCAAACCAGGTAGAAGGGATGGCGGATATGCCGGATCGCGCGCGCGAAGGTGGTCTCGGTGAAGGCCTGCTGGAGGGCCGGGTCCTGCAACAGCCGGATGAGGCTGCCGATGGCGTAGACCCAGGTGATGGCCGTGAGGTAGATGGTGAAACTCACCCACAGGCGCTGCATGCCGTTGAAGGCATAGGGGATCTCGCCGTAACCGGTGGTGGTGGCGGTGTAGGAGACCACGTAGAAGGCGTGCAGGAAGTCCATGTGCCAGGGGTTGCCCTGGTCGTCCACGCCGGGAATCAGCACCAAACCCAGGATGGCGATGGTGTAGCTGATGATCAGCGCCAGCAGCGGCGGGCGCATGCGCCGCAGGATCAGGAAGACCACGCTGTTCATGACGGTGCGGTCCATGGGGGGGGTACCGGGCTCGGGGCGCGCGGCTCAGCGGCGGTAGTTCACGGTGTCGATGACCAAGAGGATCACCGAGATGATGTTCGCCATGAGGGCACCGCCGGACAGGGACACGATGCTGGCCGTGGTCTCCGGGTCGAGGCCGGCTTCGGATTGGGCCGCGAAGGCCCAGACCAGGGCGGCGGCGATGAGCTGCAGGTCGGCGACCAGTGAGGTGGCCAGCAGGACGGCGCCGATCTGGGTGCGTTCACCGAACTTGAGCACCGTGGCGATCAGGTTCACCACGATGACGGCGAACAGTTCGTAGACGTGGTGGTGGGTCGGGTCGTCGATCTCGCCGATGAAGAACCCGAAGTTGAGGGTCAGCGCGAGGACGATGAAGAAGGCGAAGATGACTTTGGACAGGTTCATGGCAGGCCTCGCTGTGCGGCACCCATGGGGGAGGGCGCGTCGGCCCGATGATCCGTCGGGGATACCGAAGCCGCAAGGGGCCTCGCCCGCGCGGAGGGTCAGGGCCCGGTTTCAGGCCCTGACCGCGGGGCGATCAGAACATGTCCAGGTCGGTGGCGACGGCCTCGACACCGGCGGCGGCGCATTTCTCGTCGGTCTCGCCGGAGGGGGCGCCACTGACGCCCACCGCGCCGACCAGTTCGCCAGCGGCCGTCACCGGCACGCCACCGGCATGCATGGCCAGACCGTCGCGACGGCCCAGGGGCGAGTCAGCGCGGTCACCCAGGCCGGAGGTGGCGACGTTGAAGGACAGGGCGGTGTAGGCCTTGTCGAGGCTCACATCCAGGGTCAGGTGCGGTGCCAGCACGTCACGCAGAACAACCTGGGGGGTGCCGCTACGGTCCAGCACGGTGACGGCGATCTGCACGCCCTCGGCGCGGCAGGCCTCGATGGTGGCCTGGGCAATGGTCAGGGCGGTCTCCATGGACATGCGCTTGATGGAGATCATCAGGGGCTGGTCGTCGTCCTGGGCCTGGGTGGCGGTGCTGCCCAGGGCCAGGGCGGATGCGGTCAGGAAGGCTGCGATGGTTTTCTTCAGGGGCATCTCTCAGTCCTCTTCTTTCGGGTGGTTTTCGGAGGCGCAACTCTAACCGCTCGCGCGGCCCAAGCAGAGCAATTCCATGCGTCTGATTGGTGAACGGGCGTGGGGGTTTACGCGCATGGGCGCGCTTCGGAAGGGTAGGTCGAGGAAGGCTTACGGGGTGTCGGCGCCGTAGTGCTCGGGTACGAATGTCTGGTCCGTCAGGGGGGGGCGCACGTAGCCGCCCTGGCTCTCACGGGGCTTGAGCTTGGTGAGCGCGGGCGTGATGTCCTCGTAGGGGATGGAGTCGAGCAGGTGTTTGATGCAGTTCAGACGGGCGTGTTTCTTGACCTCGGAATTGACCACGTACCAGGGCGCCTGCTTGATGTCGGTATGGGCGAACATCTCGTCCTTGGCGCGGGAGTACTCCACCCAGCGGTCACGGGATTCGAGGTCCATGGGGCTGAGTTTCCAGCGCTTGGTGGGGATGTTGAGGCGTGCCTGGAAACGCTTTTCCTGTTCCTCGTCGCTGACCGAGAACCAGTACTTGATGAGGATGATCCCGGAGCGGATGAGCATGCGCTCGAACTCGGGGCAGGAGCGCAGGAACTCGGCGTATTCGTCGTCGCTGCAGAAGCCCATGACCCGCTCGACGCCGGCGCGGTTGTACCAGCTGCGGTCGAACAGGACGATCTCCCCGGCGGCGGGCAGATGGGGCACGTATCGCTGGAAGTACCACTGGGTCTTCTCCCGTTCGGTGGGAGTGCCCAGGGCGACCACGCGCACGATGCGCGGATTGGTGCGCTCGATGATGCGCTTGATCACCCCGCCTTTGCCGGCCGCGTCACGGCCCTCGAAGATCACCACCACCTTGAGGCCTTTGTGCTTCACCCACTCCTGCAGCTTGACCAGTTCCTCCTGCAAGCGGGTCAGTTCCCGCTCGTAAACCGCTTTATCGATCTTGGCCTTCTTGGGCGCGCTCTCGCCCTTGCCGCGCTTGGATTTCGCCTTGTCGGATTTCTTGCCGCTGGCCATGGTGTGTGCGCTCGTGTTCGTGATGGATGGGGCCCGGGCGTCCTGGGGGCGGGGCCGGTTTCAGGGTATCGGACCCTTATGCCAACCTCGGCCCCGCCAGCTGTTGATCGAGCGCACCTGTCGGCCAATGAGCTTCGGCGTTCGTGTCGCGGATCGGGTGAGGTCGGGCATTGACAGTAGCTGCCGGGCACGGGCCTGATTGCCGTTATGGTTGCTGAAAAGGCCGGGTTCCACGGCCCTGAGGAGAGCGGACATGACGGACAAGGCACGCATCAGCGAAGACCCGGCCGAGCCCGACCCGGCCAGCAGCCCCACGAGCGAGCCCTGCGTGATGGTCATCTTCGGGGCCTCCGGTGACCTCACCAAGCGCCTGCTGGTGCCCGCACTGTACAACCTGGCCTGCGACGGCCTGCTGTCGGAGAACTTCGCCGTACTCGGTCTGGGGCGCAGTGCGCTCAGTGACGCGGATTTCCGCGCGCGTATGGCCAGCGAGGACAACGGCCTGCGCGCGTTCCATACCCGGGAGGTGTTCGACGAGGAGCAGTGCGACAAACTGCTCGACCGCTTTCATTTCCACTCGGGCGCTCTGGATGACCCGGAGAACTACCGCCAGATGGGCGAGCGCATCGCGGACCTGGACAAGCACTTCGGGTGCGGTGGCAACGTGCTGTTCTACTTCGCCATGGCGCCGCGCTTCTTCGGCCCGATCTGCGACCACCTGGCGGACGCGGGGTTGCGCTCCGGGGTGGGATGGCGGCGCATCATCGTGGAGAAGCCCTTTGGCACCGACCTGGCGTCGGCGCAGGCGCTGAACCGGGAGATCCTCAAGAACTGGAGCGAGGAGCAGATTTTCCGGGTCGATCATTACCTGGGTAAGGAGACCGTCCAGAACCTGCTGGCCTTCCGCTTCTCCAACGGCATGTTCGAGCCGCTGTGGAACAAGAACCACATCGATAACATCCAGTTCAACGTCAGCGAGGCCGTGGACGTGGGCGGGCGCGGGGGCTACTACGACCGCTCCGGGGTGCTGCGCGACATGATGCAGAACCACATGTTCCAGATGCTGGCCTACCTGTGCATGGAGGTCCCCGGTTCCTTCGAGCCCGACGCCATCCGCAACGAGAAGGCCAAGCTGCTGGAGTCGGTGCGGGTGTATGGCGAGGACGAAGTGCCCCGTCACGTGGTGCGCGGGCAGTACGGTCCCGCGCTCGGGGACGATGGTGTGGTGATCAAGCCGGGGTACCGGGAGTCGGAGGACGTGAATCCCGAATCCAGCACCGAGACCTACTGCGCGGCCCGCTTCCAGATCGACAACTGGCGTTGGGAGGGGGTGCCTATCTACCTGCGCTCCGGCAAGGCCCTGTGGAAGCGGGGCACGGAGATCATCGTCGAGTTCAAGAAACCGCCCCAACCCATGTTTCGCGGTACCGACGTGGACACCCTGCAATCGAACCGATTGGTCTTCCACATCCAGCCCTACCAGGGCATCGAACTGCAATTCCACGCCAAGGTTCCCGGCCCCTCCCTGCAACTGCAGAACGTGGACATGGCCTTCAGCTACGGCGACAACTTCAAGGCCTCGCGCTACACCGGTTACGAGGTGATGATCTATTCCTGCACGCGGGGCGACGCGACCCTGTTCTCACGCGGGGACCTGGTGGAGGCCGCCTGGCGCGTGGCCCAGCCCATCCTCGATTACTGGCGGGAAAACCCGGCGAAGGATTTTCCCAACTACGCGCGCAACTCCTGGGGGCCGGTGGCGGCCAATGAGTTGATCGCGGCTGATGGCCGCAGCTGGTACGAGGTGGTTACCCCCGATGTGCTTGAGCAACTGCCCCTGTTCCAGGATGCAGACCCCCAGCTACTCAACTCGGTCATCCTCGCCCTGCACTCCAAGGCCGTGGAGGCGGGGGAGGTGATCATCCGCAAGGGCGATGTCGCCGGCGAGATGTACCTGATCTGTCGCGGTGAGGTGGAAGTGCTCGATGACTCGGGAGTGCCGTTGAAAGTGCTGCGCGACGGGGACTTCTTCGGCGAGGTGGCGTTGCTGATGTGTACCCCGCGTATCGCCACCATCCGCGCCCGCGGGCAGTGCGATCTTTTCGTGCTGTCGAAGAACGATTTCATCCGCATACTCAAGGACCACCACCGTTTCGCGGACAACATCCGCGAGATCGCCGAGCGCCGCTACGATCTGCGCTTGGCCATGGACGAATTCCTGGCCGGGGGCTGAGAACGATCAGGTGGCATGGCGGCCCTGGGCTCTACCGGGGTCTGGCTGGGCCGAACGGCTCGTCGTCGGGTGGTTGATCCGCGCCCCCATGTGGTCGATATGAGCCGGTGCGCAGGCTGGAGGTCGCGGTAGGCGGGCCTGAGCGTCCCGGGTTTCGTGCGGTGTTGCGGGCGGATTCGCTGAACGGCCTGGTTTGGCACGGACCTCGCAAGTGCAGGGGGCAGGGGCGTACAGCCCGCGCTTACGCCCGGAAACCCGGCTTGATCGTGACGCGTCGAGCCACCCGCAAAACGAGGATTGCACCATGCGAACGTTTCATCACTTGCCGCCCGCTATCAGCGGCGCCGTATTTCTCTTGACCCTGACGCTGACCGGCGGTGGCGCTTTCGCCGCTGAGCACGCGGGCGCTGCCCCCACGGAAAGCGATCAGGGCGCCACCCTTGGCGAGCTCAAGCAGGAAACCGCCGATGTGCTCGAGACCCTCAAGGAATACAGCGCCGACCGTCGCGATGAAGCCGTTGCAACGGCGGGCGATGCCCTGGCCAAGCTGGACCGCAGGATCAACGCCCTGGAACGCAAAATCGATACGAATTGGGACGACATGAGCGCAAGCACGCGCGCGCAATCGCGTGAGACCTTGCGCGCTCTACGCGCCCAAAGGGTCAAGCTTGCCGAGTGGTACGGCGGCCTGAAGGCCGGTTCGGCCAGCGCCTGGGGGAAGTTGAAACAGGGCTTCGGCAAGGCCTACGAGGACATTCAGTCGGCCTGGTCGGAGTCGAAAGAGGCCTTCCGGGAAGCCCGCTGAGCCAGCGCCCGAGCTGTTCACCCGAGGGGACCAACCCAAGGGGACCAACCCAAGGGGACCAACTCAGGGGCCACTCGCCCTGGGCTCCCGACCCCCAACTCGTCAGGTCCCGTGAGGCACCGGG
>JBMYTL010000068.1:0-14345 GCA_049604295.1 Gammaproteobacteria bacterium
CCAGTTCGCGGGCAAGCGCAGCCCGCTCCTACAAGATCAACTAACCGGCCTTATCGAACTGATCAGACGTGGGTTTAAAGTTGAGGCAGTCAGAATACCGATGCTGCCCGTAGTGGCGGATCATGCGTATCGCTGAGAATCCAGTGGGCCCTTAAGCAACCCATCCCTTGATGCAGCGTAACCCGCGTTCCCTCACGGCTCGGCGACCATGTCGATATAACCGCACGGACACTCTTCGGCACACAGACCACAGCCCTTGCAATAGTCGTAGTCGAACACGTAATGGCTGCCGTCCGAGCATTGATCCCGTGTCTTGAGCACCGCCTGGTCGGGGCACAGGGTCCAGCAGTTGTCGCAGGCCATGCAGTTGCCGCAGGACAGGCAGCGGCGGGCCTCGGCTTCGATGGTGACCCGGTCGAGGGTGGCGGTGATTTCGCGGTCGCCTTCGCGTTCCTCGCGGGGCAGAGTGGGCTCCGGGGGACGCTCACCCGGTTCGAAGTAGTTCAGATTGAGTTGGGCGAACGGCAGGGATGAATGTTCGGGGAATTGCGGTGTGTCCTGGCCGTTGATCCAGGCGGCCATGGCCAGTGCGGCGCGTCGGCCATCGCCAACCGCCGCGGTTACGGTTCCCCCGCCCCAGGTGGCGTCACCGCCACTGAACACCCCGTTCTGTCCGGTGACCCGGCCCGGGCCCTCGATGGGGATCATCTGTTTCTCGAGGACTGCCTCCAGGCCCTCGCGGTCCACCACCTGTCCGATGGCCGGGACGACCTGGTCCACGTGCAAAACGGTCTCGGTTCCCTCGAAGGCCACCCGGTGCAGGCGTCCATCGGTGCCCGGGAGTTTCTTCATGTGCACGACCTCGACGCCAACCACGTGGCCACCGCGCAGGATGAGACGATGCAGGCCGCGGTGTTCGTGCAGTTGCACGCCTTCCTCCAGGGCCTCGTCCAGTTCCCGCAGGATCACGGGCATGGCGTCGTCGGCGGGCACTCCGGGGCCGGGCTTGGCCTTGTGGGAGATGAGGTGAACCTGTTCAGCACCGGCGCGTTTGAGAATGCGGGAGATGTCCACGGCGGTATTGCCCGCGCCCACCACGGCGACGGTACGCGGTGCCTGGATGGCGCCCACGTCGTTCCATTCCTTGAGCAGGTCCAAGCCCTGGTGCAGGTCCTTCGGGGTCTGGCCGTCCACGGACCAGTCGCGGGCCTTCTGCGCGCCCGGGGCCAGGAACACGGCCTTGAATTCCTGTCGTAATTCGCGCAGGGAAACATCACGGCCGAGGGCGGTACGCAAGCGCAAATCGATACCGCAGCAGGCAATCAGCCGTTCCACCTCGCTGGTGATGACATCGCGCGGTAGGCGGAAGGCGGGCAGTGCCGTGGCGAGGATGCCGCCGGGCGCGGACAGGGCCTCGAACAGGGTGACCCGGAACCCGCGTCGGGCCATGTGGTAGGCATTGGCGAGACCGGCGGGACCCGCACCGACCACGGCCACCCGGGGGCCATCGGCCGGTGGGGCGATCACGGGGTAGTCCCAGCCCTTGGCGATGGCCTCGTCGCCCAGCCAGCGCTCCATGGCATGGATGGCGATGGGGCTGTCGTATTGGCCCCGGTTGCAGGCCGATTCGCAGGGGTGGGGGCAGACCCGCCCGGTGATGGCGGGCAGGGGGTTGATGTCCACGATGGTCCGCCATGCGCGGCGCGGGTCGCCCTCGTCCATGGCCGCGATCCAGGCCTGGGCGTCCTCGCCCGCCGGGCAGGCGCCGTGGCAGGGGGCGGTGGCGTGTACGTGGACCGGTCGCTGGGTGCGCCAGGTTCCGGTGTGGTAGCCCAGGGAGGAGCCGGGGAGGGCGAAGCCGCCCTTGGTGTACTGGGTAGGGGAGGACATGGGGTCTACGTCCTGTGTTTGGCGGATGGACGTGGGGAATTGTCGGAAGGACAACGGGATGTCCTTGTCGTTGGGCGATTCGCCCCGGCGCGGTGAGTACTTCCGGGGAACGGCGTGAATACGTCCCTGTAGCCTCGTACGCGGCATCCCTGCCGCGTCACGCACCCGGAAGCACTCACCGCACCGGGGCTGGAAAGATTGGGGGGTTTTGGAACCTTCTCGGGGGTTGACCCCTCGTCGGTTCCCCTCATCCCAAACCCCTCTTCCGGAGGGCGGGGGGCTTCGTAGGTGGCTTCGTTCCAGGCGGCGCTCAGGCCCATCGCTGGCCACCCCGGATCACGGTGTCGGCGCCTTCGCTGTCCATGTCGTCAGGCTCTTCGCCGCGCAGGCCATAGACCTCGATGTTGTGATCGGCGATGGCCTGCAGGTGTTCGCGTTCCTCGTTGGCGCGGGCGTTGTCGGCCATGAGGTGGCGGAAGCGGTTCTGGGCGCCCAGGTAGTCCGCGACCGGGGCGGGGCTGCGCAGGGGCATGGCACCGGTGAGGGAGCCGCGTTCCAGCTCGATGATGGGATACAGGCCGGATTGCACGGCCAGGCGCGCCACCTGGATGCTCAGATTGCCTTCGTGTCCCCAGCCCAGGGGGCAGGGGGCGTGGATCTGGATGAAGGTGGGACCCTCTATGCCCATGGCCCGGCGCACCTTGTTGCGCAGGTCCGAGGGGTAGGCCACCGAGGCGGTGGCGGCGTAGGGGATGTGATGGGCGGCGATGATGGAGGTGATGTCCTTTTTGAGATGCCGCTTGCCCATGCGCGCCTTGCCCGCCGGGCTGGTGGTGGTGGAGGCCGCATGGGGCGTGGAGCCGGAGCGCTGTATGCCGGTGTTCATGTAGGCCTCGTTGTCGTAGCAGACGTAGAGCACGTTGTGGCCGCGCTCCAACATGCCCGACAGGGCCTGGAAGCCGATGTCGAAGGTGCTGCCGTCGCCGCCGAAGGCGAGCACCTTGGTGTTCTTGCCCTTGGCCTTCAGGGCCGCTTCCATGCCCGAGGCCACCGCGGCGGCGTTTTCGAACAGCGAATGCATCCAGGGGATGCGCCAGGCGGATTCGGGCCAGGCGGTGGAGAACACCTCCAGGCAGCCGGTGGCGTTGGCGGTCATGACATCGGGGCCCGCCGCCTCCAGTACCAGGCGGGCGGCGAGGGCCTGGCCACAACCCAGGCAGGCGCGGTGTCCGGCCTCGAAGCCCTGGAAACGGGGTTGCTGGCGGCGCAGGGTCTCGAAGTTCACCGGGATTCCGCCGTTGATGCTTTGCTCGGTCATCAGCGTTCCTCCTCGGGAAGCTTGTCCAGGTTGACGTCGAGGATCTCGAAGGGGCGCCCACGGCCTTCGTCCACGGCGCGCAGCAGGGTGGGTAGGGTGTCCAGGGGAATGTCGCGGCCACCCAGGCCCAGGGCGAAGTTGTGAATGCGCGGCGGGCGATCCGATTCGGCCAGGGCGGCGCGTACCTCGGTGCCGACGATGCCGCCCTGGCCCGGTGAGAAGGCCCGCTCCAGGACCACCAGGGTGTCCAAGCCCGCGCTGGCCTCGCGCAGGGCCGCGTCCGGGAAGGGCCGGAAACAACGCAGGCGGATGAGTTTCACCCCGGGCAGATCCGGGTGGGCCTCGACGCCATCCTGCAGGGTGCCGTGCATGGAGCCGATGGTGAGCACGCCGATGCGTGCGTCCGTCGGCCCTTCGATGCTGAGCAGGCCTCCGCTGTCGCGCCCGGTCAGTTCCGTCCAGGCCGCGTCGGCCTCGGCGATGACGTGCGCGGATCGATTCAGGGCCTGGTGGTGGCTGTGACGGGCCTCGGAAAACCAGTTCGGGTCCACCAGGGTGCCGACGCTGGTTGGGGCGCGGGGGTCTAGCGCCCGTCCGAACGCGAAGGGCGGCAGGTAGGTGTCCACCTGGGCCTGGCTGGGGATCTCCAGGGCCTCCAGGGTGTGGGTGAGGGTGAAGCCGTCCACGCAGACCATGACCGGCAGTTCGCACTGCTCGGCGATGCGGAAGGCCTGCACCGTGGTGTCCACGGCCTCCTGGTTGTCGGCGCAGTAGAGTTGGATCCAGCCCGCGTCGCGCACGGCCATGGAGTCCGACTGGTCGTTCCAGATATTGAGCGGGGCGCCCACGGCGCGGTTGGCGCAGGTCATGACCAGAGGCACGCGCAGCCCTGCGATGTTGAACAGCACCTCGGCCATGAGCATGACGCCCTGGGAGGCGCTGGCCGTGTAGGCGCGGGCCCCGGCGGAGGCGGCCCCCAGCACCACGGAAGCGGCGGAGAACTCGCTCTCCACGCTCACCAGTTCGCATTCCAACTCGCCGTCGGCCACCAGCTTGGAGATGTTCTCCACGATGTGGGTCTGGGGGGTGATGGGGTAGGCGGCGACCACCTCCGGGCGGCAGCGCGCGACGATGCGGGCCAGGGCCTGGGAGCCTTCCAGGGCCTCGACGGAGGGGGTGTTCATGGCTTCGGCCGGTTCAGACATGGCGGGTCTCCTCCATGGTGGCGGGAATCCGGTCCGCCCAGAGGCCCGTGGGGACGGTCTCCACGATGGTCTCCATGAGGGTGCGGTTGGCATCGAGCAAACGGCCCTTGAAACGCCCCTCCAGGGCATGGAACAGGGCCTGCTCGGGAAGCACCTGGGTCAGGTCGAGAAACGCCGCCAGCAGGGCCGTGTTGGGCACCGGCCGACCCAGGTGTTCCAGGGCCAGGGCCGTGGCGGGCAGGGCATAGACGGTGGTCCCGAACTGCTCTGACAGCGCCTCGGAATCCTGGCTGGAGTTGACCAGGATGGCGCCGCCCGCGCGCAGCCCGGAAGTGACCCCGGGTACATGCAGCAGGGCGTCGTCCTGAACGATGAGGAAGTCCGGTTCAAGCACCTGGCAGCGTCGCCGGATGGGCGCATCGGTGATGCGCACGAAGGCCATCACCGGGGCACCGCGGCGCTCGGCGCCGAAATTGGGGAAGGCCTGGCCGTAACGACCGTGCTTGATGGCGGCCGTGGCCAGCAGGTAGGCGGCGACCACGTTGCCCTGGCCGCCGCGACCGTGAATGCGTATCTCGAGCATGGAGTCAGGCTCGTGGAGGGAGGGAAGGGGCATCAGACCCGAGCGCGGTGCTCGGGACATTG
Organism: Gammaproteobacteria bacterium; assembly: GCA_049604295.1. GTDB lineage: Bacteria > Pseudomonadota > Gammaproteobacteria > JACKNK01 > JACKNK01 > JBMYTL01. The sequence continues at coordinate 5,059 of JBMYTL010000068.1, forward strand.
ATGTCACTCAGGGTACCCAGAATGGGTGTGGGCGCGGGCCCTAGGGATGACCCCCTGTACTTGCGCTTATGCGCCTAGATCGGGGCTTTATGTGCCCGGACTCCCGGGGCGGGTGCCGGGTCTTCGGGCCGTGGCCATCGGATAAGTGGCGTCGGACAAGGGGCGCTGCCCTCAGGGCAATTCATGGACCACGCCCTGGTGGCAGTCGATACAGGTCTTTCCCTTTTCGTCCGCCTTCTGGTGCCGCAGGCGTGCGCGTTTGTCCTGCTCGTCGAAAGCCATGGCGTTGAAATCGTGACAGTTGCGGCATTCACGGGAATCGGTCTCGCGCATGGTGGCCCAGACCCGCTCCGCGAGTTCCTGGCGTTTGGCGACAAAGTTCTCCTTGCTGTCGATGCTGCCCAGCAACATGTGCCACAACTCGTTGGATGCCTCGATCTTGCGCAGCACCTTGTAATGCCAGGCCTTGGGGACGTGGCAGTCGGGGCATGTGGCACGGACGCCGCTGGCGTTGCGGTAGTGGGGCGACTCCTTGTACTCGGCATACATGTGCTCACGCATGGCGTGGCAGGAGACACAGAACTGTTCCGTGTTGGTCATCTCCATGGCCGTGTTGAAGGCGCCCCAGAAAAGGATCCCGATCACGAAGCCGGTGCCCAGCAGCAGCCCCACCGACCATTTCGCCGACGGTCTGCGCAGGCGCGTCCACCAGCCCGATTTGCGGTTCTCGCCACCCATTACCCTCTCCCCCCCGTTGCTTCCGCGAGGCCCCGCGAATGGATACAACCATCCCGGTCCGCGGGCGCGCTACGTTCACGCCGATCATGGTGTGCACGCAGGGCAGCCCCGCCGCTCGTGGGCACTCACAGTGCGGGCGGGAAGGGTGGGCGGGAGTTGACCGGGCGCAAGTGCGCGGGGGCATGGATGGTGGGAAACGGCCTTCAATTGACAATTGTCAATCCGGCGACGGGGCAATCACTCAGGCGTCGGACCAGCGTCGCTTGAGCGCCTTGTTCACCTTATCGGGGTAGACAGTCTTGCCCAGGCTGCCGTTGTAGCGGGCCAGGGCGCGGTCCACGTTGCCTTTCTCCATGTCGAGGTAGTAGCGCAGGATGGTGCAGCCCATGCGCAGGTTGATGTCGATCTCGAACAGGTTGGCGTCGGAGAGCTTCAATTCGTGTAGCCAGAAAGGCATGACCTGCATGAGGCCCACGGCCCCGGAGTGGGACCAGGCGAAGGGATCGAAACGGCTCTCCACCTCCATCACCGCGAGCACCAGCCCCGGCGGCAGCTTGGCGCGGGCGGCCTCGCGGTGGGCCGCTCTCAGGATATGCAGGGCCCGGTCGTGGTCCCCACGGGCATCTTCGCCCAGGCGGTCGAGCATGGCGGCCAGCCAGACCTGGGCGTCGTATTCATCCTGAAAGCTGGAACTGTCGTTCACCGCCGTCAACATGCGCTCGCGCAGTTCCGGGTCGATGTCGAGGGCGTGCAGTGGATGCGCCCACAGGATCAGGACGAGCAGGATTCCGGAAACAAGCGCCGACCGTAGCCCGGGCCAGGGGCCCAAAGTCCTTGGTTTGATGGAGCTTGTGTCGGACATGGGGTGTCCCGCGGCGGGCAATGGATGGTTTTGGTTTCGGCCGTGGGAGCGGCGACCCGCGGCGAGATGCCTACTGGAGGTCATTGTGATTGAAGGGCGTGGGAATGTCCCTTGCGCCCCGGTGAGCCGGGCGGTTACGGAAACGGGGCCTAGGGGGCGTCCCACCCCAGCCGCGAATCACCTCCCCATTTTCGACACGTCCCCTGTAGGAGCGGGCTTGCCCGCGAACCGAATCCGGCCACCCTGAACGCTGCACGGGGTGCACCCGACGGGAGGACGGGGCCTGGGCCGCACGTCATCGTGGGCTGCACCGTGTGCACCGCCAGCACAGCGTGTTCGCGGGCAAGCCCGCTCCTACACGATATAGCCCCCGCACGGGGATGCATCCGCCCCCGTAGCCGGTATGCTCAACCGCGCGCACAAGGAAGCAGTTTAAGGCGCGATTCGCGCCTTGAACTGAACGATTATCCGACCCAATTCGCTCGCGCCAGATTCATTCAGAGCTTCCCGAGCTTGTCCTTCAGCAGCCCGATGATGTCGCCCACGGGGATGTACTGGTTCTCGCTGTCGCGGCGGCCGCGGTATTCCACCTCGCCCTTGTCCAGGCCTTTCTCGGAGAACACCACGCGGTGCGGGATGCCGATCAGTTCCATGTCGGCGAACATGACGCCGGGGCGGGCCTTGCGGTCGTCCAGCAGCACGTCGATGCCGGCGGCCTGCATGTCGGCGTAGAGTTGTTCGGCGGCCTCGCGCAGGCGTTCGGATTTGTGGGCGTTGAGCGGCAGCAGGGCAACCTGGAAGGGCGCCATGGCCTGGGGCCAGATGATGCCGTTGTCGTCGTGGTTCTGTTCGATGGCGGCGGCGACGATGCGCGACACGCCGATGCCGTAGCAGCCCATTGGCATGACGATGTTCTTGCCGTCCTCGTCCAGCACCGTGGCGCCCATGGCCTCGGAGTACTTGGTGCCGAGCTGGAAGATGTGGCCCACCTCGATGCCTCGCGCGATGCTGACCGTGCCCTGGCCGTCGGGGCTGGGGTCGCCCTCGACGATGTTGCGGATGTCGGCCACCTCGGGCAGCTCGGCGTCGCGGCCCCAGTGGACGTGGAAGAAGTGCTGGCCGTCCTCGTTGGCGCCGGCGCTGAAGTCGGACATCACCGCCACGCTACGGTCGACGATGCAGGGGATGTTCAGGCCCACGGGGCCCAGGGAGCCGGGTCCGGCGCCGATGGCGGCGCGGATGTCCTTCTCGTCGGCCATCTCCAGGGGCGCGGCCACCTGGGGGAGTTTCTCTGCCTTGATCTCGTTGAGTTCGTGATCGCCGCGTACCAGCAGGGCGACCAGAGGGTTGGGCTGGCCCTCGGCGGCGCGCACGATGAGGGTCTTGACCGTGGACTCGATGGGCAGGTCGAACTGCTGGACCAGTTCGTCGATGGTCCGGGCCTTGGGCGTGGCGACCTTTTCCATGGACGGGCCATCGTTGGCCGCTTCGCCCGCGGGGGCCAGGCACTCGGCCTTCTCCACGTTGGCGGCGTAGTCGGACTCGGTGGAGAAGGCGATGGCATCCTCGCCGGAATCGGCAAGCACGTGGAATTCGTGGGAGGCGTTGCCGCCGATGGCGCCGGAGTCGGCCATCACCGGGCGGAAGTTGAGGCCCAGACGCTCGAAGATGCGCGAGTAGGCGGCGTGCATGACCTGGTAGGTCTCGCCCAGGCTGTCGTTGTCCAGGTGGAAGGAGTAGGCGTCCTTCATGAGGAATTCACGGGCGCGCATGACGCCGAAGCGCGGGCGCACCTCGTCGCGGAATTTCATCTGGATCTGGTAGTAGGTCACGGGCAGCTGCTTGTAGGAGCGCACCTCGCGGCGGGCCAGGTCGGTGATGACCTCCTCGTGGGTGGGGCCGAAGCAGTACTGGCGTTTGTGGCGATCCTCGATCTTCAGCATGAGCGGGCCGAACACGTCCCAGCGGCCGGTTTCCTCCCACAGCTCCGCCGGTTGAACGGCGGGCATGAGCACTTCCAGGCCCTCGGCGCGGTTCATTTCCTCGCGCACGATGCCCTCCACCTTGCGCAGCACCTTCAGGCCCAGGGGCATCCAGTTGTAAATACCGGCGGTGACCTTGCGGATCAGACCCGCGCGCAACATGAGCTTGTGGCTGACGATCTCGGCGTCGGCGGGGGTTTCCTTGACGGTGGAGAGGGGGAAGCGGGAGACGCGCATGGGGCGGGGGACCGGGCTTGTGTGGGCGGAAAGGCGGGCAGTTTAGCAGCGCCCGGGGCGGGTTGAGAGACCTCAGCCGAAGGTGCTTTCGTTCCAGCCGAACAGGTGCCGGGGCGGGGAGGAGAACTCGATGTAGGTGCGCCCCGGCGGTACGCCCAGGGTCTGGCTGATGAGTTGGCAGAGGGCCGCCGAATAGGCACCGGTCTGGTCTTCGGGCAGGCCGAGGCTTTTCAGTTCGGCGTAGGCCGCCGGTTGGGCGGTGCCCGCGAAGACCAGGGCGGCATCCGGGGTCACGCGGACCATGACGTAGCCCTCGGGTTTGCCCAGCAGCGTGGCAAGGGAGCGGCTCAGATGGGTCAGCTTGGCCTCCCTGTCCTCGGGGGGGAACGGGCTGTTGGTGGTGATGTTCAGTACGGGCATAGCGGGTGATCGGTGTGGTGGGGAGGGGCACATGAGCGTACTCCCATCGCCTGGCGAGATTCGGCGTGGTCTTACGGCGGGCAAAAAAAAGCCGCCCCGGTGAGGGGGCGGCTCAGATCGCGTTGCGGCGATAGGTGGAGTCGGAAGCGCCCGTGGGCGCGCTCATACTCTGATGGTCAATTGTGACCGGGGTTTTATCGCCTGCCTGAGAACGCTCAGGAGTTTTCCTTCTTGAAGCGCTCGATCAGCTCGACCGGCTTCTTCTTCTTGGTTTTGCTGTTGAGGACGTAGACAACGGTTTCGCCCTTGGGGCCGGAACCGACTTCCATGTAGAAGAAGTTGGGGTGACCGAAGGCACGCACAGGCTCCATGTCGGCCATGTTGTTGAAGACGTAGATGCGGCCGTGGTTACGCAGCTCGGCGTAGAAATCGTCGGCGGGGGCGAGGGTGCCGTCCCACATCATGGCGCCGGGGGTCATGGCGCCCTTCTTCTTGTCGTCCTTGGTCAGGCCGAAGACCACGGTCTCGCCGTTGGGGCCGGCACCGATGCGGGTCAGACGGAAGGATGTCTCGCCCAGGGACAGGAATTCCTCGTAGGTGGCGCGATCGTAGAAGACGTTGATGCGGCCATCATGGACGACTTCGTACAGATCCTCGTTGCCCATGGAAACCGGCTCGGCGGCCTTGGCTTCTTCCTTGGGGGCGTTGGAATTACAGCCGCCCAGTACCAGGGCGGCGGTGGCCGCGATGAGCAGCGAGCGAACGGAGAGGGTGCGGAATTTCATGTCGGGGGTCTCCACCGGCAGGGTCCGGTTGACGTGGCGAATTACAAGCGCGCGCAGGCTAAAGGGGGTTTGTTGCCGCCCCATTGCCGTCGGGTTTCATCTCGGTTACGCGTTGATTACGGTGCAATTACGGGGCGGGTTGTGTAGCCGCGGACGGCATAATCCGCACCATGAACCACCCCCCCTCCACCGATGACGCCCGGGCCAACGCGTCCGCCCAGCGCAGGGTGCGGGCCGTGGCGCTGTTCGCGGTGATCGTCGTTGCCGGCTTGATCCACCTGCTGGGGCCGCTGTTGCTCTACCCGCAGCCGCGCGACCGGACCCTCGAGGACGGCACGCTGTTGCGTTGGGTGCCCTGCGACTTCGCAACACCGTTCTGGCGTCCGGTGCACTGCGGGCGTTTACGCCTGGCGGAGTCTCCACCCTGGGAACTGGCGGTTCTCTATGTCCCGGACGTGGGCTGGTCGGGTGCGGATGACCCGGTGCTTTATCTCAACGGAGGGCCGGGCGCCTCGGCGTACATCGATGCTGATGGCATCGATTATTGGCTGCAGTGGATTGATGATCTCGATACCGGGCGGGATTGGTACATCTACGAGCAGCGCGGGACCGGGCAGGGCGAGCCCTCGTTGACCTGTGAGGGGCTTTTCCCCGCCTACCGGGAACAGATGGCGGGCAATGGGCCACGGGCACAACTGCTGGCCCGGGTGCAGGCCGTTGCGCGGAACTGTTTCACGCGCCTTCAGGCGGAGGGTTGGGCCCTGGATGCCCTGGATACGCCCCTGAACGCGGCCGACGCCCTCGCCCTGATGGAAGCGGTCGGTCGGGATGAATGGAACCTGTTCGGTTCGTCCTACGGTACCCGGCTTGCCCTGGAATTGATGCGCACGGCGCCCCGACGGCTGCGCGCCGTGGTGCTCGATGGTGTGTATCCCCCGCGGGTGAATATGCGCCTGAGTGCTGCCTGGCTCATGCAGCATGCCCTGGACCGCGTGGCGGGTTGGTGCGCCAGGGACCCTCTGTGCAGCGTGGAGAACGCGGATTTCGCCAGCCAGTATCCACGCGTATTCGAGCAACTGAAGGCACGGCCCCTGGCCGTGCGTGTCGATGAGCCGGGTGGTGAGCCGTTGACCGTTCGTGTGGATGATTCGGTGTTGGCCGATGTGGTTTTTTCCGCCCTGTACTGGTGGCGTTCCGCCCGCCAGGTGCCGAACCTGTTCAACGAGCTTCACCAGGGACGTGACCCCGTTTTGCTGCGCGAGATGACCGCGGAGTACGTGGCCTACGTGCTCGATGAGAGTATCAGCGATCCGGTCATGGTGGCCGTGGACTGTCATGATGCGGGAGCCGTGTCGCGCGAGGATTATTTCGCGTCCGTCGACCGCTTCCCCCTGTTCTCTGAGGCCTACCGCGAGGCATGGCCCCACGACACCTGTCATGTGATGCCAGGCGATGGGCCGGGCCCCGGGTTCCGTGAAGCGGTTCACTCGGCGCTGCCCACTCTGCTTCTGTCCGGTGAACTGGACCCGGTCACTCCTCCCGTGTGGGCGCGCGAGGCGGCGCACACCCTGCCGAACAGTTTCCGCTTGACGCTACCCGGGGTCGGACACGGGGCGGTGGAAAACGCCTCCTGCGTGGTGGACGTCGTGCGCACTTTTCTCGATGCACCGAACGCGGACCCCTCCGGGCCCTGCCTCGAATGACTCCAACGGCTCCCACATCCGCCCCGGGGGCCTTGTGAATTTGCAAGGACGGCGGCAGCGGAGGCGGGCACACTGTGGCGATCTTCAACCACGCATGCGGATCGGATTGATACATGTTGAGTAGCGCGGAGAAAGCGAAGCTCGTCCTTGTCTGGCCAGCCAGTATCCGGCTGCTTCACTGGGTGCTGGCCCTGGGCACGCTCATCCTGTGGGCGTCGGGTTGGGTGATGGGACACAGTACGGACCTGTTCGCGGCCGCCCGCGACATCCATCTTCTCAGCGCACACACGGTCACGGTCGCGTTGTTGGGGCGCATCGGTCTGCTGCTGACCGATCGGGGGGTTGGGGGTATTCGCGTACTGGCTACGGTGTTCCGGCGTCCCGCGTTACTCATGGACATGTTCCGGTTCTACGCCAGTTTCGGCGCCACGCCCCTGCCCCGTTGGTATGCGCACAACCCGTTCTGGGGGCCGCTGTATCTGTTGCTGTTCGTGCTTATCGGTATTCAGGTGGCCGGCGGTTACGGCATGCTCTGGCGCGACTGGGCGGTGGATTCACTGCACCGGGGCGTGGCCACGGCCATCGCCATGTGGATGCTGTTGCACCTGCTGACGGTGATCCTGGTCGAGATCAAGGGTACGGGGTCCAACATATCGGCCCTGCTGCACGGCAAGCGTGTGTTTCCGGACGAGGTCGCACCCACGGACCCTTTCGAGACGCCCCAGGGCGGGCAGAAAGTTGACTTCGTCAGCCTGGGCAAACGGCCTGTTGATGGTGATCAAAAACGCTGACTTTATCCCTAGTATTCGTAAATTAGCGATTGCTGATTTAAGGGGCGCGGCCTAAGCTGAATCCAGTCCCGGAAAGGGTGCGGGCCCCAAGCGGAAAATCGAATGAATCGCAGGAGCCGGCCCGGAACGGGTGCCGAATAAGAACCTGTTTCTACTCTTTCGAATCTGGAGGTGTGTCATGAAAACCGGGTTCAAAGCACTGTTGGTCGCCGCCGCCTTGGCCGCGGCATCTTCCGCATCCGCATGGTGGGGCCCCGGCTACTACGGTGGTCCGTGGAATGGCTGGGGTGATGGTTGGGGCTTCGGTGATGGCGGCTTCAGCTTCTCCTTCGGGATGAGGGCCAATACCGGCCTCTATGGCGGTGGCTACGGTCATCCGTATTACGGGTATGGGTATGCGCCGTACTACCTGGCGCCGCCGGTAGCCGTCGCGCCGCCCGCCCAGGCTGAAACCGCCGACAAGTAAGTCACTCGTCGGCCCTTCAGGGAAGCGCCCGCTGGATGCGGGCGCTTTGCGTTTAGGCATCAGTTGAGGCCTTCGTTCTCCCCCCGTCGCGGTGGATTGGTGTGTCTCGATCTGAATGACCTACCTGCCGCGGCGCGAGCAGGGTTGAAACGGTTCTGGGCTGCCCCTGGACCAATGGCTGGCACGACCGATTCTCTTCCCTTCGCCCTGGGCGGTTTTTTGCGGCGGTAGGGGCAATTTGTTTCAATGCGCGGCCCGCAACGGGCCGACCAGGGGCGTCGGGCTGTCGCCGAACCCCTGTCACGTACGCTGACTGCTTACTCAAGTTTCTGATTTGACTAAGCAAATCCAGTCGTACGTGGTGCCTCTGTGCGAATTCCCCTGCTGCCATCGGGCCGCGTCGGCCCCTGCCGAAGAGGGGCGTTCTTTTTCACCATCGGAAGACTGTCCATGACCACGACGAGCAACCTGGCTGAGCGTACTGACCTTGCCGATCCTTTCGATCCCCGGCCGTTTCAGGTGTACACCGACCGACACCTGGCCAAGATCAAGGAACTCGATCGGCTGCCCCCCGATCTCAAGTTCGATATCCAGGTCGTGGCCAGTGTCCTGCCCTTTCGCGTCAATCAGTACGTGCTCGACGAACTGATCGATTGGGAGCGGGCGCCCGACGACCCTCTGTTCCGCCTGACGTTTCCCATGCGCGAGATGCTCCAGCCGGAGGATTTCGAGCGCATGGCGGCATTGATCCGCTCCGGGGCCGATCGTGACGAGATCAGCGCGGCCGCCTGGGAGATCCGCAACATGCTCAATCCCCATCCCGCCGGACAGCTGGAGCTGAACCGCCCCCGAGATGCCCAGGGTGAGGTGATCAACGGCCTGCAACACAAGTACCGGGAGACGGTCCTGTTCTTCCCCAGCCAGGGCCAGACCTGTCACAGCTACTGCACGTTCTGTTTTCGCTGGGCCCAGTTCGTAGGAGACAAGGACCTGCGCATCGCCAGTTCCGAGGCACACCAGCTGCATGATTACCTGCGTGCGCACCCGGAGGTCAGCGATGTGCTGCTCACCGGCGGTGATCCCATGATCATGAAGACGCGCAACATGGTCCCCTACCTGGAGGGATTGACCTCGCCGGAGTTCGATCACATCCAGACCGTACGCATCGGCACCAAGTCCCTGACCTTCTGGCCCTACCGCTTCGTCACCGACAAGGACGCGGACGACATGTTGCGCCTGCTGGAGAACCTGGTGGAGTCCGGCAAGCATGTGGCCCTGATGGCCCACTACAACCATTGGAGGG
>JBMYTL010000069.1:0-14053 GCA_049604295.1 Gammaproteobacteria bacterium
ACGCGGGGCGATGTAAGGGGCGCCACGGTTTGCTGGACGGGGTTTGCTGGACGGGGCTTGCTCAGACCGCGGGGTCCGCGGTGCTGTCCGAGGTACCTTCAGAGGGGCCTTCCCAGGGACTGCCCCATGAGCACGCGGCTGTCCGCGCCCAGCTCCGCGTTCCATTCCAGGCTGCCTGGGGCGAACACGTTGATCACCGTGCTGCCCATGTTGAAGCGGCCCATCTCCGCACCCCGTTGCAGTGACAACGATCCGTCGTAGTCGGTGCGTTGGATCGAACGGGCACCGGGCGGCGTGATGGTGCCTGCCCAGACCGTGTCCATGCTGGAGACGAAGATAGCCCCCACCAGGATCTGCGCCATGGGACCGATGGGCGTGTCCCACAGGGTCACCACCCGTTCGTTACGGGCGAACAGGCGCGGTACGGCGCGTACGTTATGTGGCGCCACGCTGAACAGTCGGCCGGGCACGTGGACCATGGCGCGCAGGGTGCCGTCCACGGGCATGTGCACACGGTGATAGTCACGGGGCGACAGGTACACCGTGGCGAAGGGGCCGCCGTCCAGGGTCCGGGTCCATTCCGATGGGCCGCCGAGCAGTTCCTCCAGGCTGAAGCCCTGGCCCTTGGCCTGGAAGATCCGGCCGTTTTCCACCTGGCCGATCTGGCTGATGCGGCCGTCCGCCGGGCTGGTGATGATGTTGGCGTCTTCGGGCAGGGGCCGCGCGCCCTCTTTCAGTTCGCGGGTGAAGAATGCGTTGAAGTGTTCGTAGGCGCCGAAGTCCGGATCAGCCGCTTCGCCCACATCCACGTCGTAGGCGTTCACGATGAAGCGGATGAAGGCATTCTTGAACGGCGACCATCGGACCCGCGTGAGCGCGTGCATCACACTGGAGAGCCCGTGATGGGGCAGGGCATAGGTCGGCAATGCCTTGAGGTGGTCGCTGAGGGTGGCGCCCTGTGCGGCACCGGGCGGGGGTTGAGAACTCATGGCGGGTCCGGCGCTCGGAAAGGGGCCGGATTATGACCGCTACGCCGCCCGCGTACGACTCCGTAACCGTGCGGCAACAATCTCCGCGCGTTGCTATGATCCGCGCCCCCTGAATCCATCCAAGCGATTGCCCGCCCATGGTCCTCAAAGAAGCCCAGGAACAACTCGTCACCATCCGCGACCTGGTCCGCTGGGGCACCAGCCGCTTCCGCGAAGCGAACCTGTTTTTCGGTCACGGCACGGACAACGCCATGGACGAGGCCCTGGCCCTGGCCCTGCACGGTCTGCATCTGGACCACAGCCTGCCGGAAAACTACCTGGACACCCGCGTCACCGTATCGGAGCGCCGCACGGTGCTGGACCTGATGGAGCGGCGGGTCAGTGAACGCAAGCCCGCCGCCTACCTGACCCGCACGGCCTGGTTCGCCGGTATCGATTTTTATGTGGACGATCGGGTGCTGGTGCCGCGCTCGCCCATCGCGGAGCTGATCCATGCCGGGTTCCAACCGTGGATGGGAGACAACGAGCCCCGCGCGATCCTCGACATGTGCACCGGCAGTGGCTGCATTGGCATCGCCTGTGCCCTGGCGTTTCCGGGGGCGCAGGTGGACCTGGTGGACGTGGAGCGCGGCCCCCTGGACGTGGCGACCCGCAACGTGGCCCGTCACCACCTGCGTGAGCGGGTCGAGGTCGTGGATTCCGACCTGTTCGAGACCCTGGGACAGCGCCGCTACGACCTGATCGTGAGTAACCCGCCCTATGTCCCCCGGGGTGACATGCGCCATCTGCCCGACGAATACCGGTCCGAGCCCGCCGTAGCACTGGAAGCGGGCGACGACGGCCTGGATCTGGTGTTGCCCATGCTGCGCGATGCCATGGACCACCTGGAGCCCCATGGTCTTTTGGTGGTTGAGGTGGGCGTCGCCCAGGATGCTCTGCAGAAGGCCCTGCCTGAAGTGCCCTTCCTCTGGTTGGAGTTCGAGCACGGGGGTGAGGGAGTGTTCCTGCTTACGGCGGAGCAGGTGGAGCAATACCAGGACGATTTCAGCCGGGTGGCGGCCAGCCACATCGAGGCGGCCTGATTGGCGCGCGGTGCGGCATGAGCGTGCTGCACGCACCGGGTCGCGCGGATCCTGATGTCTGACACCGGGGTGCATGATCCGCGCGCCCTGAGGGCCTTTGTCCAGGCCCACCCGCGCCTGTTCGTGCTCACCGGCGCAGGGGTCAGTACCGGTTCAGGCATACCCGATTACCGCGATGCGCGCGGCGAGTGGAAACGACCCGCCCCGGTTCAATATCGCGAATTCGTCGATCACCCTCACACCCGCCAGCGCTACTGGGCACGCAGCCTCGTGGGTTGGCCCTGGTTCGCCGATGCGAAGCCGAACACGGCGCACAGGCAGTTGGTGGACCTGGAGCAGGCGGGACACGTTCATCAACTGGTCACCCAGAACGTGGATCGGCTGCATCAGCGCGCGGGTTCCCGGCGGGTGATCGACCTGCACGGTCGCCTGGATCGGGTGGTCTGCCTGAGCTGTGGGCATCGCTCGGACCGGGCGCCGCTGCAAGAGCGACTGAAGCTCGAGAACCCGGGGTTCGCGCGGCAGGTGGCGGAGATCGGCCCCGATGGGGACGCGTACCTGGAGGGCGTGGATTTCAGCGCGTTCCTCGTTCCCGACTGTGATGCCTGCGGCGGGCTGTTGAAGCCCGATGTGGTTTTCTTTGGCGAGTCCGTGCCCCGCGAGCGCGTGGACCAGGCCCTGTCCGCGCTGGCCCGGGCGGACGGTTTGTTGGTGCTCGGCTCATCCCTGATGGTGTATTCGGGGTTCCGGTATTGCCGCTTCGCCGCCGAAAACGGCATACCCATCGCCGCGGTGAACCTGGGGCGAACCCGGGCCGATGATCTGTTGGACCTGAAAGTGAACCTTCCCGTGGATCAGGCCCTGGAAGCAGTGCTCACGGGGTGATGCGTAATCCGGGCGGGGGACTGCCCGGATGGTCCGGCACGTATGTAGTTCAGGCAGCCTGGAAGCCGAGCGCGGTGGAGATGCGTTTGCCGGCATCCTGTACGACCGGAATCCATTCCTGGCGACGTCGCTCGATGGGCGAGGACACGGACAGGCCAGCGGCCACGTTGCCTGTCCCGTCGAACAGCAGCACGCCGATGCAGCCCACGTCCAGTTCGGCTTCCTCGTTGTCGAGCGCGAAACCCGCGCGCACGGCGCTGTTGCACGATTCGATCAGCAGGTTCAGGTCGGTAATGGTGTTGCGCGTGTAGGACGGCAGGTTGGTGCGCTGGGCGTAGCCCTTGCAGGCATCATTGCCCGCGGCGCCCAACATGAGTTTGCCGACGGCGGTGACATGAAGTGGTGCGCGCGCGCCCACCAACTGGTTCACGTGCATCATGCGGTTGGGGGTGGCCTTTTCGATGTACACCACCTCGTCGCCTTCGCGGATGGTCAGGTTGACCGATTCGCCCAGGTCGTCGCGCAGTTCCTCCATGACCGGCAGGGCCACGGCACGCAGGTCGATATTGCTGTGCATGCGGGCGCCCAGTTGCAGCAGGCGCAGGCCCAGGCGGTAACGCCCGCCCCGGTCCTTCTCGACGAAGCGGTTGTCGATGAGACTGGCGAGAATGCGGTGGGCGGTGGAAGCATGCAGCCCGGTCTCCGCCGTCAGTACCTTGAGACTGACGGGGTCCGGATATCGGGCTATGGCATCCAGCAGGGCCGCCGCCCGGTCGATGACCTGGATACGGGACGATGCGTCTTTCATGGGGCGTGACCGGTGATTTTTCGCGATCCGGGAACGCTAACGGGCGTGCAGGGGGCCGTGTAGAGGGCCCAGGCTATGAAACGCGAGTATTTCTCAATACTTGATCGTGTCTCCCGGCCCTTGGGGGCACGGGGTGGTGTTCGCCAGTGAAAGGCTGCGCCGGGCCCGTGTGTTTACCAGGGCGGTCGGGGCCTAGGGTGATGGATCATTCAACCGAAAAGGAGAATGCGATGGATAACCCGGGTCATGATCTCGCCAGCCTGTTCGCGCAGTTGGGTCTGGACGACGGAGAAAACGCCATGGATGCCTTCGTTGCCGACCATCAGCTGCCCGGCGAAACCCGATTGGAAGAGGCTCCGTTCTGGTCCGAGGGCCAGCGTCAGTTCATTGTTGAGGCACGCGCCGAAGATGCCGATTGGGTTGAATGGGTGGATGAACTGGATGCCCTGTTGCACAAGGAGAGCATGGGCGCCTGAGGCGCGCGGAGCGGACCATGGACAAGGCCACATACGAAGACGATTGGCGCGAGGAGACGGACAGCTTCGGCCCCATACGGGTGCCCGCACGGCGACTGTGGGGCGCCCAGACCCAGCGTTCCCTGGAGCACTTCGACATCGGCGGGGAACGCATGCCGCGGGCGGTGATCGCGGCCCTGGGGTTGGTGAAGCGCTGCGCCGCGCGGGTGAACGCACGGCAGGGGCGGCTACCCCGCGAAATCGCCGAAGCCATTGAGCGGGCGGCGCGGGAAGTCGAGGACGGGGCGCTCGACGAGCATTTTCCCTTGCGCGTGTGGCAGACCGGATCAGGCACCCAGACCAACATGAACGTCAACGAGGTGATTGCCAACCGGGCCATCCAGCTGCTCGGTGGTGTACCCGGGAGTCGACAGCCGGTGCACCCCAACGATCACGTCAACCTGGGGCAGTCGTCCAACGACAGTTTCCCCACGGCCATGCACATCGCCGCCGTGGACCGGACCCTTGGGCATCTGCTGCCCGCCCTGGACGCCCTTGCCACCGCGTTTTCCGATCACGCCGGTGCCTGGCAGGGAATCGTCAAGACCGGGCGGACCCACATGCAGGACGCCACGCCCCTGACCCTGGGGCAGGAGTTCTCCGCCTTCGCCCGGCAATTGACGCTGGGTGGGGAGAGGGTGCGCGCCTGTCTTCCGAGGCTGTATCCCCTGGCCCAGGGGGGCACTGCCGTGGGTACCGGTCTGAACGCCGGGGCGGGTTTCGCCGAGGCCTTCGCCAAAGAGGTGGCCGAGGAGACAGGGCTGCCCTACGTGCCCACTGAAAACCCTTTCGAGGCTCTGGCCGCACACGATGCCCTGGTCGAACTGTCCGGGGCACTCAATACCCTGGCCGTGAGCCTCAACAAGATCGGCAACGACATCCGTCTGCTCGGATCAGGCCCCCGATGTGGCCTGGGCGAATTGCGTCTGCCCGCGAATGAACCCGGTTCGTCGATCATGCCGGGTAAGGTCAATCCCACCCAGGTGGAGGCTTTGACCATGGTCTGTGCCCAGGTCGTGGGCAATCACACCACGATCACCATGGCGGGCAGCCAGGGTCAGCTGCAATTGAACGTGTTCAAGCCCGTGATCATCCACAACCTGCTGCAATCGGTCGGCTTGTTGGGCGATGCGATGGACCGCTTCCGTCGCCATTGCGTTGTCGGCATGGAGCCGGATCGGGAGCGCATCGCGCACTGGCTTGATCGTTCGCTCATGCTGGTGACGGCATTGGCGCCGCGGATCGGCTATGACCGTGCCGCCGCCATCGCCAAGCACGCCCATGAGCGGGGCATCAGCCTGCGCGAGGCTGCCCAGGAATTGGGCGGCCTGACGGCGGAGGAGTTCGACGACTGGGTCCGGCCCGGGGAGATGACCACGCCCGGGAAATAGACGCCGGGCAGGGGCGTAACCAGGTCGGTGTGCAAGCGTTGCCGTGGCGAGTGGCCCTCGGTCCCGACTGCGTCATGGAAGGCGTTGGTCTATCCCCGGCGTCTGAGCAGGAGGATCCAGGGTAGTGCGATAAGGGCGAGGAGCAGAAGAGCACCAAGGGCCAAAACGATTCGTGTTCGAACGGTCAACTCGGGGGCGGGATCGGGTGTTCGGTCAGGCCACGGCTTGGCCAGCCAGGGGAATTCGTCGCCAAAGGTTTTGTCGTTCGCGGTCGCGCGTGGAAAGCGCTTGTCCTTGGAGAAGGACAACTCGTAGAGCAGGCAGTCACCGTGGCGACAACCCAGGTCGGCGACGTCGTCGCCGAGTCGGCGGCCGTTCGGGTAACCGGCGGGTGCCTTGTTGGTATAGATCATCACGTCCGGTGCGAAGTCATACTGACGCAGGGCGAACAGTGGACTGAGTATGACCCGGGCCAGATCGTCCACCACCCCGGGCGACTCGTGGCGCTCCTTCAGGTGGGTGACGTGCTCTGATGGTGGCAGGGTGTTGAGGGCGTCGAAACGCGGCAGCATGGTCCGTTGCGCGCGGCCCACATGGTCGAGTTGCGTCCCATCCTTGCTGGATGTTGCCCAGACCACCCAGGTGTCCTGCTCCGGAGGGAAGGCGTCCAGGGGGATGCTGATGACCATGGCGACGACATTGGTCCCGAAGAAGTTGGGAAAGATGAACGGGTCATCGAACACGCCCGCTGTGATGTTCACCCCAGCCTCGTTTCGCAGCCCTTGGATGTTCGCCTCGTTGAGGGTCGCGTCGTCGTTCAGGCGCAAGGTGATGTTGGCGTCGGCGGCAATCTTCCCGGGGCGGGCTACGGTACCTCCGTAGCGGGCGACATCCTGGGGAATGTCCCGCGTAACCATGCTGTGCAGGTCGAAGTTGATGGTGTACTCGTAGGGTGACAGGTCATAGGGCGGGGCTTGGGTCAGTCCTCGACGCACCGTGAGGATGACCTCCATGCGCCCGTCCCGGGGGAACATGAACAGTCCGGTGATGCCGGGCTCCTGGGCGCGGAACATGAGCGGATCGACCGGATCTGCGTGGTCCGACGCAAGGGCGGGGACGGCGATCAAGGCCAGCAGGAGCACCCGCGATGCAAAGGCATGGAGCCTGGGGACAAAGGTCACGAGTGCGCGAACGAGCTTCCTTTCGCCGGGATGGGCGGGACGGGGCTCAGGGCAATTGTTCTTGAATGTGTGTGTCACGCAGAAATCCCTTCGTCAGGCGGTAGCCCAGTTCGCGGTAGGAGTCGAATTGGCGTTCGTCAAAGAACTGGTCGGCGGTGGATTGGTGTGGGAATTCGGGATGGCGGGCCTTGTAGGCGTAGATATCCGTGGGCAGTTGGGGAATCACGGTGGCCTTTATGTAGACGATCCGGCCTACGAAGCGCGGTTGACCTTCCACGGCCGGGTAGACGATGTCGCCCACCGCGAAACCGCGACGCGCACGGGGGATCTGCTCCTGGCACTGGCTGCCGACCGTGTAGGTGGTGGTTTCGTCCATGACCTCCACACCGGCGGGGTCGTCCGCTTGCGGATCGGCGTCGGCGGCATCAACCGGGCCCACGTGGGCCGACCCGGGCAACAGGTTGCACAGGTTGTACTCCTCGTCGGGAAAGCGGATCAGAACACCGAAATCGACCCGTACCCGTTCGACCATGTTGCCGAAGTCGTCGAAGGTCATGTCCGGGTCGGCGGACCCGTCCGAGAAGACGATGACCGACACACGCCGACGGATCAGCTCGTAGATTCCGGTGTTATCGAAATGGCCGCCGTCGCTGAGCTCAATGAAGGTGCCGTTTTCCTTGTGGCCGCTGCCGAACAGGTCCACCAGGCCGGGCAGGAGGTAATTGGCCCGGGCCCGTTTCTGCACGCCGCTGTAGCGGAGGCCGGGGTTGATGACCCAGTACCCCAGGCGCAAGCCGAAGAAGGTCAGCAGGAACGAGACGAAGGGGTTGGTGGTCTTGCCCTCGCCCAGGGTGCCCGAGTGAGGATTGAGCGCCGCGCCGGAGATGGCCATGGCGGTCGCCAGGGTGATCTTGCCGTTGGCGAATTCGGCGCTATCGCGGTAACCGGTGGCCATGCTGCCGCAGTAACGCGGCGACAGGATGAAGCTGTCGCCGCAACGGCCGTGATACTTCGGGTCCTTGGCATCGGTGAGGATGACGTTGGTGTTGATCAGGTGGTAGGGCGTCCAGTGCGGGGCCTGGGCGACATCGCTCAGAGTGAAGGCGTTGGCGGCGCGGCCGCGTGCCTCAAGGGAGGCGTCCGGCGGCACATCCGGGGCCTTCAGGAAGGTCTCCATCAGGCGGTCCCGGTACATCTTGTGGGGGGATATCTGGTTGATATTCACCAGGCCGGTGAATACCAGGGTGAGTGCGAGCAGAGCGCCGATTCCGGTGATCGAATCGGTGTAGGCAATCTCGCCCAGGGCGAACCCGACCCCCAGCAGGGAGATGACGAAGGCAAGCACGACGACGGCGGCGCTGATCTTGTCGAGGACGCCGCCGCGCATGGTGTCCTCCGTCGCTTGCTGGCGGAATTTCCAGATGGAGAGGAAAACGCCGACGAGCCCGGATGTGGAGGCGGCACTGATGAAGCTCTGGTCCTTCAGGTCCAGTCCCGCGCCCATCACCAGGTAGGCAAATACAGGCATGATCGCGAGTATCACGAAGAGGGCCTGTATGCGCATGATCCAGCCCAACAGCCACTGGATGCGCACGCGCAGACTGTGGGCCTGCGTGAACCAGGTGCGGAAGAAGCTCGCGAACCCGTAGATCACCGTTATGGCGGCGAACACGCCCGCGAGCAGCACGGTCAGCAGCATGAACAGCAGGGAGAAATGTTGATGGTGGCGCGGTAGGGGTTCGTTGCCGGTCAGCCCCTCGACAAGTGCCACCAGGGTGTCCGGATGAAGTCCGATGAACAGGCTGAGCTCCCTGACGGGGACGGTTGCCGCCAAGGCAAGCAACAGGGCGGCCATGGACCCGAGAATGAGGACGTAGGCCGTGACCGAGTGCAGGATGCTGGCGAGAACGGCGCCGATCAGTGAGGGCAGGCCGAGGCTCGGTGGAGCGAGATAACGCCCGTGCTGGCGGATATAGCTGAGGATGGCGTTGGAGTCTCCGGGGGCGAATGCGTTGCCGGTGAACCGCGCGACATCGCCGAAGGGGAAGACATTGAATTTTCCCTTGAACCAGGTCAGGGCCGAACCGGTGTAGCCGCCGCCCGATGCCGTGGAGAGGTAACGACACTTGTCCAGGATCGTGGGGTTTCCCTCCGCTACCTCGCGCCTGTCGTTGAGCGCCTGGATGACGCCGATGGCCAACGATGCCGAACGTATTCCACCGCCCGACAGGGCCAGTCCGTAGCGCGGCGCATCCGTGTCCGGGTAGGCGTCGGCGCGGATTCCACTGTCGGTGTCATAGCGGCCCGGGTGTTTGACGTATTTCCCGTAGCCTTCTTCGACGAACTGCCGGTAGCTGTCCAGGTAGCTTTTGAAATCCGCCCGGAAGCGCTGGGTGAACGGACCATCGATGTGCGCCCGTTCGGCGTCGAGAACCTCACCGGCGGTCAGCGGCCCTGAGCGGGGCTTCGGATCGTTGGGATGATCCGGTTCGGCCGATCGGTCATGTTTCGCGTCCATGGGTCCGTTCTCTCCTGCCTGTTGGCCATAAGCCCTTGGGGCCCGAATAGCGCGGCGTTTGTTTTTGTCGATGCAGCGCGTCCGTGGTCGCGCCGCGTCCGCTGAGTATTCAGCCGCCGCGCTCCTGAAGAATCACGTCGGCCGCCTTCTCGGCGATCATGTAGATCGCGCTGACGATGAAGAAACCTGGAATACGGGGGAACACCGAGGCATCCACCACCCTTAGCCCCCGTGTGCCACGTACCTGGAAACGGCTGTCCAGTACGGCCATGGGATCGTTATCCGGGCCGATCGGGCAGGTGCACGACGCGTGGTGGCCCCAGGCGTGATAGCGCACGAAATCGCGCAACTGTTCGTCGGTCTCGCACGCGTCACCCGGCAGCTCCTCTTTCTCGATCAGGCCCTGTTCCTTGAGTGGACGGGTCAGCTCGCGTACGAACTTGATGCCCTCGACCACGGAGTCCAGGTCCTCGCCGCTGGCATCGTTGCCTTCCTGGAAGTAGCGGAAGTTGATGTGCGGGGTATCCGCCGGGTCGGCTGATTTCAGCGTCACGCTGCCCGCGGTGTTGTTGGTGTGTGCCTTGAGAATGGCCCAGGTCAGGTAATTGAGGTTCTCCGGGATGAGTTTGGAGAACCCCGGGAAATAGCCCCGGAACAGGGCCAGCAGGGCGAAGCAGAACAGATCAGGCAGGGGGCGTTCCTTGGCGGAACGCTTGATGACCGCGAGTACCGCGCCGTTGGTGGTGTATACGCCGCTGCGCGAGTCCTTCCATTCCTTGTACTGGGGGTCCGTCTCGTCGTACTTGGCATCCTTGAGCACTTCCCAGTGATCAAAATTCATGCGGTTGGTGATGCCGACCTCGTAGCGATCCTGCAGGTTGGTGCCCACGCCGGGCAGGTCCAGCTTCACCTCGATGCCGTGCTTTTCCAGTTCGGCTTTCGGACCGACTCCGGAAAGCATGAGCATCTGCGGGGTGTTGAATGCGCCACCGGCCAGGATGACCTCGCGGCTGGCATGGACCTGCTTGAGTTCGCCACCTTCTCCGCGCGGCTGGGTGAAGGCCTTGTACAGGCGTTTGCCCTTGCGGTACTCGACCCCCGTGGCACGCATGTCGTCATCGAACAGGACCCGTGTCACCAGGGCGTCCATCTCGATGGTGAGATTGCCGGGGTGGGTCTGTTGCACGTCGAGGAGGCGGTCGCGCGTGCTCAGTCGCTCGTGGTTGTCCGTCATGAGCGGGGGATAACGGATGCCCCAGGAGTTGTCCTCGACCAGCCGCCAGTCATTGGGGTCCGCCAGACCCTTGATCTGCCAGAGGCCGCGTTTGACCGGTTCACCCAGTTTTTTGAAGGCGTCCTCGGCGGAATCCTTGATGGTCTTGACGAGGTCTTCGTCGCCGAGGGCGCTCAAGGGGATGGCGGCCTCCGTACGAAGCCATCCCTTGAAGCCATGGCGGGTGGGGTTGAAGCCGAACTTGGACAGGAAACGGTAGCCGGGCCGGTGGTGGCAGTTTTCCATCTTCTGGAAATAACCGCGCATGGTGTTGGCGTTCCAGGTGTCGTCACCGGTGAGCTTCGCGATGTGGTCCCAGTCGGCATTGTGCGGGTACACCGTGATCATGGCGTTGTGGGCCGTGCAGCCCCCCAGGCAGCCCGCCCGGGGGTAGAGGACGCCGTCCACCTTCTCACCCTGAAACTCGGTGGTGTACTTAGGGTCGCGCTTCTGCAGGTCTTCGTCGCCGAAGTGGCGCACGAAGTAGTCCCAGCGCATGGCGTGGTTCTCGTTCGACAGGGCGTGCATCACGGGCACGTCGTAGTCGATGGGCAGGCGTTCGCCATCGGGTTTGTAGTCGTCCCCGCCCGAGAGCTTCCTGGGATCGCCCCCGGCTTCCAGGACCAGGACCTTGCAGCCGTTCTCGGCGAGACGGGCGGCCAGCGTGCCGCCCCCCGCGCCGGAGCCGACCACGATGTACTCGTAATCGTCAGCCATGGTGGTGGGCTCCTTGGGTTACAGGGTCTTGAGGAAGGCGATCAGCGCGTGCTTCTCGTCGTCATTGAGCGGGGTTTCGTTTTCGTCATCCATATATTCGGTGCCGAAGTAATGGCCCTTGTTGACGACGAAGTCGGCGCACTTGCTTGCCTCCAGCAGCAGGGGGCGAAGGTCGGCGAAGGCCTCCACGGTCTGTTCGTGAGTCGGGTTCTCGGGCAACGCCTTGAGATCTTTCTTCGCGCGCAGCACGAACTTGAGGACCTTGGCGCGGTTTTTCAGACCCGGGTCCATGTTGATGTTGGACAACAGGTTGACGGGCGTGCCTTTCGGGATCGGGCCGATGACCAGGCCTTCGCTGTCCACCAGCCAGGGCAGCCAACGTTCCCAGAAGCCCAGGGTCTCCTCGAGGAACCCGGGCAGGTAGCCCTTGTCGACGCGCAGGTAGCTGGCTACCGGGGTGCGATCTATGACACCGGGGTGTTCTTTGCCGTTGCGGGTGATGACGGTGAAATCGCCGTCGCGCTTCTCGGGCCAGAGCATCTGTTCGATGGAGTCGTTGAATGATTCCATGCGGTCATCCACCGAACCGCTCCACTTGAACGGACCGAGGCTGTTGTTGAGCAGCAGTGGGGCCTGCGACCAGATGCTCACCAGGGACGGGACACGTGTGTAACCGCGACCACCGGCGGGCATGTCGTAATCCTTCACCGCGCCGGTGAACGGGTCCTGGACCTTCATGGTGCCGACCGACGGCAGGCTCTTGTAGCTGGTCGATGAGAAGTTGTCCCAGATGTTGTCCTCGATGCCATTGGTGGCCAGGGGGCTGCAGGCGTTGGTTTCCAGCAGGGTCACCGGGATGCGTAGGTCGGTGGACAGGTAGTTGTCATCCACGAAGTCTTCGGCCATGACGATGGCTTCCATCTCTGACTTGAACTCGTCGGTCTGGGTCCACTGCCAGTAGTCGTTGAAGCACTTCAGGTAGTTGCCGTTGTTACAGCCGGTGTCGGGGAAGAAGCTGTAGGTCTTCTCGGGCAGCTTGCTCGAGTGGCAACGGGCACAGGTCTGGGCGAAGACGCGTTTGCCCTGATCGATGGCTCCCGGGGGCTCGGTCAGGTACTTCTCGCCGCCCGGGGCTTTGGCCAGGGGATCAGGCGGCGTTGCGGCCAGGAAGAACAGAGCCAGGTCCGGGGTCTGGGCCTCGTTGGCGGACCACATGGCCGAGTTCTTGCGGGCGTTCTCGATGGTGAAGGGCGTGATCTTCTTGCCGCCGATCAGGGGCTTGAAGTGGGTGGTCCAGTCCTGACTGAACAGGCCGATGTTCACGTAAACCCGGTTCAGAGCACCCAGGGCACCGACGGAGTCGGCGCCATCCTTGAGAACATGGGGGGCGAGGACGGTCTTGGTCTCGGGGTTGTAGAACTGCCGTAGCGGGCTGTCCGCCGGGACGTTGGGCAGGTCGTTGAACTGTGCGTTGTCGGCGGAGCCGCCGGTGAGATTCGCCTTGCCGAACTTGGTGGCCATGGCGAGACGCGCGGGCAGGTGATAGACCGCGTTCATGGTGCGTGGGTTGTTGATGTAATCGCTGGAGATGAGCGAGGTGTCCAGCGCCCCCGGGCGCGACGTGTGGAACAGCTGGTAGGCGAAGTTTTCGGGCTGCGGGTCCCACATGAAGATGCGGTCAACCCAGAAATACTGGGCGCCCGGGTTGGAGTTGAGGTTCTCCCACTTCGGGTTCTCAGGGTCTTCTGGCGGGTTGGTGGGGTTGGGGCCGACGTGACAGAAGCCGCAGGACATGCCCACGCGGTAGGGCTTCACCAGGTCGCGACGGTTGTAGTAGTCCGGGTCGGTGTAATAGCGCTCCGGGTCCCAGGCCTCGGCGGCCTCGCTGTCGAACTCGGGGTTGGGGAACAGGCGCAGACCGACGATGCCGGTGCCGTAGCCGTAGTAGGAGCCGATCTGGAGGACCTGCTCCTTGCCATCCTTGTCGGTCCAAACGGTCTTGCCACGGCCGCCGATATCGACGCCGGGGTATTTGTCTTCGTTCTCGAAGGGGTCGGGGGCGCAGCCGGAGGCGCGTTGGTCGATGTACAGGCCCATGAACTTCGGGTTGGGCTTGTCGCCCTTGGTGAAGCAGGGCTCGTTGACCACGCCGAAGTACTGCCAGCGGTTGTCACGGCTGAAATTCTTCAGGTTCGGGTGGTTGGAGATGGTTTTCAGCAGGTCCAGGTTGCCCACGCTCTCGCGGGACATCTGGTCCCACAAGGTGTCGTTGCCCGCGGTCCAGACGATCCAGTTGTTGCGCCCCTTGGCAAAGGACTCGACCGCCTGGTCCTCCGTGATGCCCTCTACGTAGGCCGATAGGATGGAATGCAGCTTTTTCCGATCCTTGCTCAGTCCGTAATCCATGTCCGCGTAGTAGTCCTCGTCCGCGCCGGGGAAGGTGCCCGCGTCACGGCCCACGCAGAGGGCCTCGTCGATGATCTCGCCGTCAGCGTTCCTGCACAGGCCATCGTCCTTGTCACACGCGGTGATCAGTAACGCCGCCAATGGAGCGGCGATGAGTAGTCGTAGCGATTTCATTGTTGTTTTCTCCAAGCGTTTGCGGGGCACGGAACGGGGGGAAGATCGAATCGAAGACGCAGCGCGGGCGTCCACAAGGCAGTGGCCGCGGGATGAGCGATGGTCGGGAGAGGG
>JBMYTL010000070.1:0-13927 GCA_049604295.1 Gammaproteobacteria bacterium
CATTCATCCGCATGGGCGGAGACTGCTTGTGAACATCATTGAAAAATCAGACGAGGAAATCCTCGAAGTGGCCATCCCCATGTGGGATGACCTCATCAAGTATTCCAACAAGGGCCAGTACGGGCGTTTCACCCGGCACTTCGCCTATTCGACGCTTTTCGGTCTGAACGAGGTTGAGATCGGTCGGCAGTTCGCCAAGAGCGAGCTCACCCGGAACCTTGATCCGAACTACGACGTGTTGGGTCTCATCCGGCGCGGTGAGCACGTGACCTTGCTGACCCGTGTGCGTTCGACCGCAAAGGAAGGTGAGTGGCTGGGCCGCATGGTGCTCGGTTTCGAAGAAGGCGAGGTCAAGATCTTCGGTGCGTCCATTTTCTGATCTGCCCGCCGTATCCCGGGTACCGGTGCCCCGACATTCAGCATACGAACGCCATGATTATTGAAGAAAACAAATACGTAGAGCTGACCTATCGCATCGTCGATGAGGCCAGTGGTGAGTCCCTTAAGCACATTGAGTACCCACTTGGGTATGTTCATGGGGCCAATGAGATTCTTTCAGAACCGGTGATGCAGGCTCTGCAGGGTCATACCGCGGGCGATGTCATTGAGATTCCCATTGATTGCACCCAGCTCTATGGGGAGCGCGACGAGGGCCTGGTGTTTACCGATGCCATCGAGAACGTCCCGGAAGAGTACCGGGAGGTCGGTACCGTCATCGTCATGGAGAATGAGCAAGGTGATCCGCGCGAGTTCATCGTTACGCGTATGGATGACAAGACCCTGACGGTGGATGGCAACAATCCGCTCTGCGGTCGCCAGGTGATCTTCCGCGTCGAGATTCTCAAAGTGCGCGATGCGACCCCGGACGAGATCGAGAACGGTGGTGCGCAGGACCCACACCTGGATGAGATTCTCGCCCAGACCAAGGGGGGCTGATATGGCAACTTTCATGTTTGTATATCTGGGGGGGCAGTATCCGGCCAAGGCCGAGGAAGCCCAGAAGCACTTTTCCGAGTACCAGGCCTGGCTCGCATCGCTGGGTGACGCGGTGATCAGCCCCGCTGTTCCGATCAAGGACACGCATACGGTTCACCCGGACCGTCGGGTGGAAGAGGGCAGCACGACAGCGATGTCAGGGCTCAGCATCATCGATTTCCCATCCATGGCGGAGGCCCTCGAGGCTGCCAAGCAATGCCCCTTCCTGGCACTCGGCGGCACGCTTGAGATCGCCGAGGTCATGGATCGCTCGCCTCAGGGTGGTGGTCAGCCCGCTGCGGGAGATGATCAGGGCGAACCGTCCAAACACTGACGGCGTAATTCAGTCAGCTCTCCGTACCGCTGATGATCAAAGCCTATTCCCAGCGACTGACACCGCCCTATTCGGGGCAGGCGCAGATCGTCGAGACTGAGCGTGCGCGCGCTGTATCCATGGATGGTGAGATCTGGGAGATCCATTTCATCTTCGAGGGTCATGGTGGAACCAGTCCTTCCGCCCAGGGTGACAATCGTCGCTTCCGTCGGATCGCCTATATCAGGGGTTCCGAGATTGCCGATTACAACGCGAACCCGGAACGCAATGGAGTGGAGCCGGATGAGCGCATTCTGGAGCTGACGGTCTTTCTGGAAACCGCGACGCTGCCGTTTGCCGCGGCGGACCGTTGGGAGTACTGGCTCATGGATCCCGCGGACAACGAACCGCTGGCCATGATCTTCTCCTGCAACGAGGGCGCGCAGATGGAGACCTTTCCGCGTCGCCTGGAATGGAACGCGTTGCCGGCGGCCATTCTTCCGGTCGAGCCGACGGAGCCCGAGCGCCAGCGTTGTGATTCGCCCGTCAACTATCGTCTTGAGCGCCTCATCGAGGCGCGGGCGGGCCGTCGTCCCCAGGCACGTTGGTTTCAGCGCCGCCCGGCGGAGGAGGGCGTGTTTCCGCCGTTGATGATCCGTGAGGATTGGGACGATGAGGCCGACAGTGAGATCTGCCGACGTTACCTGCACAGGCAGTCCACGCGGCTGTTGATGTTGCACGGTCTGGATAGTGGGGATCGACGACGTCTCGAGGAGGCGGCACGTCCCCATGCCATGGAGGTGCTGCGTTTCCATACGCTCTATCCCGAGTTCGCGAACAACGAGCTGATGAACACCATTCTCGTTGAGGCACGTATGCGTGCGTCCCTCGGTGAGGATGCCGACGGAATGGCACGCCGCGACGGGGTCCTCTACCTGTGAGCGTCGTGCTGTGACCGTCGGAGCAGTTGTCGTCGCAGGGGCCAAGAACGGAACCTATACCCATATCCAAAAAGTGATGTGGCAATCCGGGCCGTTTTCGAATTCAATCGTCGGCCGATCGGGAAGGGCCGACGTCCGTTCCTAGTTTTCAATCTTCCCGCCAACCGGATTACAACGAGGTTCGCCATGAGTGATGCACCGAAAAAACGCCCTGAGGTTCCTGAAGGCCAGTGCCGTTTTCTGACCACCCGTCAGAAGGAAGCCACCGAGACCGGCTACGTCGGTTACGACACCATCTGGGAGACCTTCCAGAAGGAAGCTGAGTACACCACTCCCAAGCGTCCCTGAGGACGTGCTTGGCCCGTTCCTACCCATTGGGGTGGTCGGGCCCGGTGACGAGGATCGGCGGCCGCTTCGTTGCAAGCGGGGCCTTCTTCGCGAAAGGGCCTGAACCTTCGGTTCAGGCCCTTTTTCTTTTCGGACAGGCGGGACCTCCGGATACATCGGTGCCGGGGGGGCTTCCGCCGCGGGGACTGTCCGGAAAGAGAGAAGCCGACAAAGAAAAAGGGCGCCCCGAAGGGCGCCCTTTTTCTTTTG
Source organism: Gammaproteobacteria bacterium (assembly GCA_049604295.1). GTDB lineage: Bacteria > Pseudomonadota > Gammaproteobacteria > JACKNK01 > JACKNK01 > JBMYTL01. The sequence goes on from JBMYTL010000070.1 coordinate 2,827, forward strand.
GTCATGAAGACCTGGGGGGTGATCAGAAGCGACCACCACCACGGGGACGGTCTTCACGGGGACGGGCCTCGTTGACCTTGAGTTTGCGGCCATCGCAATCGCTCTGGTTGAGCGCGGAAATGGCAGCGTCACCCTCTTCCTTGTTACCCATTTCGACAAAGCCGAAGCCCTTCGAGCGGTTGGTCTCGCGATCCATGATCACGGTAGCGCGATCAACGGCACCGTAAGCAGCGAACAGATCGCGCAGGGCGTCGCTGTCGACGCTGTAGGGCAGGTTGCCCACGTAAATATTCATCATCTCAGACTGATCTCTTAATGCGTTGTGCCCGGTCCCGAAGCAAGTACTACCGATCCACCAGGACACGAAGAATGCGATAGCGAGGACGTTGGCGGGGATTCACCTGAACGTCCAGCTCCGCAGTGTGCGCCAATTAAGTTACAAAATCCGCAAGTTTTTATTGCAGTTCGACTTTGGGGGCTAGGGAATACCCCGTAAGTTCGCTGTTCCTTCGCCGTTTCTTCGCCGTTTCTTCGCCGTTCAGGGGGGGTTACAGAAGGACCTTTTCAATGCCGCCCGCGCGGATACGCTGTTCCAGCTGTTTCTCCCAGCCCTGTCCCCATTTGGCCGCCGCCAGCTCGACGACGATGTAGTCCGTTTTCAGGCCGGTTGCATCGGTGTAGCGGGATAGGCCCTGCTGACAGGCGGGGCAGGCAGTGAGCAGCTTCACATTGTCGTTGCGCGCGGTGTCTTCACCGGTGAGTTCCTGAATGCCCTTGTGCAGTTCGTCCTGCTTGCGGAAACGCAGTTGCGTGGCGATATCGGGCCGGGCGGTTCCCAGGGTTCCCGCCTCGCCGCAGCAGCGGTCGGAAATGGGTACGGCCTGACCCATCAGGGTCTCGGCCACCTTCGCCGGGTTGTGGGTCTTCATCGGCGTATGGCAGGGGTCATGGTAGAGGTATCGGGTGCCACTTCCCCCTTCCAGCTGGTAGCCCTTCTCCATCAGGAATTCGTGGATGTCCAACAAGCGGCAGCCGGGGAAGATACGCTGGAATTCGTACTTGAGCAGTTGATCCATGCAGGTGCCGCAGGAGACCACCACGGTGTTGATCTCGAGGTAGTTGAGGGTGTTGGCGATGCGATGGAACAGAACACGGTTTTCCGTGGTGATCTGCTGGCCCTTGGCGGCCTGCCCCGCGGCGGTCTGGGGATAACCGCAACACAGGTAGCCCGGGGGCAGGATGGTCTGCACACCCGCGTCGTAAAGCATGGCTATGGTTGCCAGTCCCACCTGGCTGACCAGTCGCTCCGAGCCACAGCCAGGGAAGTAGAACACCGCCTCACTGTCCACCCGCGTCTTCTCGGGGTCGCGGATGATCGGGACGACGCCCTCGTCCTCCAGTCCGAGCATGGCCCGGGTGGTTTTGCGTGGCAGGTCCACACGCACGGCATTGCGGACCAGGTTGACCGCTTGGGCGGGCGCGGATGGGCGGGTTTCCGTCGGTGGGGGAATCCTGTCCTTATTACCCAGAATCCCCGCTTTGGCTGCAATGTCATGTCCGAGGTTGATGGCCGCGAATCCGATTTCGGCCATGCCCTTGCGCATGGCTTTCACCTTCCACGGCTTGCCCTCGTTGAGGAAGGCCAGGGCGGCTTTGGCGCCGAGAGCGGTCTTGCGTTTGCCCTGGTCGGTGAGGGCCTTGCGCATGTGGATCGAGACTTCACCGAAGTCGATGTTCACCGGGCAGGGATTGGAACACTTGTGGCAGGTGGTGCAGTGGTCGGCGACGTCGTTCATGGCGTCAAAATGGCGTACCGAGATACCGCGCCGGGTCTGCTCTTCATACAGGAACGCCTCGATGATCAAGCCGGTGGCGAGAATCTTGTTGCGGGGTGAATACAGCAGGTTCGCGCGCGGCACGTGGGTCATGCAGACAGGTTTGCATTTGCCGCAGCGCAGGCAGTGTTTGATCTCGTCGTTGAGGGCGCCGAGTGCGGACTCCTCGAGAATGATCGCCTCCTGCTCCAACAGGCGCAGAGAGGGTGTGTAGGCGTTGTCGAGACTGGATCCGGCGAGCAGTTTGCCGCGATTGAAGTGACCCTTTGGGTCTATGTCCTGCTTGTAGCGGCTGAAATCGGCGAGCTTCTCCGCTTCCAGGTAGTGGATCTTGGTCAGGCCGATGCCGTGTTCACCAGAAATCACGCCTCCGAGGTCCTTGGCCAGGTCCATGATCCGGTCAACCACGCGATCAGCTTCGTGAAGCATCTCGTAATTGTCCGAGTGCACGGGGATATTGGTGTGCACGTTGCCGTCGCCGGCGTGCATATGCAGAGCCACGAAGATGCGCGCGTCGCGCACCTTGCCATGCAGGGCGGCGATGCGCGCCCGCACCGCCTCGAAGTCCTGGCCGGCGAATATGGAATACAGGGGCTTGCCCAGTTCGGCCCAGAAGGACACGAACACGTCGCGTCGCAGAAGCAGGTCCGCGAACGTGTCACCGGACTGGATCTTCAGCGCCTCGTCGCGCAACAACAGGTGTGGATGTGCATCCGCGGGCTGATCCATGTACTCGACGAGGCCCCGCCAGCGGCTCAGGCAGCGATCGACGGTTTCGAGACCGACCGATTGCTTGTCGGCGATATGCGCACGGATCTCTTCGGAATCCTCGAAGTCCTCGGCCTCGCGGGCCTCGGGCAGATCTCCGCGCAGGTAGTCGGCGAGAACCTCGGCCGCGCGGATTTTGTTACCCAGTGATTGATCGATATTCAGTCGTTCGATGCCGCGGCTGTAATCCGCCAGGCGATCGAGCGGGATGACCACGTCCTCGTTGATCTTGAAGGCATTGGTGTGGGCGGAGATCGCGGCGGTGCGGGCGCGGTCGAGCCAGTAGCGGCGCCGCTGCTCCGGGCTTACGGCGACGAAACCGGCGCCCTCGCGCGCTTCGCAGAGCGCCACCACCTGTTCGGCCGTGGTGGCCACCGCGGCCTCGTCGTCGCCGGCGATATCGGCGATCAGTACCATCTTGGGGCGGCCGCGCCCGGAGGCCTTGGTGCTGTACTTGACGGCCTTCACGTAGCGCTCGTCCAGGTGCTCCAGGCCGGCCAGGGCGACGCCGTCCCGCGCGTCGATATGGTCCTTGACCTCGACGATGGCGGGTACGGCCGTGTTCAGGTCAGTACCGAAGAACTCCATACACACCGTGCGGATGTGGTCCGGCATGCGATGCAGGACGAACCGCCCCGACGTGATGAGACCGTCACAGCCTTCCTTCTGCACTCCCGGCAGGCCGGAAAGAAACTTGTCCGTCACGTCCTTGCCGAGGCCGACCTTGCGGAACACCGACCCCGGCAATTCAAGCAGGCGCTCGCCGCGCTTCTCGTCCCGGGTGCGGCCGAACTCGGTGATCCTGAAAGTGACGGTGTCCTGATCGTGGATCTTGCCCAGGTTGTGGTTGACCCGCTCGACTTCCAACCAGCTGCCGTCCGGCATGACCATGGACCAGGAGGCCAGGTTGTCCAGGCATGTCCCCCAGAGCACCGCCTTCTTGCCGCCGGCATTCATGGCGATGTTGCCACCGATGGTGGAGGCATCCTGGGAGGTGGGGTCGACGGCGAATACGCGTCCGTGGCGCTCGGCCAGTTCGGCCACGCGGCGGGTCACCACACCGGCGCCACAGTCCACGGTGGGGTAGGTTTGGTCGAGACCCGCCAGCGGATAGGCGCCGTCGTAGTCCATGCGCAACAGCTTCTCGGTGTTAATCACGGCGGTACGGGGGTCCAGGGGAATGGCGCCACCGGTGTAGCCGGTCCCTCCACCGCGGGGAATGATCGTCAGCCCGAGATCGATGCAGGTGCGCACGATGGCCGCTGTTTCCGCCTCGGTGTCCGGATGGATGACCACGAAGGGGAATTCCACCCGCCAGTCCGTGGCGTCGGTGGCATGGGACACGCGGGCAAGTCCGGAGAAATCGATGTTGTTGTCGTCGGTCACGCGACGCAGGTTGCGGCGGATCCGTCGACGCAGCGCCTCGGTGTCCTTTAGTTCCTGCTCGAAGTTGCCCACCGCCTCGCAGGTGGCCTTGAACAGGTCCAGGGCCTTGGCGTTGCCGTCAGCCCGTGCCTCGACCTGGTTGAGGCGATGGCGCAGGGCTTCGATCAGGGACTTGCGCCGTCCCGGGTTCTCCATGAGGTCGTCCTGGAGATAGGGGTTGCGGTGTACCACCCACATGTCGCCCAAAACCTCGAACAACATGCGTGCGGACAACCCTGTCCGGCGCTCGCCGCGCAATTCCTCTACCACCGCCCAGGTCTCCTCGCCGAGGTAGCGGGCGACGATCTCGCGGTCGGAGAACGAGGTGTAGTTGTACGGGATCTCGCGGATGCGGTTGCTGGGCATGGGGCCAAGGGTAACGCGGGACGGTCCGGTATGAGCCGGACTCCGCACGCTGAGCGGGAAAAAGGGTCGGAAGAATCCCAGAAATGGTGCACTGCCGCAATGCGCAACGGCGGGGGATTCCCGGCCCCGGCGCGTGGATGGAGCAGGGCGTTGCCGGCGCTGGACAGCGTGTACCCTGTGGTTTTCCACGGCGCCGGGGTATCCGTGTCCCTGATCATTGGTTTCTTTCGCGACGAGGACCGGCACTGGGTCGCCGAACTGGATTGCGGCCACACCCAGCATGTCCGCCATGATCCGCCCTGGCGCAACCGGCCCTGGGTGCTCGATCCGTTTCAACGCCGCGACAGGGTGGGGCAGACGCTGGTCTGTCTGAAATGCGAACGCGGTGAGCCCGTCAACGCACGTTGGATGCCCCGCTTATGATCGCGCCTGTTGACGGTTCGTCCTCCAACCCCTTGCCATCGAACCCTGAACGGTGCACCGGCCCGGACTGGGATCCCGGGCAGTATCTACGTTTCGCGGGGCATCGCGAGCGTGCGGCGCTTGAGTTGCTCAACCGGATCGGCGCCGACCGCCCCGGTCAGGTGACCGACCTGGGCTGTGGGCCTGGAAACATGACCCGGTTTCTCCTCAATCGCTGGCCCGGTGCCCACCTGTGTGGTGTGGACCGTTCCGCGGCCATGCTGGCAACGGCCCGGGCGGAGCATCCCGGGGTGCAGTGGATGCAGGCCGATGCGGCGCGGTGGCAGCCGACGCAAGCGCAGGACGTGATCTATGCCAATGCCAGCCTTCATTGGGTGAAGGACCACGCGGGCCTCTTCCCCCGTCTGCTGGAGTGTCTCGCGCCAGGCGGCTGGTTGGCCGTGCAGATGCCCCTGAGTTGGCACCAGCCCTCCCACCGCCTCATGCGCGAGACGCTCCTGGACGCCGGGCCAGGCGGAGCACCCCTGGGTTCGAAGTCATGGCGTGTCGAGGTGTCGCGAAAGTGGGTCAACAGCGCGTCCTGGTATCACACGCTGCTCGCGCGGCGGGTGGAGCATCTGGATGTCTGGGAGTCGCGGTACATGCAGGTGCTCCACGGTCAGGATGCCGTCCTTGAGTGGGTGAGAGGCACCGGGCTCCGGCCCTTTCTCGATGGTCTTTCGCCGCGGGATGCTGAACGCTTTCTGCACCGCTACCGGGAACGCCTGAACGCGGCTTATCCCCCGGGCGAAGATGGCGTAACGCTGTTCCCGTTCCGTCGCCTGTTCATCGTTGCGCGCCGATGATGTCCGCCGCGGCGGACCGATAAGGAGCCAACCGGGGAGGAGGAACAGGGCGCGCGGCCCGGGGATGTCGGTCCAGGGGTGTCGGTCCAGGGATGCCGCACCCGTAATCCCATCGTGATATGGCCGAATGTTGGGGTTTGCACTAAATTCGCCCACCCTCTGGCTTCCATCCCCGTCGGTGAGCAGAACCGCCATGGACTTTTTTCCCGCTTTCCTCGATCTGAAACAGCAGCCCTGCCTTGTCGTTGGCGGCGGTGATGTGGCCGAACGCAAGGTTCGCCAGCTTCGCGAGGCCGGTGCCCGCGTGACCGTGGTGTCGCCCGGTTTGACCCCGGAGCTCGAGAGCCTGGTGCGCGAGGGCGATATCGACCACCGCGCCAAGGGATTCGAGGATGCGGACATTCAGCCCTGCGCCGTCATCATTGCCGCGACGGACAACCGTGAGGTCAATGCCCGGGTCGCCACCCTGGCGCGGGAGCGCTATATCCCGGTCAACGTTGTCGACGCCCCCGAGCTGTGTACCTTCATCGTGCCCTCCATGATCGATCGCTCGCCCTTGCAGATCGCCATCTCGACCGGTGGTGCTTCCCCGGTCCTGGCGCGCCTGCTGCGCGCGCGCCTCGAATCATCCGTTCCCGCCTCCTTCGGCAAGCTGGCCGGGCTCGTGGAACGTTTTCGTGGGCATGTGAAACAGGCTTTTGATCATGGCCGCGATCGCAAGGCCTTCTGGGAGAAGGTGTTGCAGGGTCATATCGCCGAGTTGGTCTTCTCCGGCAGGGAGGGCGAAGCCGAGGAGCAGTTGCAGGTCCTGCTGCGCAGCCAGGCCGGTAAGGCGCAGTCCATGGGTGAGGTTTACCTGATCGGCGCGGGCCCCGGTGACCCCGACCTGCTCACCTTCCGCGCCCTGCGGCTGATGCAGCAGGCCGAGGTGGTGCTTTATGACCGTCTGGTTTCGCCCCAGATCCTCAACCTCATCCGTCGTGACGCTGAGCGCATCTACGTGGGCAAGGCCATGGCCGACCACGCCGTGCCCCAGGACCAGATCAACCAGATGCTGGCGGACCTCGCCAAGCAGGGTAAGCGGGTGGTGCGGCTCAAGGGCGGCGATCCGTTCATGTTCGGGCGCGGCGGCGAGGAGATCCAACTGCTGGCCGAGCAGGGTGTGCCCTTTCAGGTGGTGCCCGGCATCACCGCCGCCGTGGGCTGCGCCGCCTACACCGGCATCCCGCTGACCCATCGTGACTACAGCCAGTACGCCATATTCGTCACCGGTCACCTCAAGGACGGCACCATGGACCTGAACTGGGACATGCTCGCCCAGCCCAACAAGACCGTGGTCTTCTACATGGGCCTGAGCGGGGTCGAGGTCCTGTGCCGGGAGCTCAAGGCCCACGGCATGCCCGCCCAGACCGCCGCCGCCCTGGTGGAGAAGGGCACCACCGACGAACAGCGCGTGCTCATCGGTAACATTGATACCCTCCCGGAAATCGTGCGCACCAACGATGTACGGGCCCCGACGCTCATCATTGTGGGTGACGTGGTGAAACTGCACGACACCCTGAAGTGGTATCAACCCAACGCGGATATCACCGAGCCCGCCTGATGGCAGGCCGGTGATACCCGCGAAGTGGGAAGTCAGAACTGTGAACGCTGAAGTCCGATCAAGCCGTCCGGCGGACGGACACCTGGGTTCACACTTCACATTTCAAAGTTCAAATTTCTGAAAATGGGTATGAACGACCCCTTCTGCCGGGTGGAGAAGCGCCGCGAACGCGGCTACAACGCCGTGCGCGGCGCCCTGGAGGCGAATGGGGTCGACACCGTCGAGGCGGCGGAAGGCGTGCGCGACAGCATGAAACGCAATGCCTGGATCGTGGCCGCCGTGGTGTTGGCGGTGGGCGCCGTCATGAGTCTGGTCTTCCCCTCACTCACGGGGCTGTTCGCGGTGATCGTGGTGGCCGCCTGGCTGGCGGTCATGAACACGGCCCTGAATGGGCAGCGGCATGTGAAGCGGTATATCGCCGAGGAGCTGGTCGACCGGGATTGACGTATGCGGCCGACTCAAACGGTCTTGAGGTGGTCGCGGACAACATCGACGAAGCGTCGGAAGTCGCCGGTCTTCTCCGTCAGCACATCGAAAGTAACGCTGTCTTCGACGGTCTCGTAGCCGTGAACCAGTAGGTTTCTGAACCGCGCCATCTTCTGAAAGGTGTCCGCGTCATCGCTTGGGATGACATCCGCGGCGGCCAAGGATTTGAAACAATCCGCATAGGTTTCCGGTTGAGGCAGGCTCATGGCGGCGACCATGTGCTTGCAAACATCAATCATGCGTTCGATTGCCAACTCCAGGTTGCGTTCGGCGAAACGCTTGAGCACCACATCCGAGGAGAAGGCCTCCAAGCTGGCAAACCTGTGCCGGTCCAACTCGCTCAGGTAGGTCTCGATTCCCCTGAGTTTACGTTCCACCAGGACCCTGTCGATGGTCATGCCGCTTGTCCTGGGGTGCCCATAGTGAGGTAGCGGTAGACCTCGTAGTCGTCCATGGTCCGCTCCCGGAAATCCCGGAAGCCGGTCGGATCGCGCTCGTTCAGCAGGCTGCCGTCACGCAGAACATGATGGCGGAGCAGGGCAGGGGCTTGGTCGAGGAGCACCAGGTCGACGTCTCGCCCAGCGATGCGGGACAGCTCATCCATCGCCTCGACCACGGCCCAACCCGTCGGCGGGATTGTGTACATGACCGCCACATCGAGATCACGCGGATCCGGGGCGCCGCGGGCGGCTGAGCCAAACAACAGGGCGAATAAGACGTTGGGATCGGCGGCAAGATACTCGGACAGGGCCTGTCTTGCCTTGCCTAAATTGGGATGAATGTGAGCCATGAGCGAATGCTAGACGATGTATTCCCTGGTGTGCTCAACCATCAACCCGCCAGTGCAGCGGGAAGCCGGGATCGAAAACGGTGACCGTCCCTTCCGGGGTCTCCACCCGGGCCGGTAACACCAGAGGGGCTTCATCGCGCACCAGGGTGATGGTTTGATCATTCGTCGCCAGGCCGTAGTAAGCCGGGCCGTGCAAAGAAACAAAGGCTTCCAGGTTTTCGAGTTTTCCTTCCTGTTCAAATATATGGGCGACACAGCTCAAGGTATTTATCACGTTGAATATGCCCGCGCAGCCACAGGCGGACTCCTTGGCGCCGTCCAGGTGCGGGGCGGAATCGGTGCCCAGGAAAAAGCGCGAATCTCCGGAGGTGGCGGCGGCGCGCAGGGCGAGGCGGTGTTTCTCGCGCTTGGCGATGGGCAGGCAGTACATGTGCGGGCGGATGCCGCCCACGAAGATGGCGTTGCGGTTGATGACCAGATGGTGGGGCGTGATGGTGGCGGCGAGATTCCGGTCCGCTGATTGAACGTAACGGGCGCCATCCTCGGTGGTGATGTGCTCCATGACCACGCGCAGCTCCGGCAGCCGCGCGCGCACCGGTTCCAGAACGCGTTCTATGAATACGGCCTCGCGATCAAAGATATCCACCTCCGGGTCGGTGACCTCCCCGTGCACCAGCAGGGGCAGGCCGATATCCGCCATGCGCTCCAGCACCGGCATGACCGCATCGATGTCGCGCACCCCGGAATCCGAGTTGGTGGTGGCCCCCGCCGGATACAGTTTGACCGCCGTTACCACGCCATCCGCGGCGGCGGCCGCGAGGTCCTGGGGGTCCGTTTTCTCCGTGAGGTACAGGGTCATGAGTGGCTCAAACCCGGAACCGGCTGGTACGGCGGCCATGACGCGCTCGCGGTAGGCGAGCGCATCGGCTCCGCTCACCACCGGGGGGACCAGGTTCGGCATGACGATGGCGCGGCCGAAGTGGGCGGCGGTGTAGGGCGCCACGGCCTTCAACATGGCGCCGTCGCGCAGGTGCAGGTGCCAGTCGTCGGGGCGGCGCAGGGTGAGGGTTTGTTGGGGCATGGATGGGGCGATGCGGTGAGGGCGGGGAACGGTACGGAGACGGTAGCGAGGAGCGGAACGGGTGTAAACGCGCTTGTCCGGCCGGGATTCGCGGCAGCGTACACCGCCCGCGGGTGATTGCCGCTGGATTGCGCGGCGGTTTCGGGGCCCGGTTTCGGTACACTCGCGTGCCCTTTTCCGGCCCCGACCCATCCCAGCCCCCCGGTGACAGACCCTACGCGCCCACCATCCCCGCCCGCCAAGTCCCTCGCGGAACTGGAATCCCTCCTGGGCGAATGCCCCGCCGCTCGCCGCGAGGGCTTCGGCAAACGCCTGCGCGGCCTCAAGCGCCGCCAGCGTGATCGCAAGCCCATCGACCGTGGCCTGGCGGCCCTGGGCGCGGACATGGAACGGGCCATCGCCGCCCGTGCCAACCGCTTGGCTTCTCTGCCCAAGCCCAGCTTTCCCGAGGCCCTGCCCATCTCCGCCCGCGCGGAGGAGATCATCGGGCTGATCCAGAAGCACCAGGTCATCGTGCTGGCCGGTGAGACCGGCTCCGGCAAGTCCACCCAGATCCCCAAGCTGTGCCTGGCCGCCGGGCGGGGCGTGGATGGCCTGATCGGCTGCACCCAGCCCCGGCGCATCGCCGCGCGCTCGGTGGCCAGTCGCGTCTCCGAGGAGCTGAAGTCCGAGCTGGGCCGGATCGTCGGTTACAAGGTCCGCTTCCACGATCAGACCCGTCCCGAGTCCTTCATCAAGTTCATGACCGACGGCATCCTGCTGGCCGAGGTGCAGTCCGCCCCCCGTTTGAGCGCTTACGACACGATCATTATCGACGAGGCCCACGAACGCAGTCTCAACATCGACTTCCTGCTCGGATACCTGAAAAGGCTGCTGCCAACGCGTCCCGACTTAAAGTTGATTATCACCTCGGCGACCATCGATACGGAGCGCTTCTCCAAGCATTTCAGCGGCGCGCCCATCGTCGAGGTCTCCGGCCGTACCTACCCCGTGGACGTGCTCTACCGGCCCCTGGTCGCGGAGGGTGACGAGGAGTCTCGGGACAAAGATCCCACGGAAGCTATCCTCGACGCCGTGGACGAGTTGAGCCGCCTGGACCGCAACGGCGACGTGCTCATATTCCTGCCCGGCGAGCGCGAGATCCGCGAGACCGCCGAGGCCCTGCGCAAACACCACCCGCCCTCCACCGAGGTGCTGCCCCTGTTCGCCCGCCAGTCCGTGGGTGAGCAGGACCGCATCTTCAAGCCCGGCCCGGCGCGGCGCATCGTGCTCGCCACCAATGTCGCCGAGACCTCCCTCACCGTGCCGCGCATCCGCTACGTGGTGGACCCGGGTTTCGCGCGCATCAGCCGTTATTCGCCGCGCAGCAAGGTGCAGCGCCTGCCCATCGAGCCCGTCTCCCAGGCCAGCGCCAACCAGCGCAAGGGCCGCTGCGGGCGCATCTCCGATGGGGTCTGCATCCGCCTGTACTCGGAGGAG
>JBMYTL010000071.1:0-13828 GCA_049604295.1 Gammaproteobacteria bacterium
GCCCAGCACATCGGCCGGATCGATATCCAGGGCGATCACAGCACCGTCGACCTGCCCGCGGGCATGCCCCCCGAGGTCATGGCGGACCTGCGCAAGGCCTGGGTCTGCGGTCAACGCCTGAACATCCGCCGCGATGGCGAGGACGACCGCGACGCCGGGGGAGACCGCCCCCCGCGCAAGAAATTCGGCGGCCATGCCAAGCATCGCGATGACGGTCCCACGCGCAAACCGCACAAACACAAGCAGCGCAAGGATAAGGACAAGGGCAAGCCCAAGCGCTTCAAGAAAGCGGGCAAGCCCGACGCCGGGTAAGACCTGCTGACGCACCACGCTACCGACCGGACCATTCGCCCAGGTCGGTTTTATTGAGGTCCACCCGCGCGCGAGGTGCAACAATGGGAAGAAGGAGCTTCCCCTTCGCATTCCGGTAGGCGCCGACTTCGATGCGAATGACACCCCCCGGGCGTGCCCTGCACTCAAGCTGGAACATCCGGGGGCCAGCCGGAGCCGTTCGCATGCTCAAGAACGCGTCCATCAACACCAAGCTGTTCAGCGTCATCCTCGCTGAGCTGATCATCTCGACACTCATCCTGTCCACGTACGCGGTCAAGACCATCCAGGACATGTCGAATGAGAATATCGCCCGCTACGAAGAGCAGGTGATCGAGGCCAAGAAGGAAGCGCTGCGCAATTACGTCGACCTCGCGCGTGCCGTTCTGCGGATCTACCGGGACAAGGTCACCGCGCAGACGACGCCCCGGGAGTTGGAGCAGATCAAGGCGGACGCGGTCAAGGCACTCGATTCCATGGTGTACGGCAACGACGACGGCTACATCTTCGTCTGGACCTACGATGGCGTCCCCCTGGCCTTGAACCCCCGGCCCGACCTGATCGGGAAGCCTCTTCTCGATCTCAAAGGTGGCGAAGGCAAGCACGTCGTAAGGGATCACATCGAAAACGCCAGAAAAGGCGGAGGACACTTCTACACCTACAAGTGGAAGACCACCAAGGACAGCGAATACCAGACCAAGCTGTCCTACTCATACGGATTGGACGATTGGGGATGGCTGGTCGGGACGGGGGAGTACCTGGCCAAAGAGGAGCAGGAGATCGCCTTCAAGAAGGCTCAGTTGCAGAAGCACACCGACGATCTGATCTTCAGCATCGTCCGTAATGCCGCCATCCTGGTCCTGATCACGTCGACGATCCTGTTCCTGATCATCAAGCGCATCATCTTCAACCCACTGCGCCGACTTTCGCTGGGCCTGGAGGATTTCTTCCAGTTCCTGCAGGGCAGGAAATCAGAAATCGAACCCATACCCGTCACCGCCCAAGACGAACTGGGCCGGATGTCCGCGGAAATCAACGAGAGCATCGCCTTGAGTGCGCGGTCCTTTGAAAAACTCAACGAGATGAACGTTCGGCTGAACCGCGAAAAAGAGCGCGCCGACAGGGCCAACCAAGCCAAGAGCGAGTTTCTGGCCAACATGTCCCACGAAATCCGCACGCCCATGAACGCCATCATCGGGATGATGCATCTCGCGCTGGAAACCCGTCTCGATGCCAAGCAGAAGAACTACATCGAGAAGGCATACCAGTCCGCGGAACACCTGCTGGCGATCATCAATGACATTCTCGACGTGTCCAAGATCGAGTCGGGCAAGTTGGAGATCGAGAAGGTCGATTTCTATCCCGATGATGTCCGCCAGAACATCAAGGACATCATGGCGGTGAAATGCCAGCAGTCGAATATCCGCTTCGACTGCACGCCGGACCCCCGGACACCCGAGGTATTACGCGGCGACCCGCTACGCCTGGGCCAGGTCCTCCTGAACCTCTGTAACAACGCCATCAAGTTCACGCCCGAAGGCGGTGAGGTTCACGCACGCTGCGAGCTCAAGGAGCAGACCGATCAGGGCGTGGTACTCCACTTTTCCGTTTCCGACACCGGCATCGGCATCGGCATGACCGAGGAGCAGCAGAGCGCCCTTTTTCAGCCCTTCACGCAGGCGGATTCCTCCACCACCCGCGAATACGGCGGGACCGGGTTGGGCCTCGCCATCGCCAAGAAGCTGGTGGGCCTGATGGGCGGCGACATATGGGTCGAAAGCGAAAAAGGCGAGGGCAGCACATTCCATTTCACAGTGGAACTGGAGCATCAGCAGGGCCCTGCCCGGCGCCAGCACGGTGCCTCGGCACCGCCGGAGGAAAAGTCCGATAACGCCATCGAACACCTCAAGGGCGCGCGGATTCTTCTGGTCGAGGACAACGAATTCAACCAGGAACTGGCCCGTGAGGTCCTCACCATGAACGGGCTGCACGTGGAAACGGCGAACAATGGCCAGGAGGCCATCGACCGCCTGTCCGGTTCAGACTACGACGGTGTGCTCATGGACTGCCAGATGCCGGTCATGGACGGATACGAGGCCACCCGGCGTATCCGCAATGAGCTCGGGATGACCGAACTACCCATCATCGCGATGACGGCCAACGCGATGAAAGGTGATCGTGAGAAAGTCATCGACGCCGGCATGAACGATCACATCCCCAAACCCTTCGACCCCAAGGAGATCTTCGTCACCATGGCCCGTTGGATTCGCGTGCGCCGGGATTCGCCACACTGAATTGCCACCGTATGAGCGGTGCGGCGGAGGGAACGCGAATCACGGCCCCTTGGGCCGCAATTTCAGAGCGCGCTTGGGGTCCAGCCGGGCGATGACCGCGAAGGCGGCCTCCGCGCCGGGTGCATCGGGCAGTTGGCTGCGGCACTCGTAGGCCAGCTGTGCCAGGTCCAGGGCCAGGCTGGGCCGCCAACTCTCCAGGCCCCGCTCCCGCGCCTCGGCTTCCAGGTCTTCGATAATGCCCAGTGCCAGGTCAGCGCGTCCCAGGCGTTGGTAATAGCGCACGGCCTCCAGCCGGAACTGGAAGCCCCTTTCGCCGCTCGCGGTTCTGGCCGCGTCGAGTAGCAACGCGGCGCCAGCGGCAATATCGCCCGCACTACCCAGAGAGGCGGCTTCACGGGTTTTCCCGGCCAGGTCGTCGTTGCCCTCGTCACTGGTGTTCGCGCCGCCGCCCGCCCCCTCGTTCATCACCTGGGCGTTGATCCATCCCCGCGTGGCGCCGTCCGCCAGGGGGATTCCTCCCTTGAAGCGCACACCGGCAAGGCAGCGCATGGGGCAGGCGGTTGCAGCGTTGGACGCCTTGGCTGATGCGGATCGACGGGGCGTTCCGGCAATGGACCTGGCCTTGTTTCGCGCCCGCGCCCTTGAGGCATTGGGCCGCTACAGCGAGGGTCTTACCGCCCTCGAGCCGCTCCGATACGGGGGGGGGGCGCGGCAGTCCTGGACCTGGAGGCGCGTCTGCTTCATCGCCTGGGGGACGCGCAGTCCGCCAGCGCACGCTACCAAAGGCTCATTGACACCTACGGAGGCAATGGGACCCGATGGCGTAACCTCGGCCATTGCCTGATCGCCACGGGCGCATTCAACGATGCACTCCGCGCATGGGATGCGTGCCTCGACGCGGAACCTTCGAATTACGTGGCACTGACGTTCAAAGCCGCATTGCGCGCCGCCATGGGTTCGTTCTCGGACGCCAATTCCCTATCGCGGGCTGCCATTGCAGCGACACCACCGCGCAGGCACAAATCGGATGGGCCGGGTCAAGGAACCCCGGTCCTTGTCGCGCGCGCCCTGGGGACAGGTTTCTTTCAATTGGACGGTGCCGGTCGACCGGTACTGCAGAGGGAAAATGCGTTGGAGCGTTTCCTGGACGGCTCGCGATTCGACATCACGGAACTGTACGTGGAACGTTGGGACCGTGAACCCGGGCTGACAGAGCGTATCCCCAGCCCTGCGCTGGTCATCAACGGGGTGGCGGATCCGGATCGACATCCGGTAATGCTCGACGGGCTCGAGGAACGGTTGCGGATCTTCGGCGCACCCGTGTTGAACCGGCCCTCGGCCGTTCAGCGGACCAGCCGGGATGCCGTGGCACACCAACTGGATTCGTACGAGGGGCTATTCGTACCCGCGGTGCGTCGCCTTGAGATAGGCCGGGAAGGGTTCGATGTCGGAGCGCTCAGAGAGGGCTACCCCTGGATACTTCGTCGTGTCGGTACGCATAGGGGCGGCTCGCTCGAGCGTGTGGACACCGCGGCCGAGGCCCACCGCTGGTTCGCCGAACACCTGCCTGAGGGGGGGGCGGCCTACGCGGTTCAGTTCGTCGGGAACCCCTTCCGCGAGGGACTCTGGAGGCGCTTCCGGCTATTGCACGTCGGCGGGTCACTCATACCCATCACACTGCACTTCCATGATCATTGGAACGTGCACAGCTCGGACCGTGGGCCTTTGATGCTCGGCGACCCCTCGCTTGTGGCCCTCGAATCGGCCTTCATTGAGGAGCCCCAATCCGTCATCGGCGAATCGGCGTTCGCGGTCATCGACAAGGCGCTTGAATCCATGCAGTTGGACTACGTGGGCATGGATTTCGATCTGTTGCCTGACGGACGCGTTCTCGTTTTCGAGGTCAATGCCGCCATGGCACCGCAACATTCACTCGCGGTCCGGTCTCCCTATCTGAATAAGTCGCTGGACCGGGTGTCAGCGGCGTTGGAAGGGCCGATTGCGCGGCGTCTGAACGACACTCAGCTCACTCCACCGTGACGGATTTCGCCAGGTTACGCGGCTGATCCACGTCGGTGCCCTTTATCAGCGCCACGTGGTAGGACAACAGCTGCAGCGGTATGACATAGATGATCGGGGCGATACTCTCGGGCACCGCACTGACATCCATGACATGGATACCGGACTCGTCGGTTTGCATATCGGTATCGGTTTGCGCGAATACGAACAGTTCACCCCCGCGCGCGCGTACCTCGTGCAGGTTTGATTTGAGCTTATCCAAAAGGTCGTCGTTGGGAGCTACGGCAATAACAGGCATCTCTGCATCTACAAGCGCGAGGGGTCCGTGCTTGAGCTCCCCGGCGGCATAAGCCTCGGCGTGGATGTATGAGATCTCCTTGAGTTTCAACGCCCCTTCCATGGCGATGGGGTACTGCACACCGCGCCCCAGGAACAGTGCATGGTTCTTGTTGGCGAAGGCCTGGGACATGGCCTCGATTGCCGCATCCATGGTCAGGACGCGTTCCACGCAAGACGGCAGTTGCTCCAGATCGGAGCACAAGCGCGCTTCGGTCTCCTCGCTCATGGCGTTGCGTCGACCAAGGGCGATCACGAGCAGCATCAGCGCGACCAACTGGGTGGTGAATGCCTTGGTGGAGGCAACGCCGATCTCGGGGCCCGCCCGCGTCATCAAAGCCATATCGGATTCGCGGACGAGCGAGGATTCGGGCACGTTGCAGATCGTCAGTGACCCGACGTAATTGGTCTCGGTGGAGGCCTGTCGCAGGGCCGCCAGGGTGTCGGCGGTCTCACCCGACTGGGAGATGGTGACGAACAAGGTCCCCGGTTGGACGATGACCTCCCGGTATCGGAACTCCGATGCGACCTCGACATTGCACGGCAGGCCTGCCATGGATTCCAACCAATAACGAGCGACCATGCCTGCGTGGTACGAGGTACCGCAGGCGACTATCTGCACGTTGCGAACACGGTCGAAAAGATCAGGGGCGGATGCACCGAAGACCTGGGGGACCACCTTCCCCGCGACGATTCTTCCTTCCAGGGTCTCCGCTACCGCACGCGCCTGCTCATGGATCTCCTTCTGCATGTAATGGCGGTAGTGGCCCCGCTCCACCGCGTCGGAGGAGACCTCGGACTCCTTTATGGGTCGCTCGACGACTTTTCCGTCCGCATCGTAGATGGTTATTCCATCCCTCTTGATGTCGGCCAGATCGCCTTCTTCCAGGAAGATAAACCGCCGGGTGACGGGTAGAAGGGCGGCGACGTCGGAGGCGATGAAGTTCTCTCCGATGCCCACGCCGATAACCAGGGGACTGCCCTTGCGCGCTGCGATCAGTCGACCGGGCTCGGAGTTGCTGATCACACCCAGAGCGTAAGCGCCTTCCAGGTCGATCAGCGTCGCGCGCACCGCATCGAACAGATCGACACCGGTCTGTAGATAACGATGGACCTGGTGCACGACGACCTCGGTATCGGTCTGGGACGTGAACACATAACCGAGCTGGGTTTGTTCGGCCCGTAAGGTCTCGTGGTTCTCGATGATTCCGTTGTGGACGAGGGCGACCTCCCCGGCACAGATATGCGGATGGGCGTTGGCTTCCGAGGGAATGCCGTGGGTAGCCCAGCGGGTATGCGCGACCCCCGTACCGCCGCCGATCGGATCGTTCTCGAGCCGGTCAGCCAGTTGCTGTACCTTGCCGACCGCCCTTAATCGCTGCAAACCGTTCCGATAGCCCTGAACGGCCATTCCCGCTGAGTCGTAGCCCCGGTATTCGAGTCGCCGGAGCCCTTCGATCAGGATGCTTGCGATATCACGTTGGGCTGTTCCGCCGACGATTCCGCACATGCAGGTGTCCTAGGGGGCTGTAGTGGATGGTTGCCCCATAGCTTGACGGATTGCCGGATTAGTTCCCAGCCTTCGGGGTCTTCTTAGGGCGGCGGTAGTGGGGGATCGTTGTGGTCTTGGGTCGCGCGAGCGTCAGCCCCCCGGCGGGAACATTCTGGCTCAAGGTTGAACCGGCACCTATGGTGGCACCATCACCGACCGATATGGGTGCGACCAGGGCCGTATTCGATCCGACGAAGGCATGGTCCCCGACCCGTGTCAGGTGTTTATTGGCGCCATCGTAATTGCATGTGATCGTGCCTGCGCCGATGTTGCATCCGGCTCCTATCTCGGCATCACCGATATAGCTCAGGTGATTGACCTTGCTTCCGCTGGCGATGACCGCCTTCTTGGTTTCAACGAAGTTGCCAATGTGCACGTCGTCGGCTAGCTCCGTCCCCGGCCGAAGGCGAGCAAACGGGCCGATGCGGGCACCCGCTCCGATCACCGCATCTTCGATCATGGAGTTCGGCAGGATCTCGGTACCAGGTCCGATGGTGCAGTTGCTCAAGTGGACATTGGCACCGATCCGGACCCCATCACCCAGGGAGACGTTACCCTCCAGGATGACGTTCACATCCAACACCACATCGTCCCCATGGGTCAGGGTGCATTCGCGCAGGTCGACGCGGGCGGGATCATAGAGATGAACCCCGTCGCGCATCAGCTGGTCGGCCTTGGCGCGTTGGTAACTGCGTTCGAGGCGGGAGAGTTGAAGCTTGTCGTTCACCCCCGCAACCTCGGTTTCACTCGCGGGATGGGCCGTCGCTACCGGAACATCATCGGCGACCGCGGCGGCGATAATATCGGTGAGGTAGTACTCCCCCTGGGCATTGTCGTTGCTCAGATTGGCGAGCCATTTCCGCAGCGGACCGGCCTTTACCGCCAGAATCCCGGTATTAACCTCGCGGATAGCGGCTTCTTCGACATTGGCGTCCTTCTGCTCGACGATGCGTTCCACTGTGCCTGTGTGATGGTGGCGTACCACCCGTCCATAACCGGTTGGGTCTGACAGCTCTATGGTCAACAGGCCCAACGCATCACCGGCTCCAGCGGCCACGAGACCCTTGAGGGTCTCAGGATTGACGAGCGGGACGTCGCCATACAGGACGAGCACCACGTGGTTATCAGCTATGCCCGGCATAGCCTGATCCACCGCATGTCCCGTACCCAGTTGCTCGGTCTGTTCGACCCAGGTTACGGGCTGGCTGGCCAATGCCGTTTTCATCTGCTCACCGCCGTGACCGAATACCAGGCGGATCTCCGCGGGTTCGAGCTGCTGGGCGGCGGTTATGACGTGCTCGACCATACTGCGGCCTGCTAGCCGGTGCAGGACCTTGGGCATGGAGGACCGCATGCGCGTGCCCTTTCCGGCGGCAAGGATGACGATGGTCAGATCCATGGAGTTCTCCGGTCGGGACAGGACGTTACAGCGATGGGTTCGCGATGCGGCAGCTTGCAGTATTCC
Organism: Gammaproteobacteria bacterium; assembly: GCA_049604295.1. Taxonomy (GTDB): domain Bacteria; phylum Pseudomonadota; class Gammaproteobacteria; order JACKNK01; family JACKNK01; genus JBMYTL01. The sequence continues at coordinate 7,997 of JBMYTL010000071.1, forward strand.
GGGCAGCGTGAACGGGTTGCCGGAACGTCAGACAGCTGCGTGTTCAACCCCAAACGGATTCGTTCCACTTTTCCTGTCGGTGCTCTGGCGTCACGCGCCGATTTGGCGCGTTATCCGTTTGTTCCGCTCATTTGCGCGGCGATCGGCTCGCCCCAGGACTGCTGCAATCTCCGTGGAGTCAGCGTGCGTTCTTGCGCATCTTCTGGATCGTGCGCAACTGGGCTACAGCCTCGAGCAGTTCGGACTGCGCTTTCGCATAATCCAGGTCATCCTTCTTGTCAGCGAGTGCATCTTCCGCACGCTTACGCGCTTCTTCCGCCGCCGCCTCGTTGAGGTCACCACCACGCATAGCGGTATCCGCAAGCACGGTTACCGCATGGGGCTGGACCTCGAGGATTCCCCCGTTAACGAAGAAATACTGATCCTCGCTCCCATCGAGTGAGACGCGGACGGTTCCCGCCTTGAGCTTGGTGATGAGCTGGGTGTGGCGCGGGGCGATACCCAATTCGCCATCGATGCCCGGGGCGAAGACCATGTTGGCCTGCCCGGAGAAGATGCTCGCTTCCGCGCCGACGATATCGACGTGTACGGTCATGGACATGGTCTGGTGCCTCTTACATTAGCCTTGAGCGGGCCCGGCCCTTTCGGGCGGGGCGTGTTTTTACATGCTCTCGGCTTTTTCGACGGCTTCGTCGACGGTGCCAACCATGTAGAAGGCCTGCTCGGGCAGGTGATCGTACTCGCCCGCGACGATGGCCTTGAAGTTGGCGATGGTCTCTTTCAGCGAAACGTATTTGCCAGGTGCGCCGGTGAAGGTTTCAGCCACGAAGAAGGGCTGGGACAGGAAACGCTGAATCTTACGGGCACGGGAAACGGTCATCTTGTCCTCTTCGGACAATTCATCCATACCGAGAATGGCGATGATGTCCTTGAGCTCCTTGTACCGCTGGAGGGTCCCCTGTACCGCGCGCGCGGTGTCGTAGTGCTCGGAGCCGATCACGTGCGGATCGAGGATTCGGGACGTGGAGTCCAGCGGATCCACGGCCGGGTAGATACCCAGCTCGGCGACCTGACGGGACAGCACCAGGGTCGCGTCCAAGTGAGCGAAGGTCGTGGCCGGAGACGGGTCGGTCAAGTCGTCGGCAGGGACGTAAACGGCCTGGAAGGAGGTGATTGAGCCAGTCTTGGTGGAGGTGATGCGCTCCTGGAGCACACCCATCTCTTCGGCCAGTGTCGGCTGGTAGCCCACGGCGGAGGGCATGCGGCCCAGCAAGGCGGATACCTCAGTACCGGCGAGCGTGTAGCGGTAGATGTTGTCCACGAACAGCAACACATCACGACCTTCATCGCGGAAGAATTCGGCCATGGTGAGGCCGGTCAGGGCGACGCGCAGACGGTTACCGGGCGGCTCGTTCATCTGGCCATACACCAGCGATACCTTGTCGATAACGCCGCCTTCCGTCATTTCGTGGAAGAAATCGTTGCCTTCACGGGTACGCTCACCGACACCCGCGAACACGGAGAAGCCGGAGTGCTCGACGGCGATGTTTCGAATCAGCTCCATCAGGGTCACGGTCTTGCCCACGCCGGCGCCGCCGAACAGGCCGACCTTGCCGCCCTTGGCGATGGGCATGATCAGGTCGATGACCTTGACGCCGGTTTCCAGGATTTCCACGGAAGCGGCCTGGTCCTCGTAGGACGGCGGCTTACGGTGAATGGGCATGGATTCTTCGTTACCGATTTCGCCGGCCTCGTCCACGGGCTCACCGAGCACGTTCATGATGCGGCCCAAGGTCTTCTGACCCACCGGAACCATGATGGGCGCGCCGGTGTTGACCGTCTCGGAACCGCGCTTGAGACCTTCAGTGGTACCCAGTGCGATGCAGCGCACGATACCGTCGCCCAACTGCTGCTGGACCTCCAGGGTCAGCCCGGTTTCGCCGAAATCGGCGATCTTGAGGGCGTCGTAGACCTTCGGGACGGAGTCCCTGGGGAACTCGACGTCGACGACGGCGCCGATGATTTCGACCACGTTGCCGTTACTCATGCGCGGGTCCTCTTTGCTCTAATTCGAGAAATCTATAAAGAAAAATTGCGTTCAGCGGCTTCAACCGGATACCGCCGCGGCGCCACCCACGATCTCGGAGATCTCCTGGGTGATGGCCGCTTGGCGAGCCTTGTTGTAGGCCAACTGGAGGTTGTCGATCAGTTCACCGGCGTTATCGGTGGCGGCCTTCATGGCGATCATCCGTGCGGACATTTCGCAGGCCACGTTCTCGACCACGGCCTGGTAGACCTGAGATTCGATATAACGGCGGAACAGCTCGTCCATGACCGGCGGCGCATCGGGTTCGTAGATGTAGTCCCAGTGATGCGCGATGTCTTTGTCCTTGTCGTCCTCCTCGAGGGCGATGGGGAGCAGCTTCCGTGTGAACGGAGCCTGGGTCATGGTGTTCACGAACTCGTTGCCCACCAGGTAAAGCTCATCGATCTCACCTTTGTCGAAGGCCTCGAGCATGACCTGAACCGCACCGATCAGTTCCTCCAGGTGGGGCGTATCGCCAAGTCCCTCGGTGTGCGCGACGATGCCGTGCGGCAGGCGCTTGAGGAAGCTGTTGCCCTTCCGTCCGATGGTGCAGATGCTCAGCGCTTTGCCTTCCTCATCCCATTGCTTGAGGCCCGTGATGAGCCTGCGCAGCATGTTGACGTTGAGGCCACCGCAGAGCCCGCGATCCGTGGACACCACGATCACTCCGATCTTGTTGACCGGCCGGGCGATCATGAACGGGTGCTTGTACTCGGGGTGCGAGTGGCCCACGTGGTGGATCACCGTGCGGATGCGCTCGGCGTAAGGCTTGGCCGCCGCCATCCGGTCCTGCGCCTTTCGCATTTTGGACGCGGCCACCATCTGCATGGCAGAGGTGATCTTGCGGGTATTCTGAATGGACTTGATTTGAGTCCGGATTTCTTTGCCGCCGGCCATGTGGGTCTCGTTTCGCTAGACGTTTCGTTCGACAGCCGCCATCAAGCCATTCGGCTTGGGGCGGTTTCGTTCATATCGATCGATCAGCGTCTGTGAATTACCAGGTCTGGTTGGCCTTGAAGTCGTCAAGCAGGGCTTTGAACTTCTTGGTCACGTCATCGGTGAGTTTGGGTTCGGCGTTGATCGCGTCGAGGGTGTCCTTGTGGCTGCTGCGGGCATATGCCAGCAGCGCCCGTTCGAAGGGAACGACCTCACTGGCATCGACATCATCGAGATAGCCTTCGTTGGCCGCGAACAGTGACAGTGCCATTTCCGCCACGTTCAGCGGGGAGTACTGGTCCTGTTTCATAAGTTCGGTGACGCGCTGACCGCGCTCGAGCTGCTTTCGCGTTGCTTCGTCGAGGTCGGATGCGAACTGGGCGAATGCGGCGAGTTCACGATACTGGGCCAAGGCGAGGCGGACACCTCCACCGAGCTTCTTGATGATGTTGGTCTGTGCCGCACCACCGACGCGGGATACTGACAGGCCGGCATTGATGGCAGGGCGGATACCGGCGTTGAACAGATCGGTCTCGAGGAAGATCTGGCCGTCGGTAATGGAGATCACGTTGGTAGGCACGAATGCGGAGACGTCACCGGCCTGGGTCTCAATGATCGGCAGGGCGGTCAGCGAGCCGGTCTTGCCCTTCACCTTTCCATCGGTGAACTTCTCGACGTAAGCGGCGTTAACGCGTGCTGCACGCTCAAGAAGACGGGAGTGCAGGTAGAACACGTCACCGGGGTAGGCTTCGCGTCCCGGCGGGCGGCGCAGGAGCAGGGAAACCTGGCGATAAGCCCAAGCCTGCTTGGTGAGATCGTCATAAATGATCAGGGCGTCTTCGCCACGGTCACGGAAGTACTCGCCCATGGCGCAACCGGAGTAGGGAGCGATGAACTGCATCGCGGCAGAGTCGGAAGCACCTGCCGCGACCACGATGGTGTGATCCATGGCACCGTACTCTTCCAGCTTGCGCACAACCCCCGCGATGGAGGAAGCCTTCTGGCCCACGGCGACGTAAATGCATTTAACGCCGGTGCCTTTCTGGTTGATGATCGCGTCGATGGCGACGGCGGTCTTTCCGGTCTGGCGGTCACCGATGATCAGCTCACGCTGGCCACGTCCAATCGGGACCATGGCATCAATGGACTTCAGGCCGGTCTGCACCGGCTCGTCAACCGACTGGCGTTCGATAACGCCCGGGGCAACCTTCTCAACCGGCGCGGATTCGGCGCTTTCGATCTCGCCCTTACCGTCGATCGGCTCACCCAGGGCGTTCACGACCCTGCCGAGCAGATCGGGACCGGTCGGAACTTCCAGGATTCGGCCCGTGCACTTGACCGTCTGGCCTTCCGAGATTTCGGTGGTATCACCGATGATCACGGCGCCGACGGAGTCACGCTCCAGGTTCAGGGCCATTCCGAATACACCGCCGGGGAACTCGATCATCTCACCGGCCATGACGTCGGTCAGTCCGTGGATGCGGGCAATGCCGTCAGTCAGGCTGACGATGGTGCCTTCGGTCCGGGTCTCGGTGCCCAGATCGAAGTTCTCAATCTTCTTCTTGATCAGATCGCTGATTTCGGTAGCTGAAAGCGACATTCTGATAACCCCTAATTAATAAAACCTGATGCGGTAGACCCTCGGCGCTCAGCCGGCCAGGTCCAGTGCGAGCTGATTCAAGCGGCCACGCAGGGAGGCATCGATCACGGTGTCTCCGGCGCGGATGATCACCCCGGCCATCAGGTCCCGGTCGATCTCGGACGTCACATTGACGTCTCGACCGAACTTGGCCTTCATGGCCTCGCTGATAGCGTTTTGGTGGTCCGCGGCGAGCTTGTAGGCGGAGGTCACGCGCACCTCGATGCGGGCGTCATCCTGAGCGCGGCTGGCCTCGAACTCTTCGGCGATCTCGGGTGCGACCCCGACGCGATCGTTACCGACCAGTACGCGAATGAAGTTTTTGAAGCCTTCATCGGTCTCGCCGCATACGTCGATGAGGAAGCCCTCAAGCTGGCTCTCGCTGATCTTCGGGTTGGCGATCAAGGCGCGGGTGGTCGCATCCGCGACGACGAGCGCAAGATTCGTCAACTGTTTTGACCATGCCTCGACGACGCCTTTCTCCTTTGCATGGGAGAAAGCGGCGATCGCATAGGGACGGGCAAGGGTTCGGTTACCGGCCATTGGAGCGCACCTTAGAGTTTGGCAGCCTGTTTCTCGAGGAAGGTGTTATGCGCTTCGGCATTGACCTCTTTCTCAAGAATCTTTTCTGCTGACTCCAGGGCCAACGAGACCACCTTGGAACGCAGCTCCTCGCGGGCGCGATTGCGTTCCTGCTCGATCTCGGCCTTGGCGGAGGAGATCATGTGCGCCCCTTCCGTGCGACCTTTCTCTTTGCCTTCATCGACAATCTCGGCGGCACGCTTCTCCGCCTGGGACACGATGGTGGCCGCCTGGGCCTTGGCTTCCTTGAGGATTTCCTTGGCACGCTGTTCGCCGAGCTCTTGCTCGTGCTGGCCGCGTTCCGCGGCCGCCAGGCCTTCAGCAATCTTTTCCTTACGCGCGGTGAGCGCGCTCATGATGGGCGGCCAAACGTACTTGGCACAGAACCACCAGAACAGGAAGAAGGCGATAGCCTGACCGAAAAGTGTGGCGTTAATGTTCACTGCAACACCTCTGTGGGAGTTGGTGGACGGACTGTCTTAAACAAGGACAGACGCCAAACTTAACCGGCAACCGCGAACAGGATGTAGAAGGCGATACCGACGGCGATCATGGGCACGGCATCAACCAGACCCATGACGATGAACAG
>JBMYTL010000072.1:0-7902 GCA_049604295.1 Gammaproteobacteria bacterium
TCCAGGTCTGGTCGGTCACCGCCCTGATCATCGCCAACGAGATCCTTGACGACCCCGGTAAACGGGTCCTGTTCAACCGGTTCGCGTTCAGCGACGGCGGGTAGGCGGTGAAGCGGGCGGCGGCAGCCGCCCGCGGTATCCGCGGCCCCCGCCCCGCGATCCGCATTTAATCTCACCCGGGAAGCGCCACGCATGAACATTGAAACCCTCAACGCCGCCCACGCCATCGACGGCCAGTTGCGCTTCGAACCGGACGCGGGGGGTTTCATTCATGCCCTCATCGGCAATGACCGGGGGGAGGCCCGGGTCTGCACCTACGGTGGCCACGTGCTGTCGTTCCGGCCCCGGGGGTCGGACCATGACCTGTTGTTCGTTTCGCGGCAGGCGGTGTACAGGCAGGGTAAGGCGATTCGCGGTGGCGTACCGGTCTGTTGGCCCTGGTTCGGCCCGGACCCCGAGGGACTGGGCCGTCCCGCCCATGGCTTCGCGAGGACCCGGCACTGGACGGTGACCGGCAGTGCCGCCCTGGATGATGGCCGCACGCGCCTGACCCTGTCCCTGGCCCCCGATGCCGATAGCCACGCGCTCTGGCCCCGGTCGTTTGAACTGCGCCTGGTGGTCACCGTTGGTTCCACCCTCGAACTGGAGCTCATCACCACCAACAAGGGCTCCACACCTTTCACCCTGAGCCAGGCCCTGCATGCCTATTTCGCGGTCGGCGACGTGAACCGGGTCCAGGTGCTTGGCCTTGAGAACCATGACTACATCGACCAGCTCGAAGATCATGCGGTCAAACATCAGCTGGGCGCGGTGACTTTCGGGGCCGAGGTGGACCGCATCTACACCGGTGTGGAGGCGCCGCTGACCCTTGATGACCCGACCCTGGAGCGGCGCATCGTGATCACCGGCGCGGGCAGTCGCAGCGCCGTGGTGTGGAACCCCTGGGTGGACAAGGCTGCGGCCCTGGCGGACCTCGGTGACGACGAGTACACGGCCATGGTGTGCGTGGAAACCGCGAACGCCGGGCCCGATACGGTGCACCTGCTCCCCGGCGCATCCCATACCCTGTCCACGACGTACGGGCTGGGTTGAGTGCTTCAATAGGCCTGCCATGCGGTGCACACGGTGCACCCTACACCCTCATCGAGCTCCCGTAGGGTGCACCACGTGCACCAATCAACAGAGACACTGCGGGCGCGCCGTCCCGCCGCGCTCCCGCCAATCCCCAACCCCGCCTTGATGGCCTCCCGTAGGGTGCACCGTGTGCACCGCCGTCCTACGGCGATGGCGGACCGCGATCCGCCTTGGCATCGGCCCCGGAATCGGCCCCGGAATCGGCCCCGGAATCGGCCCCGGAATCGGCTTGGGAGCCGCCCCGGGAATCCGGCGGCGATTCCCCCCGCCGCGGCCGCGCATGCTCCAGGGGCGTGCGGAAGTTCAGGTCGCGCTGCGGGAAGGGAATCTCCACACCATGCTCACGGAAGGACTTGTCGATGGCGAACAACAGGTCGCTGGTGACGCTCAGGCGCTTGCCCACATCGAAGATGAAGCAACGTAGCTCGAAGTTCAGGCTGCTGTCGCCGAAGGAGATGAACATCACGTACGGCGCATCAATGCTCGGGTGATTGGTTAGCACCAGGGGGTGTTTGCGCCCCGCCTCGATGAGCAGCTTCTTGACCAGCTCGGTATCGGAACCGTAGGCCACGCCCACCGGCACCTTCACGCGGCCGTAACGGTCGCGCAGCATCCAGTTCACCACCTGGGTGGAGAGCAGCTCGGAGTTGGGCACGATCACGTCCGAGCGGTCGAAGGTCTCCACCAACGTGTAACGGATAGTGATCTTGCGGACGAAACCCTCGGTGCTGCCCACCACAATCCAGTCCCCCGGGCGGATGGGGCGTTCGAACAGCAGGATGATGCCCGAGACGAAGTTGTTGACGATGTTCTGCAGGCCGAAACCGATACCCACCGAGAGGGCACCGGCGATGATGGCCAGCTTGCCGGTATCGATGCCGGCGATGTTCAGGGCAACCAGGACCGCCGTGGCGATGAGCAGATAGACACTGAGGTTGGTGGCCGCCTCGCGCGCACCACTGTCGATCTTGTTGGAGGCAAGCCAGCGTTCTGACATCTGCAGACGCAGCCACTTGGCCAGCACCATGAAGGCCACGAAGCCCACCAGGGCGAGGACGATACGCACCGGGACGATCTCGGTTTCGCCGATCGATAGGCCGTCGAAGAAGGCCTCACTGACCCGGTTGGTGAACGCATCGGATATCTGCCAGGCATTGATCACACCCAGCACCACGAGAACGATCAGGCCGATCAGCGTACCGGTCTTGATCCAGGGGCTGGCGGGAAAGGCTTCCTCTTTCTTCAGGCCGATGCGTTCGCGCAGGCGGACGCTGAACTCCGAGCTACCGGTGTTGAGGCTGTTGAGACTCTGGAAGATCAGGCGCCCGGTGATGATGGTCAGCGCCAGCATCCCAAGGGAACCGGTTACGCCGGTGAACAGGAAATTGGCCAGGTTGGGGTAGCCAAGGAACTGGGCCATCGGCGACGACAGAACGGCCAGCAAGGTGGGGTTGCGCCAGACCTGCCACCCGCTCATGGCCGGGACGCTGAAGATCAGGACCACAATGCGCACCAGCAGCACGGCGAACAGGCCCGCGTACAGGTTGCGTATGGCACTGACGCTCAGCTCGTTGAGGTCCAGGGTGTCGCCCAGGCTCATTCCCGCCAGCCACAGCAGTGCCAGGGCCAGTGCCGGCCGCAGGGCAACGGCTATGCGGCAGGGACCATCCTCATCGGCGACACGGCAGAGCGCGGCACGCACCACCGGGGATACGACCCAATACACGGCCATGGGCAGGGCCAACATGGCCGGAACCAGGGAGCCCAGGTACAGGGCGGTCAGGCCGATGAAGAGGGCCACCATTGCCGGGCGCAGTCTGCGCGTGGTGTAGAGGGCGTAACGGGCCAGAACCCCGTCGCTGGGCAGACGCGGCAGGTAACCGACGACGCGGCGCGCGATCAGGGCGCCCACCAGCAGACCGGTCACCGCGGCGGCGGCGAAGATGCCCAGGGTGACCAGGAGGTCTCGATCATCACGCGCCGGTCCGGCGGTGAGCAGGTCGTCCGTGGTGGTCTGCAACCAGCGGGGGTTGGCCGCCAGGTCGCCCGCGACCTCCCATACCGGTGGTGCGCGATGCAGCAACTGGTTGGCCAAAAGGTCCTTGATCTGGGATTCGGTGCGTTCCTGGGCCTCGCGCACGCGCAGGCCGAGCAGTCGACACTCGGCCAGGTGGTTCTTGGCGTTCAGGCGTTCCTTTTCGAGGAGCTTGCGCTTGGCGGCCAGACTGGGCTCCTCGCCGTCCTGGGTTTCCCCAAGTACATCCAGTGACTCCTGGATCGCGTTGACCCGTTCCTCCGAGGATTTCACGCAACTCTGGGTGCCGTCGCGCATGTCGCGCAATTCGCCGCGCAGGCCATCGAGTTGTTTCTCGGTGGCGGTGCCCCGGTCCAGGGTCAGCTGCAACTCGGTGAGACGCACGTCATTGGCACGGATCCAGCCGGGGCCGAAGTTGCCGCTCTCGGCCCCGGCCACCCCGATGGAAACCAGGCTCGCCACCAGCAGAACGGCAAGCAGGGCGAGCCGCGCAAGCGGCCATCGACCCCGGGACGGGCAAGCCCCGAATCCGGCCCCGAACCCGGCCAGGGAAACAGCCATGGATGCGGGCGCACGATGCAGGTTCCGGGGGCTCATACGATGGCGGGCTCGCCGGTCTCATCCACCGGGCGCACATCGCTCTCCGATTGCAGGGCCTCGATCTCCTCCTCCAGGCTTTCGCCTCGGCGGGTGCGCCCGACGTGGAACAGGGCCTCACCCTCATGGGCCAGGGGCAGGTTGGTGCGGCCGATAACAATACCGGTGGCCGGAGACAGCACCTCGGCCTCGCCCGCGCCGAAGGGATCGGCGATCACCCCCAGCACATCGCCCTTGGACACGGCGGCCCCCAGGGCGGAACGGGCACGCAGGATGCCGCTCTGCCCGGCACGCGCCCAGGTGCTGGAACGCAACACCGTGGACGGCTTAACGCGACCGCGGCTGGGCGGGAGCATCTCCAGGGCACGCAACACATTGATGCAGCCCGCCACACCCCGGCGGATGGAGAACTCGTCGAAACGCAGGGCCTCACCCGCCTCGTAGGTAAGCACCTTGACGTCGTGCTCCCGACCGGCCGCACGCAGCGAACCCTCGATCACATTGGAGTGCAGGGCCACGGGGGCGCCAAAGGCCAGGGCCATGCGCTCGATATCCGGGTCCTCCAGATCGGCACGGATCTGGGGCAGATTGTCGCGGTGCACGGCGGCGGTGTGCAGGTCGATGCCGTACTGACAATGGGCCACCACCTCGCCCAGGAACAGGCCCGCCACCCGCCCCGCCAGGGAGCCGCTATCGGAACCGGGAAAACTGCGGTTCAGGTCTCGGCGATCCGGCAGGTAGCGCGAGCGGTTGAGAAAACCGAACACGTTGACCACCGGGGCGGCGATCAGCGTGCCCTTCAGGCGCTTGAGCGCCGGGGCGCGCAACAGCCTGCGGATGATCTCGATGCCATTGATCTCGTCACCGTGCACGGCGGCACTGACCAGCAGCGTGGGGCCCGCGGAACGGCCATGCACCACGTGCAGGGGCATGTTCACGGGGGTGGCGGTATACAGCCCCGCCACGGGGATGTTGACGGCCGTCGTGGCGCCTGGGGCGACCTCGGTGCCATGAATCAGAAACGAAGGGCGCCTGCGCTTGGCCATGCTCTGGTGTGTTCCGTGGTGCTCAGCCCTTGCCGCGCGTCTTGGTGCGGTGGGGCTTGGCGTTCTTTTCCATGAAACTGATGATCATGCCCGCCACGTCCTTGTTGGTGGCGGTTTCGATGCCTTCCAACCCCGGCGAGGAGTTGACCTCCATGACCACGGGGCCGTGGTTGGAGCGCAGTATGTCCACACCACAGACGTTCAAGCCCATGATCTTCGCCGCGCGCACGGCGGTGGAGCGTTCCTCCGGGGTGAGGCGTATCAGGCTGGCACTGCCGCCCCGATGCAGGTTGGAACGGAACTCGCCTTCGGCCCCCTGGCGCTTCATGGCCGCGACCACTTTTTCGCCGATGACAAAGCAGCGTATGTCCGCTCCACCCGCCTCCTTGATGAACTCCTGCAACAGGATGTTCGCCTTCAGGCCCATGAAGGCCTCGACCACGCTCTCGGCGGCCTTTTCCGTCTCGGCGAGGACCACTCCGATACCCTGTGTGCCCTCCAGCAGCTTGATCACCGCCGGTGCGCCGCCCACCATCTTCAGCATGTCCTCGATGTCATCGGGAGAGTGGGCGAAACAGGTCACGGGCAGGCCGATGCCCCGGCGCGCCAGCAACTGCAGGGAACGCAGCTTGTCGCGGGAGCGGCTGATGGCGACCGATTCGTTCAGCGGGTACACCCCCATCATCTCGAACTGGCGCAGCACGGCGGTGCCATAGAAGGTGACCGACGCACCGATACGCGGAATAACCGCGTCGAAACCGGTGAGGTCCTCCCCCTTATAGTGGATGGAGGGGTTATGGGAGGTGATGTTCATGTAGCAGCGCAGCACGTCGATCACCTGGACCTCGTGTCCGCGCGCCTCCGCGGCCTCCACCAGGCGACGGGTGGAGTACAACTTGCGGTTGCGTGAAAGCAGGGCAATTTTCATAGGTCTTCCAGTTTGGCCGGGTCACCCAATAGATAGGAGGCACCCGGGTCCACCGTGAACTGGCCCGCCATGGCGCGGCGCCCCAGCAGCATGCGGAACTTCATGCTGTCACGGTTGGTGAGTGTGAGTTCGATGTCGCGGGTTTCCCGGCCGAAGACGGCCGGCGTGACGATCACCCAGCGATTGCTCTTGTGGCCGCCGGAGTCGGTTACCGCGCGGCGGTCGCTGACCGGGGCCTGGCATTCGATCTGCGTATCGGTGTCACCCTGCACGGGGTGTATGCCGAAACGCACCCAGGATTCGCCCGAGCGACGGAACGGTTTCACGTAGAAAGCGTGCAGGGCCGAGGTCTTGGCGCCGGTATCGACCTTGGCCTTGATGCGGTCGATTCCCAGTTCGGGCAGGGCGAGCCACTCGCGCCAACCCAGGATGGCGATGGATGGTGTGTCAGAAGGCAATGCCGCGGCACCGTTCAGGGGTTTGGAATTGGCATGTCGGGGTGCTCATTGAGAACCCCACGGCGCGTACGGTAACGCCGTGCCCGGGTTCAGGCCATTCGTAATTACGCGCTGCTCCAACAGCCTCCGGGGGGGAGGCCCATCAACGACCGGAGTCGGGTTTTGCGCGCTGTCTCGCAGGCACGCCCGCCCGGGACACTCACCCCGCGAACAGCGACATCTGGGTGGCGTCATCACCGCGCCCCGCGGCATCGAAGGCGCTGAAACTCAAGCCCAGCAGGCGCACGCCGAGCCGGGCCGCATCGGTACGGGCGAGCAGAGCCCGGATCTCCAACATCACCCGCGAGGGCTCGTCCATGGGGGAGGGAAAGGTTCGACCCCGGGTCACGGTGCGGAAATCCGGATAGCGCACCTTGAGCGTCAACCGCCGCGCGCGCAGGGAACGCCGCGCCAGGGACTGCCAGAGTTCGTCCAGCAGGCGCTCCAATACTTCGTACATGGCCTGCTCATCGTGCAGGTCCGTTTCGAAAGTGCGCTCCGCACCCAGGGACTTACGCTCCCGGTGCGGGTTCACCGGCCGGTGGTCCCGGGCGCGTGCGATGTCGTGGAAGTAACGCGCCGCCTTGCCGAAATGACTTTGCAGGTCCTCCAGGGAGCGGGCCTTCAGGTCCGCCCCGGTCTCGATACCCAGGGCCTTCATGCGCGCCTCGGTGGCCTTGCCGATACCGTGGAAACGGCCCACCGGCAGGGTCGCGACAAAGGCCTCGCCCTGCTCGGGCAGGATGACGTAGAGCCCGTCGGGCTTGTCCATATCCGAGGCGGTCTTGGCCAGGAACTTGTTGTAGGACACCCCCGCCGAGGCCACCAGGCCGGTCTCCTCGCGGATCGCCGCCTTGATGTCCCGGGCGATGCGCGTGGCGTAGCCCTCGAACATGGGGCAGCCGGTGACATCCAGGTAGGCCTCGTCCAGGGACAGGGGTTCGATCAGGTCGGTGTAGCGGGCGAACACGGTGTGGATCTGGCCCGACACCGACTTGTAGGCCTCGAAGCGCGGACGCAGAAACACCGCGTCGGGGCACAGCCGCGCGGCCCGTGCGGCGGGCATGGCCGAGCGCACACCGAACTCGCGCGCCTCGTAGCTGCACGCGGCCACCACGCCGCGCTTGGACGGATCGCCGCCGACGATGACCGGTCGGCCGCGCAGTTCCGGCCGGTCGCGCTGCTCCACGGACGCATAGAAGGCGTCCATGTCCACGTGGATGATCTTGCGCGCGTCCACGGGAGCAAGCCGCGGGGCCTTAGTCGTTCTTGGGAAGTTCCGGCTGGTCCCCGGGCGCGCGGTTGCCGTGGATGGAGCCGGTCTGCAGGTAGCGGATGCCCTTGAAGCCAAGCAGGATCAAACCAATGCTGTGCATGAACAGGTCGAAGATATCCAGGGGCTTGGACAGGGTACCGGCCATCAGCATCTTGAGCTTCTGCCACAGGTGGGGCTCGGGCACGAAGGGCGCCAGGCCCAGCACGATGGCGGCGAAAACGACGGGGCCGGTGGGAATGCGATCAACCCAGTTGAACATGGTGAAAACCTCGAACTTGGAATTGCCGCGCAGTCTGCGGGGCCACCCCTTGGCCCGCAAGCGGATGGGTGTGGGAGAATCCGCCGCCCCATGGGGAAACGGCGTCCCTGTGGGAGCGGCGTCCCGCCGC
>JBMYTL010000072.1:7912-13347 GCA_049604295.1 Gammaproteobacteria bacterium
AAGCCATCGCGGCGGGACGCCACTCCCGCGTTAGCCACACCTCATCCACCCTGACCCGACGCCGGTGACCGGGACTTCAACTCAAACCACCGCCACATTCGCGGGCAAGCCCGCTCCTACAGCCGAAGCGATGGCATTGCACGACCCGTTCCCCCACGGGAGCGGCGGCCAACGACCCTCTTCTTCACCGTTCCAACTCGCCAGTTCCAACTTCTTACTTCCAACTTCTCCGTTCCGCCTTCGAAACGCCTGATGCAAGCCCTCCTCGCCCCCAAGCTCCCCACCGCCCCCCGGCAAACCCACCGCTGGGGCCGCCTCTACGGCGCCGCCGATGCCCTGGCCGTGGCCTCCGCCGCCCGGGGCCACGATGGCCTCACCCTGGTGGTGACCAACGACAGCCAGTCCGCCTGGCGGCTGGAGTCCGCCCTGCGCTTCTTCCTGGGCCAGACCGCCGACCATGAACCCGAGCTGCCGGTGCTGAGCTTTCCGGACTGGGAGACCCTGCCCTACGACGTCTTCTCCCCCCACCAGGACATCATCAGCCAGCGCCTGCTGACCCTACACGCCCTGCCCGAGACCAAGCGCGGCGTGCTCATCGTGCCCGCCGCCACCCTCGCCCACCGGGTACCGCCCCGGTCCTGGCTGGACGGCTCGGTGTTCCTGGTCAAACCCGGCGACACCCTGGACCCGGACACCACGCGCAAGCGCCTGGAGGCGGCCGGTTACCTGTGCGTGGGTCAGGTCTTCGACCACGGCGAATTCGCCGTGCGCGGCTCCCTGCTGGACCTCTACCCCATGGGCACCGCCCAGCCCTACCGCATCGACCTGTTCGACGACGAGGTCGAGACCATCCGCACCTTCGACCCGGAGACCCAGCGCTCGGCGGACAGCGTGGACGAGATCCGCCTGCTGCCCGGCCGCGAGTTCCCCATGGACGAGGACGCCATCACCCGTTTCCGCCAGGGCTTCCGCACCAGCTTCGAGGGCAATGCCCAGAAGAGCCCCATCTACACCGATGTCTCCCAGGGCCTGGCCCCGGGCGGCATCGAGTACTACCTACCGCTGTTCTTCGAGGCCACCGACACCCTGTTCGACTACCTGCCCGCCGACACCCTGGTGCTGGCCCAGGACCAGCTCATCGAGGGCCTGGAATCGTTCTGGGACGAGGCCCATGGCCGCTACGAACAGCGCCGCCACGACATCGAACGCCCCCTGCTGGCCCCGGACGCCCTGTTCCTGGAGCCCGAGTCGGTGAACACCGCCCTGGACGCCTGGCCCCGGGTCGCCCTGCAACGTTTCGAACTGCCCGACCCGGCCAAGGCGGACATCAACCACGCCACCGCCGCCCCGCCCGAACTGCGCCTGCGCGGCCGTGCCGAGGATCCGGCCAGCGCCCTCAAGGCCCACCTGGCCAGCATCAAACAGCAGAAAGGCCGCGTGCTGTTCGCCGCCGAGTCGGCGGGCCGCCGCGAGGTGCTCACCGGCATGCTGCGCGACCACGGCATCTCCGCGCGCGGCGTGGACGGCTGGCAAGGCTTCCTCGATTCCGGCGAACCGGTGTGCATCACCATCGCACCCATGGAAGAGGGCCTGCTGCTTGAAGACGGCCCCTATTCCGTCATTGCCGAGACCCAGATCTTCGGTGAACGCGCCCAGCAGGAGCGCCGCCGCAAGGGCGCCAAGCGCGACCCCGACACCATCATCAAGGACCTCACCGAGCTGCGCGAAGGCTCGCCGGTGGTGCACGAGGAACACGGCGTCGGCCGTTATCTCGGCCTGCAACGCCTGAACGTGGGCGGCATCGACGCCGAGTTCCTGACCCTGGAATACTCCGGCGGCGACAAGCTCTACGTGCCCGTGGCCGCCCTGCACGTCATCTCCCGCTACTCCGGCGCGGCCGAGGAAAAGGCCCCGCTGCACAAGCTGGGCGGCGAACAGTGGAGCAAGATCAAGAAGAAGGCCGCCGAGAAACTGCGCGACGTGGCCGCCGAACTGCTGCACCTCTATGCCCGCCGCGAGGCCACCCCCGGCCACGCCCTGAAACTCGAAGAAGGCGAATACGTCGCCTTCGCCGCCGGATTCCCCTTCGAGGAGACCCCGGACCAGGCCGCCGCCATCGGCCAGGTACTCAAGGACCTCACCGCCGAGCGGCCCATGGACCGCGTGGTCTGCGGCGACGTGGGCTTCGGCAAGACCGAGGTCGCCATGCGCGCCGCCTTCGCGGCCGTCAACGACGGCGGCCAGGTGGCCGTGCTGGTGCCCACTACCCTGCTCGCCTCCCAGCACTACCAGAACTTCCTCGACCGCTTCGCCGAATGGCCCTTCAAGATCGAGGCCCTGTCCCGCTTCAAATCCAAGAAACAGCAGGACGCCGTGCTCGCCGACCTGGCCGAGGGCAAGGTGGACATCGTCATCGGCACCCACAAGCTGCTCCAGCCCAGCGTCAAGTTCAAAGACCTGCGCCTGGTGATCGTCGACGAGGAACAACGCTTCGGCGTGAAGCAGAAGGAACAGCTCAAGCAACTGCGCGCCGAGGTGGACCTGCTGACCCTCACCGCCACCCCCATCCCGCGCACGCTCAACATGGCCATGAGCGGCATGCGCGACCTCAGCATCATCGCCACCCCCCCGGCCCAGCGCCACGCCATCAAGACCTTCGTCTCCGAGTGGAACGACGCCCTGCTGGGCGAGGCCATCCTGCGCGAGCTCAAACGCGGCGGGCAGGTCTACTTCCTGCACAACGAGGTGGAGAGCATCGAAAAGATGGCCAAAAAGGTGGAAGAACTTGTGCCCGAGGCGCGCGTGGACATCGGCCACGGCCAGATGCGCGAGAGCCAGTTGGAGCGCGTGATGCTCGACTTCTACCACCGCCGCTTCAACGTGCTGGTGAGCACCACCATCATCGAATCCGGCATCGACATCCCCAACGCCAACACCATCGTCATCAACCGCGCCGACAAGCTCGGCCTCGCCCAGCTGCACCAGATCCGCGGCCGCGTCGGACGATCCCACCACCGCGCCTACGCCTACCTCGTCACCCCGCCCAAAAAGACCATGACCGCCGACGCCGTCAAGCGCCTGGAGGCCATCGAATCCATGGATACCCTGGGCGCCGGATTCACCCTCGCCACCCACGACCTGGAGATCCGCGGCGCCGGTGAACTGCTGGGCGAAGACCAGTCCGGCCAGATGCACGAAGTCGGCTTCAGCCTCTACATGGACATGCTCCAACGCACCGTTGAGGCCATCAAAAACGGCGAGGAACCCGACCTCGACAAACCCCTGCACCAGGGCACCGAGGTCGACCTGCGCATCCCCGCCCTGCTACCCGACGACTACCTGCCCGACGTGCATACACGGCTGATCATGTACAAGCGCATCGCCAGCGCCAGCAGCACCGAGGAACTGCGCGAGCTCCAAGTGGAAATGATCGACCGCTTCGGCCTGCTGCCCCAGGCCACCAAGAACCTGTTCGAAACCACCGCCATCAAGCTCAAGGCCACACCCATGGGCATCACCAAGATCGAGGGCCATGGAAACGGCGGGCGGATCCTGCTGGGCCCGAAACCCGTCATCAACGCCGAACAACTGATCCGGATGATTCAAAAGGAGGCCGAGACCTTCAAACTGCAGGGCCAGGAGGTGTTGAAGTATGCGTATGACATGGAGGAGTATCCGAGGCGTATAGAGGTGGTGAATGAAGTGCTGGGACGACTCGCTCCCCCTGAATGAGCCACCTGTAGGAGCGGGCTTGCCCGCGAACCCTCGCCAACAACTCCCGCAGCTCTCGCAGATTCACTGATGACCCGAGACGAAACGCTAAGCATCCTCCGCCAACACAAACCGGAAATCATCGACCGGTTCGGTGTGGCACGTCTCGCGATATTCGGGTCAACCGCCCGCGACGAGGCCGAACAAGGCAGTGATCTCGACGTATTGGTGGGATTCACGGGCAAAGCGAACAGCCGCCGCTATTTCGGTTTGCAGTTCTTTCTCGAAGACCTGCTGGCCTGTTCGGTTGACCTAGTGACGGATCGAGCACTTCGGCCTGAGCTGAAGCCATATATCGAACGGGATCTGGTGGATGTCTGAGCGTAATTGGACGCTGTACATCGCGGATATGCGCCGGTTCGCTGAGACAGTTCGGGAGTACACCGACGGATTAGATCAGACAGACTTCATCGCTGATCGTCGGACTTACGACGCCGTGTTGCGGAATCTTGAGTTGATTGGGGAAGCCGCGACACATATCCCCGGTGCAATCCGTGATCGCCATCCCGACATCCCGTGGCGAATGATCGTAGCGACACGCAATCGCCTGATTCATGGGTATCTGGGTCTCGATGACGACATTATTTGGAGTTTGGTGATCGATGAATTACCTGGATTGATCGTCAAACTTGGCAGGATTGAACGATGAAGATGCGATGCTGCGTTGAGCGCCAACCACCGAAGACTGGTCCTAGTGAGACTGCCCGCAAACTTGGCCTGTCCGCGATAATTTGCCCGATTATTCCTTGAGCGCCCCCTTGGACCCCACCACAGAACAATCCGCCCGCCTGTTCCTCTCCAAAGTGAGGGAGCATTACAGCTTCGCCGCCGCCTATCTGTTCGGAAGTCGCGCACGAGGCGTATTCACCGCTGATAGCGATACCGACATTGCCGTATTGCTGCGAGGCGAGCACGGCCCACGCAGCGAAGCGGTCGTGGATATGGCCGGTATCGCATTCGACGTCATGTTGGAAACCGGTGTATTGGTCGACCCTCTCCCGCTCTGGGAAGACGAATGGGAACACCCTGAGGAATTCCCCAATCCCGACCTGATCCGCAATATACGCTGCGAAGGAATCCGCCTTTGACCCCGGAGACCCATCTCGCGAAAGCGCACAGAGCTTTGGAGTCCGCCGAGCTATTGCTTTCCGATGGGGACCAGGACGGTGCATGCAACCGCGCGTACTACGCCATGTTTGACGCGGCCCATGCGGCACTGCTTCACACCAATGCGGACCTCAACCCAGCAACTATCAAAACCCATCGCGGCTTGATGGCTGCATTCGGTGAGACCCTGGTTGTGACAGGTCGTGTGGCGCCCGAACTTGGTCGAGCCTTGAATCAGGTAGAGCGAATCCGCTTGTTGGCTGACTACACCGGCGAGCCTCTGACCGTCGAGCAGACACGCTGGGCGATCAACCAAGCTCGGCTGTTTGTCGACCGGATAGACACCCTCGTTGGCTGATCGGGCGGACAGCAACGAACTCCTACGAAGAAGGACCAGGACGGCCGAAAAATGAACATGTCATGCTTGTTTGCAACCTCATCTAGACCTTCGTCTCGAGAAAAATGTGGTCTGTTCCCATACCGCATACCGCATACCGCATACCGCATACCGCTCGAAGATCTGCTGGTCTGCTCGGTGGACTTGGTGACGGATCGCG
>JBMYTL010000073.1:0-13092 GCA_049604295.1 Gammaproteobacteria bacterium
GTCCGTGACGTCGATATCGGGCTGTTTGACACCGATGACGCGCGGGTGCTCCGGATCGCCCACCAGTCGGATTGTGGGGCGCGGAGCGCCCAGTCCGATGGCCATTTCCGGGCAGAAGGATTCAAAACGGAAATACTGACCGAGGGTGCCGATGATGTAGTTGTCGCGCTTGTGGCCGGTGTCGAAGCGCACCGGTTCTCCCAAAAGGCAGGAGCTGATCCCGATGGGAATGAGTGCTTCGTCGGCTTGGACCGCGGCAGGGGGCGCTTGGTCGGTCATGATCGTCTGTTGCTGCGTTGGTGAATGGGGCCTGAGCATAGGCCATTCGGGATTATCAAAGACGCCCTACATCAATGCCCCCAGCCGGAGGCGGTCGGCGGGTGTTCCAAGGCAAGGATGCGCTCAATGCGCTCTTCGGTGGGGGGATGGGTGCGCAGGGCGGAGGGTTGGCCATCCGTCTGCCCGGGAAAGGCCAGGCGCTGCCACCAGGGCCGCTGGGCGTATTCGATTCGTGCCAGGGCCCGGGCCAATCCCCGCGCATCTCCGGTGAGTGCCACGGCGCCGAGATCGGCGGCGAACTCGCGGGTTCGCGACAGGGCCATCTGGGCCACGAGACTGAGCAGGGGCGAGGCAATCAGCGCCAGGAGGGCGGGCCAGTTGATGTTCAGGTCTCCGAGTAGCACCAGGGGCAGGCTGAACAGCAGCAGGACCTGGCCCAGGAGGGAAAGCACGCCGGTGGTGCGGCTGAACAGATCGGCCAGTCCCATGACGCGCAGATCCTGATTGCGGATGTGACTGATCTCATGGGCCAGTACGCCCGCCAATTCGCGCTCGGTCAGGCCTGCGAGCAGCCCGTGACTGATCGCGATGGCCGATTGCCGCTCGCTGCCCATCGCGAAGGCGTTACCCACGCGTTGGGGCAGGTAATAGAGCTCCGGTACCGAGGGCAGTTCCGCACGCCGGGCCAGTTCGGTGGCGGTGCGGAACAGCCCTGGTGCTTCGGCCGGATGCAGGGGCAGGGCACCGGCGAGCCGCATGCCCAGGCGCGGGTTGCGCGACGGATTGGCGATGAGTGCCCCAAGGCCCAGTCCGATAGCGACGGCTACACCGAGATCGCCCAGAAGCAGGCCACCTACCAGGGCGAGAAGGCCCGCCAGGGATAGCAGCAGGACCAGGGATTGAACGTGATTGAGTGCCGCCTGGCGGCGCAGCTCGGTGGCTGCCAACGGATACATTCGCGGCTGTCGCGCGTAAACCATTTTGGGAATCACCTTCTTCTGGGGCCTATTCCGCGATATTGAGGCTGCACGCGTTGCTTCAAGTGGAACCACCCGGGGATGCGCATTCCCGGGTTATTCGCGAAGCCAACGGCTCATGGTCGGGAACAGGGGCATCGCGGGGTCGGAAGTGGGCATTCCCGCGGAGGTCAGTCCGTACCACTCAAGCAGTGGCGTGCCCGGTCCCATGTCCTGAGCGAAAGCGTTGATCAGCGAGGCCGATGCGCCCCGGTAACCCTCGGGATGGAACACCACCTCGGGTTCGAGGCCGAGGTGTCGCAGGGCGGCCCATGACCACGCGATGGCAGCCATTTCGTCCGCGGGATTCTTTCCCACGTACCCGCCAAGCGCGCAACGTTCCCGTTGCGGGACAACGGCGAGATGCCCGGCCTCGTGCAGCAGGTCACCTGGATGCCGAAGGGCGGTTACATCGACAGTCAGTCCTCCGTCGTGGATGAGTATGCCCGGTAGGAATGTCCGGACCGGGATCGGCTCGAACCGGATCGTCAGCCCGATCTGGCGGAGAAAGTCCGTTATCCGGCGCGTATGGGGGTCCGGTGTCCCGATGTCCGGCTGCGTTTCCATCGTGAGAGGCTCCTTATCCGTACCATGGATCATAAAGCTATCCGCCGTGGGAACGTTCCTCTCCATGGGGGTGCCCGGAGTTTTCAAGGTGTGGGGCAAGCGGCCCTGTCCCTTCGCGATACATTTCGTTGCATTCGGGAAACAGTGGCCGGAAATCGCCGGTTTAGACTCATTCCCCGCGAACCCGACGCCGAGAGATCCATGCCCCTGTCTCAAACCACACCGCGCACACTCGCCCACACCCGTCAGGTCACCTGCCAAGCCTATGAGCGGGAAGACGGCCTTTGGGATATCGAAGGCCATCTTGTCGATACCAAACCGTACAACTTTCCCAATCAGGCGCGCGGTGGTTTCATCAACGCCGGCGAAGCGCTCCATGAGATGTGGGTACGCCTGACGGTGGATAAGCAGTACACCGTGCACGATGCCGAGGCGGTGACCGAGTGGTCGCCCTTCAATGAGTGCCCCCGGGTCAATGAGGCCTATCGCAGGTTGGTGGGCCTGACCATCGGACCCGGGTGGAATCGGCGGGTGAAGGAGCTCTTGGGCGGGGCGCGTGGCTGCACTCATCTGACGGAACTTCTTGGCCCCATGGCGACCACGGCCTTCCAGGCGATCATGAGCAAGAGCGAGGGCTATACCGGTGACCCCGACGGCAAGTCGACGACCAAGCCCGCATTCATCGATTCCTGTCACATGTTGTCGGTGAGTGGGCCCCTGGTGAAGGAGAAATGGCCGAAGTTTTACGAGCCCGCCGATGAGGGGGAAGCCGTTTGAGGGGGCAGCGGACTGTCCGTGTACAGGCCGCGGTGCAGCCTCCATCGTGCTGGCACGCCCTTGGGGGGCGAGACCACGATCACGTGGGGTCACTTACCCGCCAACGTCACGAGGGTGCCCTGTTCTCCGCGCTCGAGGCGCGCGAGGTGAAACGCCAACAATGGATCGTTGGGGTAGTCCTTCAGCAGCGCCCTGAACGCCGACCTGGCTGTTTCCGGATGGGTATTCAGTAAGGTGTAGGCGCGGTCGTAGTCGGACTGAGGTGCGTCGCGGTCGGAGTGAAAATAAGCGTAGACGCGCAATGCCTCGGTCTTGCCCGCCACCAGCAGGAGGCCGACCTCCCGCAAGGGATGGTCACTGAAATCCGGGATCTGGCCGACGGTGTTCTCCGAGACAAGGAGTCGTGTGCCGATGTACTTGTTGGCGCCTTCGAGACGCGAGGCCGTGTTGATCGGGTCGCCCAGTGCCCGATAGTCACGGAAGTTCGCGCCGCCCACCGTACCCAGAATGACGCTGCCGCTGTGGATGCCGATGCGGGTTTCGTGGATGGGGAAGCCCCTGGCCTTCCAACGTTCGGAGAAGCTCTGGGCGAACCCGTCCATGTCGACGGCGCAGCGCAGGGCCCGGGCCGCGTGGTCCGTCTGTACCAGCGGCGCTGAAAAGATCACCGCCACGGCGTCGCCCACGATGCGATCGATCATGCCCTCGTGTTGGAAGGCGATGGAGATCATGCCGTCCAGGTACTCGTTCAAAACCTGGATGGCCTGCTCCGGGTTCACGCCCTCCATGGTGGCGGTGAAGTTGGCCAGGTCCGTCATCACGAAGCTGCATTCGCGACGCTCTCCGCCCAGGGCGAGGGAGGATTCGTTGTCCAGAAGGTGGGTGACGAGGTCCGGTGAAACGTAGGAAGAGAAGATGGAGCGGATGCGTCGCGCGGCCACTTCGGATTCGATGAACCGGGGGATGGTGCTCCCCAGGAAGATGCCGAGGAGCGTGATGCCGGGGAGTGTGGCGTCCAGGAGCATGCGGGAACTGACGAAGGCGTCATAGCTGATGTAGGCCATGGCGCCCAGGAGCACAGTGGTGATGATCAGCTTGGTCAAAGGGCCAAGGCGTGCAAATACCAGTGCGAGCAGAATCCAGGCCGCCCAGATCGCCCCCAGTTCCGCGGTCCGGGCCCACCAGGGCCGATTCAGTCCCGCGCCCAGCAGCAATTGCTCCAGGACCTCCGCATGCAGTTCTGTGCCGGACATCGGGCCCACGGGGGTGAAATGGATGTCCAGCAGACCACCGGCCGTCGCGCCCACCACCACCATGTTGTCCCTGATGCGTTCCGGGTCCACGGTGCCCTCAAGCACTTCCCAGGCGGAGACAACGCGCTCGCGGTTCGGGCCGCTGAGGTGCAGCCAGTGGCGTGCGCTCGAATCGATGTTGATGGGCATGTCCCCCAGACTCAGGGCAGTCGCGCCACCGTCCACCTCGTCGAACTCCAGAATGATCTCCGGGCTGCCCGAGGCGAGCCGCAAAGTTTCCAGGGAGAGTGACGGAACCAGGGCGGTGTTCAGTAACTGGACCAGGGGAATGGCGCGCACCGTGCCGTCCACGTCGGGCGTCATGTTCAGCGATGCAATGGACGTTGCGTTGTGGTCCAACACCGGCAGGCTGGCGAGCGCTCTCGGGTAGCGCACCAGCCAGTCAGGGCTGAAGTGTTTGGCCTTGAAGGTGGCGCGCACATCGACCACGCGTTCCTCACCGTCGTTATTCAACGCGACACCCACGATGGATGGGGTCGCGGCCAGGGCCTCTCCGAACGCCAGGTCATGATCCGGAAGCCCAAGAAGGCGTGCGCGCAGGGTCGGCTGCAGCGGCCAATTCGTGCTGGCCGCCGCGGGCGAGGTGCGGTCGGGTTCGGAGAAGACGACGTTGAAGGCGATCACCCCGGCGCCAAGGTCGTGCAGTCGGCGGGTCAGTTCAGCCAGTTTCGTTCGCGGCCATGGCCACTGCCCCAGTCGGGCAAGGCTGGCATCATCGATGACCACCATGCGAACCGGGAGGTTCTGGTAACTACGCGGGTCGGCGCGGTGCAGGGTGTCGAAGGCCGAATTGCGCAGGGATTGGACCGGCGGCGGGTCCAGCACGAGTAGCACTGTGGCGAACACGCTGATCGCCAGGGAAATGGCGAAGCTGATGAAGCCGGACTTGCTGACTGCCATGGCCGTAGGGGCTGCCTTGAAGGGGCAAGTAAGGCATCAGACCAGCCGCATCCCGGTGGATCAAGCGTGCAGACGGGTATCGAAGGGGATTCCCCCGGATCGTTGGGGAGAGCGGTGGGCGGGCAGGGGGGACAGCCTGATAACCTTGGGCTTTGTTTCCCCTGATGTAATCCGTTCATGACCCGCAAGTTTCCCTATATCGCACTGGCCCTGGGCTTGACCTTCCTGCTGATACTCACCCGTGCGGCCCAAGTGGACGAGCAGGGAAACCTTGCGCTGCCCTTGTTGGCTTTATTGGGGATGGCGGAGTTGGGTTTCTTCGTGTGTGGCTTCGGGGTCTGGTTCGCGGCCAAGGAACTCAGGGCGGGAGGGTTTCAACCCATCCTCGTCGGCGTGGCCGTGCTGTGCGCGCTCCTGGGGCTGCGTTTGGCATGGATCGGCACGACGCTCTGGCCCGGCCTGATTGGGTAACAGCCGGGTCGATGGATGGCCCGAGCGGTAAGCAGCCCCCAGCAGGACAGCCGCGCCGTGGCGCTTCAGTCGGGACAGCGCTCAGGGTGATCGGCAATGAAACGCTTGAGTACCCGCTCCAGATTCGCGGCGTGATCCACACGGCCGTTGCGGCGCGCCCGCGCGATGTCATCGAAGATGATGTCGCGGATGCGCCGGGTACCATCCTCGCAATGCAGGATGTACTCGCCCAGCTCCACGGCAACCAGATCGCCGATACCCTCGTGTTCGGCGATGGCCTCGATTTCCTCGACCGAGAAATCACACAGCCCCACGCAGTCTTCGTAGGTCAACATGGCTGCTCCCCCTCCATCTGTCTTGTTCTTTGCCCGAGCGTAGGCCATCGCGGATCGCGGCTGACTGAGCGGAATCAGTCATGGGCGTTGTCGCGGGAGCGGGCCGCGCTGAGGATGTGAACCCTTTGCGAACGCGTGGGGAGGGCTTCCGCCCCGCGTTGGGCGACCGTTGGTCTTGGTGGAAAGACAGGGCGAGCGACGGTCCGGTCAGGGCCTTCCGCCGGATTACCAGCTCAGTTTCGGGCGGGGTGCGGGTGCAGGTGCATTCGCCCGGGCGGCACGTTCGCGGGCCACGAAACCCGGCGCGGGAGTCTTGACGGTCATGCCCGGGCGAACCTGTCCGTGGACCACCGCCGCGGTTGACGTTGCCGACTGGACATCCTGAACCAGCAGGGTGGCGATCTGGCGCGGGGAACTGCCGAGGTCCGCGCCGGTCTGGGGGTCGATGATGGAACGGGATTCCATCACGGCGAGATTCATGCCCGAGCGCAGTCCCAGATCGGTTCCGTGGTTGAGGATCACGGTTTCGTCATCGACGAAGGATATGACCGTGATAGGCAGCAGGACCCCGATGACCGCATTGGAGACCTCCGTACCGAGCCATTGGCCGATGCCATTGGCCGACCACGGCACTCTGCTGTCGGCCAGGGTGAAACGATCCGAGTACAGGAGCTGGCCGTTGCTGGGACTCAGCAGGTTTACGTCAACGACCGCGCGGGTACTCGAACGGGTTTCGGTGGTTCCCAGTACCTCGATGTTTCGCGACTCGCTGGTGCGTTCCAGCTCGCGTACGTCGACAAACAAGATGGCATCGGATTCGCTGTAGCCCGCGAGCTTTCGGCTGAAGTCGTCACCGCGTAGGAAGCTGGTGAGCTGAATTTCGTCCAGGGCGCGGATCAGATCCGAGCGGTCCAGAACAGTGAGACGTCGGCTGGCCGAGACTCGGGATTTGACGACGGATTTGATGGCCGTGCGCAGAGACCCCGGGGGCGCATTGACCCCGGCCGATAGCCTTGGTCCCGCGATGAGCAGTTGGGAGGGGCGCGAAACCGCTGCGATGGCACCGGCATTCGGATCGACGGAGGCTGAGCGGTTGCCGGTCGCCTGATCGGGGGGTAGGAACTGAACGAGATCCCCCAGCGCGAAGGTGCTCTTGGTCAGCGGTTCGATGAGGCTGATCTTGTCCTGGACCGTGACGATGCGTGCCCGCCCCATGTCCTTGAGTACCCGACCGAGCGAGGTACCGTCGGCTTCCTTCACCTCTTGGCCTGGGCGTTGCACACGCAGTACCTGGCCCGGCTGGACGCCATCGGACTGGCCGCGTGAGATGACTAGCGGATCGGTGGAGCGGATGGTGGCCGGGTATCGCATGTCGAGGATCGCCATGGCCAGCCCACTGGCCAGACCATCCTCCAGACCGCTCGCGGCCTTTACGCCCCGCGGGCCGAGACTGCTTTCTGAGATGCGTATGGATCGTGCACCAACCAGGGCACTGGTTCGCACGTCCACCAGTCTCAGGCGTGCCTCCACGGTTCTGTTTGTGCGTTTGAGGCCGAGTTGGCTGTGGCTACGTTGGCGTAGTCCCTCGATCTGGGCGATCAGCAACAGATCCGCGCGGGCGAGTTGGGCAAATCGTTGCAGGGATTCGATGGCGTCCTGGTCGCGGGCGATCTTGGTCAGGGCGGCCGCGCCCATGCCGGTTTCGAAGTTGAGGGGCTCCAGCTCGTCCATGGAACTCACCAGGGCACTGACGGCCTTGGCCGCGTGCTGGGAGGAGCGCGCGGAGAAGCGCTTTTCGCTGCGCAGCCGCTCAATGGATTGACGCTCGACCACGGTGAAACGGCCGCTTTGAACCAGCTTCTCCGTGACGCGGGCGACCAAACGGGGGGGGAGGGCATCGTCGCCGCGGTCGCGTATCTCATCGGGCGGCAGGAAGTCGCGCGTGGAAACGATGGCGAGACGGTCAGGCGCGGCGAGAAGCGGGGCGGTGAACGCTAACAGGAAAGCGAAAAGTACCGATCGTGAAGTCATGATGGGTATGTACTGGGGAGTAGGGTTGGGGACGAGCCCAAGGCACCGCTCAACTTTGGAATCGCGGCGTGGGCGAAGACAGTCCCGCGTACGGACTGCCTTCGCTTTGCTGCTTATCCGCCGATAGGCACGGACAAAGCCGTATCCAACAAGTCAGGGGTGATATCCAGGCCGGCCACTTCCAGGTCCTCGTTGATGGCGGAGATATCCGGTACGGGAATCTCGTTGCCCGACATGAAAGCGGAGGTCGTTGAGAAGGCCGAAATGGTCGCGGAGGTCAAGCTGGGTACGGTTGTAGCCACTCCCTTGGCAACGCCGGCAACCTGTGCGACCCCGAGGTTGCTGCCGAGGAGCATGGTGGGGTTGGAGGTGACGGCGTTGATCACCGCTTTTGCCGAATCGAAGACCTCTTTCTCGAAGTACACGCCCAGGCCGGTGAATAAATAGGCTTGGCCCAAGGCACCCTTCGCCTCTTTGTCCTTGGCGGCCGCTTTCAGCTTCTCCTCATCGATGCTATCCATATAAGAGGCATTGCCTTCGAAAATCTTGGTGGTCTCATCCCCGTTTAATTTCAGGTAATCCAACTCGGTGGCGCGTGCCTGTGCCTCCTTTGCACCATCGTGATCGCTCAGAGCGGTCTTGAATTTACTTTCCGCCATGAGCAGGCACTTCGAGCAGATGCCGACGGAATGCATGAA
The DNA here is from genome assembly GCA_049604295.1 of Gammaproteobacteria bacterium. Taxonomy (GTDB): domain Bacteria; phylum Pseudomonadota; class Gammaproteobacteria; order JACKNK01; family JACKNK01; genus JBMYTL01. The sequence continues at coordinate 8,388 of JBMYTL010000073.1, forward strand.
GGACTCAATCCCGCCCTTGTTCATGCCACCCCCCAACAGGCTCGATATAGGGTTGGGGATGTTGTCAAACAGGCCTGCGTTGGCTTGGGAAGTGGCCAGGGCACCGGTGGCCAGAATGAGAAAGTCACGACGTTTGATCATTGTTGAATGCTCCATATAAGGGGGGTTCCTGCGTGAGGGTCAACGTGGCAGGCGCAGGATGTCGCCACGCTGGGGAATGCCGTCGAGTTTGGATACCGGTTGGGCAATGCTGAACTTGGGCAGCACTCGGGTGATCTTGACCTGACCCAAGGCCAGTTCCGAGCTGCCGAGGTTTTCACCTGTCGCGGGGTCGATGAGTGCTTCACCCGCGGCCATCAGGTCGTAGACACGGTCCAGTTCCACGGAGCCCTTGCCCCGGTTGATATAGATCTGTCCATCGGAATAGCGAATGACCTGGATGGGAAACAGACCATCGGTAATGGATACCACCGCCTGGTCGCTGACCTTTCCGACCAGGGTGTTCCAGATCGGGCGGAGGGACAGGTATTTCTTGCCTTTCACCACCTGGGACGACCCGGAGTACTTCGCGCGCGCCGTGGTTGGGAATTTGATTTCCAGGGTCTCAGCATCGAGCACCTTGTAGGTCACGGTCAGCCGACCGGTGCCGGAGCGTTTGTACATTCCGGGCAGGCCGTCGACGTCGCGAAACCAGGTCCCGGCACTGTATTCAACGATTATGGGCTGGATAACCAGTCCGCTGGTGGCGTAGGCCGCGACGAGGTCGCCCTGGGATTGGGACGATCGTGCCAAGGCCTGCTCCTTGGCCACGGAGCCTTGAATGACATCGGTATCGCGTTCAAACACCTGAACGCGGCGCGTGGCACGGAGTTTTTCCTCCAGGGTTCGGGTTAGAACTTCTGGGTCAAGGGTCTTTTTGGAGGGGAGCTTCACGTTGTCAGCGACAATGGGGGCGTACACCGCGATGCGGGGTTTCGGAGCATCCTGGGCGTAGGTGCCGGCACTGCTCACACTGGCGAGTACGGCGATAGTGATCACCGCCATGGCCCGTGGGGCGAAGAAAAGCCGGGGTCGGATCATTGGAGCGATGTCGTTCATTGGTCGGATTCAGCGGCGGTGAACATGCGGATCTCCACCCGGTCGGCATGGGTGATCGGGGCGCGCCAGTTGAAGTTGATGGGTTCCCCGGCGGAGACCGAGCGAGCGCGCCTCTGCTGGCCGTCATCCCGAATCGGATGTCCGGCCCGGTCGAACCAGTGGGCGGAGGCCCGGATGTTCACCTTGAGAGTGGGTTCAAAGTTCAGTTGCACGGTGAGCAGCCCGCTCCGAAAACCGCTATCGACCTGGACCGGGCCCAGGGTGTCGGCTTCGACAGAGCTGCGCACCCGGACCCGTTTGTCCTGGTGCAATTCGATCCACTGGGCGGGAACAGGTGGAGGAGGGGGCACCACGGCCGGAGTGGTGGGTGGAGTTGCGGTGCTTGAGCCGACCGCTTGCCCGGGCTGCTCCGCCGGGGTGGGCTGTGCTTGCTCGTCGCCGCGACTCCCCGATCCGTGGGGTGTACACCCCGACAGGGCCAGGAGTGCGGCACTTATGAGGCAAACGGGTCTTAGTTCAAAACGAAAGTTCATATTCACGTCCGTCCACGTAGCGGGCACTGAAGCGATCGTTATCGCCGAAGGTTTCATAGAGCGCGTCCAGCACATCGTCGTGGACCAGGTCGCGGTCGGACTCGAACACGACGGTCACCTGGGATGCATCAGAACGTGTGGGATCGGTACGCGGCGCCTTGCTGGCCCCCAGGTTCGTGAGCGTCTGGCGCACGGCGCGGATGGTTTTCCGATCACGTTGCTGAATGCCCAGCAGGCGCACGATGTAGAACTTGCCGCCGCTCGCCTTGCGCGTGATGGCGGCCTTCTTCGCCACTGCACCCTGCTGGTGGGCGATAGTGGTGTCGTTGATCTTGCGGGCGATGAACTCCGCGGCCTGAGTGGCGAGTTTTTCGCGTAGTCGTGACGCTGCTTGGGTTTCGGAGGAGGCGATGACCGCGGCGGTGATCTCCCGGGATTCACTGCCTAGTTCGATGCTCGATCGGCCGTCCGTGACGGTGAAGCGGATGCGTACATGGCCTTCCCCGCGCTCATCGCCAGCGTCGTATTGGACTGGGGAGAATGTCGCCTCGCGAAGGCCCAGAAGCAGATCAAGACCCTTCTTGCCCACTGCGTTCAGGGTGCCGCGTTCGGTTAGAAGGGTGTGCCCGTAATTCGCGATCTGACCGCGGAGTTTTCCGACCAACAGGTTTTCCGCCGGGCCGTCATCAATCTGGGAGGAAAATCCGAACACCAGGGCATTGGCATGGGTCTGTTCTGTGTCCTGAACCACAGTGCGGGCGTATTGCCGCATGGCCGTGCGGTCGATGCGACCTCGTATCGAACACTGCACGCGGTTATTCGTCTGCGTGGCGCAGCGTTCGCGGGCCACACCGGGAAAGAACATGCGCTTGGTCTCATCGAAGTTGCGTTCGAACTCCCGCTTCAGACGACTCCCCGCCCGTTGACGCAGCACCGCCTGGCCTCCGAGGTGGTGCTCAAGTTCCCTTTTCGCCGCCTCGTAGTAGGCCTGGAAGCGGGCGTCCGCTTCGGACGGACCTTCCGCGGCCCAGCGAAAGGCAACCCCTTCCGCATTGGCGGAGCCCACTGCCAAGAGGGCGAGGGCGAAGACCAGGATGTATTTCATTGAACAGGGTCCGTGTTTCGGTTGGGAGCATCGTGCCGGGAGGAGGAGGGGATGGATCAGCGTGCGGCGATGGAGTGTTGTGATGGGGGGATCTGGATGGAGGCGTCGGCCGAGCACGCTGTGCTCTGGCCTGACTCAGCGGCGCAGACCATCAGGTTCACAAGTTTTGGTGCGAGGTCCTTGAGTGCCTTGTTGACGGCCACGATGCGGGGGATGGTTAGGCTTCTGTTGGCATCTTCCGAAAATCTCCGGTAGGTCCAGCCGTCCTTTCCCATGCGCGTTTTCTTCTTCACGTCCGAGATGTTTTCGGGCAGAAACGTGGCCGAACCCCCGGATGTTCTTTGGTACACACGCGCGGCGAGCTGGGCGACCATGGCTCGATCCTCAGCGACGCCATGGTCCTTCAACGAAATATCCTTCACCGCGAGCAGGGCGCTCATGGCTCGCAGAGGAATCTCCTGGTCGGCGGATACAATGACTGGATCGTCACCGTGTTTGAGGAAGTCCAGGGCGTGATGCACCAGCCACGGCGATGTAGGGGCGAGAACGGCGACCTTGTAATGTCCCGCCTTGATTACCGCATCACGAAGGTAGCCGGTAAGCAGTTGGGCGAAGTGATTGGAGAGGAGCTTCGCGTCCTGCTTGGCGTCGCCCGAGCTCAAGGCCGCAAGAACCGGAGCCAGTGTCTTCAGGGCGGGACTGATATTTACCCGGTCCACCGCGAATAGCTCGGGAATTTCGTTTCGTGACCATTGCAGCTGCTCTGTAGCATCACCAAGTACGGTGTCCGCCAGTTCCTTGAACGTCAGGCGGTAAAATTCACGGAAATCCGCCGGGCTGGGTGCATAGGTGGTCAGGAAGGGCTTGAAGCCAAGCCGAGACAGGGTGAAAAGTGTCTCGAAACGCGGGTCGTCCGATTCGGCCTCGCCGGAGTGGGTGGTGAATGCTTCAACCGCAAGCATGACGACCACGCGTGTTTGGTATTTGCCGTTGCGCTCCAGGGTTTCGTGAAGCGCGAAGGGGATATACAGGCTGACCGCATTGGCCTCGGGGTCTTCCGACGCGCCGTCGGCGAAATCCAGCTTGGCCGCGCGCACGAATTCCGGATGATCTTTGAGTATCTGTCGCCCGGCCTTCTTGAGCGAGGGAGCTTTGCCGGTGCACTTCGGTCCGCACAGAGCAGGTACGAGGTAACGCACCAGTCCCGATGAGGACGATGCATGCTGGGAATACTGGGTTCCCGCGTAGAAGGTTTTGACCAGATCGAGATTGTCGGCCGCAACGGGACCGCACCAAAGCGCCACTGCCATGGCGAAAGCGGAAGTCGCACCGCCTGCCCAGAAACTCATGTCCCTATCCTTGTTTTCACTGTAAGCCACCGGAGGTATTCCACCTCGGGCAGCTCCGAGTCTAATTCAACACATCGTTCTCCCGTGGCGCGGGTTTTCCCTAAATTTTCAGCCCGTCGCCAATCGGAAGCGAAGCTAGGCCGGTTGATCGTCCCGATCAGCCAGCCAGGATTCAGGAGGGTTTACTCGCCCCGGTCGGCGCGGGAGGTGGTCATCATCATGGCGTCACCCTTGATCACCACGGTGTCTCCCACGGTGCAGATGGTCTCCAGTGAGACCCGCTTCTTCGGCACATTCACGTCGGTCACGGTAACCGTGGCCTTGACGGTGTCGCCGGGGCGTACCGGTGCGCGGAACTGCAGGTTCTGGCTCATGTAGATGCAGCCGGGGCCGGGCAGGCGGTTGGCGACGGCGGCGGAGATCACTCCGGCGGTGAGAATGCCGTGGGCGATTCGACCGCCGAAGGGGGTGGTCTTGGCGAATTCCTCGTCCAGGTGGACGCCGTTCACGTCACCGGATGCTCCGGCGAACATGACGATATCGGCCTCGGTGATGGTCTTGGAGAAACTGTCGGTCATGCCGACTTCCAGGTCCTCGATGTCATAGCCGTTGACGGGATT
>JBMYTL010000074.1:0-9734 GCA_049604295.1 Gammaproteobacteria bacterium
GTGTGCGCCCGCGCAAGCTCGCGGAAGGGACGGAGCTGTTTGGTAGAGTTCACAACATGCTGCGTTACCGCCAATGGTCCCCCGAGCAGATCGCCGAGCAACTGAAACTTCGCCATCCCGAAGACCCGGCCATGCGGGTCAGTCACGAGCAGATCTACGCGGCGATCTACGCGTACCCGAAGAACGAGTTGCGCCGTGTGTTCATTGAGCAACTGCGCCAAGCCAAGCCGAAGCGCGGACGGCGTTCAACCGCGACGCAGTACGCCACCATCCAAGTGCCTGATTCACTGACGATTCATCAGCGCGATGAACAGATCGAGACACGCCAGTTGGCCGGTCATTGTTGTTTCTGGGGCCAGACCACATTTCCATTGAAGCCCAGGACCGACACGTCCGATTCAGCGCTTCGGATCACGTCAGTTCGCCACTCGGATTCCACCATCTCAACCTGGTCACTCATGCCGCCCGTGGCTGGACCTCACGGTTGATCACCTCGCCCAGTTCCGCCGACGCCTTCCGCAGGTCATAGCTGCGCTGTAGGTTCATCCAGAATTCCGCCGTGGAGCCGAAGTAGCGCGCCAGGCGCAGTGCGGTATCCGGCGTGATGCCCCGCTTCTCACGGACGATTTCGTTGATGCGCGGCGCGGGCACCCGCAATGCCTGGGACAGCGCATGGGCACTCATCTCCAGTGGAACCAGGAACTCTTCCCGCAGGATTTCTCCGGGGTGGATGGGACGCATTTGCTTGGAAGGCATGGTGTGCACCTGTTCAGTGGTAGTCGACGATCTCTACATTCCAGGCATGGCCTTCGTGCCATTCAAGGCACAGCCGCCATTGGCCGGTGATCCGGATGCTCCATTGTCCCGCCCGGTTTCCGGACAACTTTTCCAGGCGATTCCCCGGGGGAGCGCGGAGATCCTCGACGGCTGTGGCATCCGAGAGCATCTGCAACTTGCGCTCGGCCCGTTCCTGGAAGGAACGGAACCGTTTCGGGGAGCCGCCTTCAAACAGGGCCTGAGTGTGCTTGCATCGGAATGACTTGATCACCATGCAACGTTAGTACGGTTCTCGTTATATGGCAATCGTTAAACGTCATCCGTTCAGGCTTACTTGGCGAGCTATTCTGCTTGGCCAGAGATCGGACCAAATGGGAAGCGGACGTATGGGGTCGCCCTTAGTTGCATGGTTCGCGGCCGACGCAGTCAAGGGGGGCATGGGCGTTTACGGACCGTCAATTGAGGGGAGACGTTGGGGGAAAGCAGACCACGTTTTTGATTGCGTCCGGATCAGTCACCGGATCAGGCCTCTGGGTCTCCCGCCGGTTCATGACCCACCTCCTCAACAGTTATACCGGCACGCATTCATGCTCATGTAGCGCTGGTGGGCCTCGCCGCTGGCGAGCCAGCGCCTGACCTTTTCGGCGGCGGCTTCCGGGGCCAGGGGGTTATCGAGCTCGCAGTAGGCGCCGTAGCGGTGGCGGGGGTTGGAGGCATCGGCGGCGATGACTTCGCCGCCGTCCACGAACAGGGTACGCGGAGGCGGTGGGCCGAAGGGGCCGGCGAAGTTTTCCGGGCCGTGTTCATCCAGCAGGGCCTGGGCCTGGCGGTCGAAGCCGGTGCGGGTGAGGGCGTGGGTGCGGTAGTAGTTGTCGTACAGGGATTCGGCGTCAGCGAGGGTCGCCGTGCGCAGGGCTTGCGCGTCGCTGTGTTGTCCGGCGTCGAGGCAGGCGTTGAGCGCATCGGCCGCGCCGACATCAAGGGCGTGGTCATTGATCACCACAAGCGCCTCGCCGTCGATGATGCGTTGCCAGTCGGCCAGGGGCAGGGCGTCCAGCAGGCTTTTGAATTGTTCGGCGTTCATGGTCGGGGTCTCAGGCGGCCCGGCTGCGCACGCCCATGCTGGTGAGTGCGTCGCTGTAGGGCTGTTGGGCGGGCTTGCGGGCGGCTTTGCGACGCGCGGTCAGTGCGTTGTTCAGGCTTTTCCACAGTGCCTTTCCTTCAAAGCCCGTGCCGTCCTGTTGGTAGAGGGCGGCGTCCAGACGTTCGAAGGGACCTGCATCCGCCTCCAGCCGATGCGCGATCGCCACCGGGCCCGCGGGCGGGTTGCGCGGCCAGTGCAGGGCCGACCAGTCCATGAGGGCCTGGCGTACCGTGGTCGCGTCGCCCTTGTGGCAGGCCTGCTTGAGGGCGGCCAGGGCCTTGCGCCGGGGTACGGCGGACGGGGAGGACGCGGGGCTCGGGGCGGGCCGCGTGGCGCCGCGCCGTTTGTGGCTGAGCCACCACATGAGCAGGGTCGCGAGCCACAGGGACAGGAACACAACGCTCAACCCGTTGATCGAGAAGGAGCGGATATTCCAGCCTTCGGCACTGCCCGCGCTGTCCTGCCACTCGGGGTAGGGAATGGGCTCGTCGTCGCTGTTTCGAACCCCTTCGCTCCCGTCTCCGGCGGGGCTTTGGCTGCGTTCACTGGTGTTGGGCACCGTGGCCTTGTCCGCGGTCGGGGCGGGGCCGGAGTCGCCTTCCGCCGCCTTGACCTCCAGCCGTCGACCTGGCGCCTGAGCCCAGGCAATGCGGTCGTTCTTGGTGTCCCACCAGGGTATGCGTACACCGGGGATGTCCAGGTTGCCCGCCCGCACGGGGTTGATGGCCCACTTGATGATCTTGCGGCCCGCCTGCTCGCTCTGCGAAGGCACCGTTTCGAGCTTGGGCTGGTCGGGGTAGATGCGTGCGCCGTCGATGCGCGGTGGCTCCACGTCGGGCAGTTGCTCGGCGCCCGCGCCGCGTGCCTCCAGGGTCAGGGTGCGGGTCAGCGGTTCGCCGGTCTGGGCGCTGCCGGTCTCGGGTGTCCATTGCTCGTTGATATAAACCCGGCGCGCGGGCAGCCAGGGCGAGGACTGCCCGACCCGTTGCAGCCAGGCCTCGGGGATGGGCCGCACCTCGAACTCCACGGGGTCCGAATAGATGACCATGGGCTCCACGCGCTGGGTGAGGCGGCCGAAGGGGCTGTAGCCGTTGTTGTTGGAGACCCGCCGTTTGCCTTCCAGGGCCAGGCTGCCGAGCTTCAGGGTGCCGCTTTTCTGGGGGACCACGGCATAGCTGCGTGTGACGCTGAGGAAGCGCTGGCCGTTGCGGGTGAACTCCTTCTTGCTGGACTTGCCGAGGGGGATCACGCGGGCGTCCGGGGTGTCAGGCAGGGCGAGCTTGGCGTCGGACACGGCGGAGCTGATCACCACCTCGACCTCGAGGCGGACCTCCTGCTGGACGTAGGGTTTGGCGTCCTCCAGGTGCACGGCGATGCTGGCGTCCTGGTTGCCGCGCCGTTGGCCGGGCTTGCCGCGGTCCTGGGGTGCCTGGCCCGCCGGGGCGGACTGGCCCTTGGACGATGGCGGTGCGGGTACCGGGGCGCTGCCTGCCGCCGGTTGGCCGCTGACAGTGATGGTGACCGGGTCGGTACTCTCCTTGCCCAGGGTGATGCGCGGGATGACGAAGCTCTTGCGCTGGGCCAGGTGGGGCCGGGGTGACAGCACCAGGGTCCAACTACGCGACTGGCTCATCTGGCCGTTGATGATCTGGATCTGTGAGCCGGACTGGCGGCCGAGGATCTGGAAGTCCTGCTCCAGGGCGGACAGGTCGGGGTCGCCATTGGCGCCGCCGTCGGCCTTGAGGGTGAGGCGCAGGGTCTCGCCGGGGCTGATCTGGGTGCGATCCACGTAGGCGTTGAAGGCGGACCAGGCCGGTGCCGCCGTGGCCAACAGGAACAGCGCGAGGCACAGCCAGGGCAGGCCGTGCCAGGGGGTTCGACGGAGCGTGATGGAACGTTCGTTCATCATTGGGTCTGGGTCTGCCTCATCTGCTGACGGCGGAATTTCTCGCGCAACAGGCCGCCCGGATTATCCGGGATGCGGCGCAACCATTGGCGCATGGCCTGCTCGGATTCCAGGGTCTTGGTGTCCGCGTTCATGGGGCGGCCCTGGGGCGCGGGGGCGCCCGGTGGTTGGCCACCTGTCTGGCGCGGGTCGGGCCCTTGCCGGGGGCCCTGTTCATCCTGTTGTGGGCCGGGTGTCGCATTATCGCCGCCGTCGTCACCGGGGCCCTCGATGGGTTCCTTCTCGTTCCGGCCGCCCGGGCCCCGGTCTTCATCGCCGTCCTTACCCGGGGGGGCTTGGGAGTCGTCCGCGCCACCTCCGGCCGGGTCGCTGCCGGTTTCCGACGCCGGGCCCGTATCCTCGCCCTCCGCGGAACCCGATTCACCCGGGCTTTCGTCGTCGGAGCGCTCGCCAGCGCGCTCGCCCGCGTCCGGGCCGTTGTTATCGTCCTCGCCGCTGCTGCCGCCACCGCCGTCGCTTTCATCCTGCTCGCCATCCGATTGCCCGTCATCACCGGACTCCCCCCTGTCACCCTCCTCGGTCGGGTCACCGGATTGCCGGGCGTCGGATTCGTCCTGTTCCGAACCCGCGCCGCCGGAATCGGATTCCTCGCCACCTTCACCGTCCCGGGGCTCGCTGTCCGCGGAGTCGCCTGAGCTCTGCTGTTGCTCCTCTTGCTCGTCGCCGGAGTCACCCTCTTCGTTTTCCCGCTGATCCTGCTCCTGATCGGAATTCTCTGACTTCTCGTCCTTCTCCTGCTCGATCTCTTCCTGTTTCTGCTTGCGCAGCAGCGATGCGACGAGCTCACGGTTGTCGCGCGCGGCCGTATCGTCGGGGCGCAGTTCCAGGGCTTCGTCATAGGCCTTGAGCGCGTCTTCCAGGCGCCCGTCGCGTGCCAGGGCGTTGCCCCGGTTGTAGCTGCCCTCGAAGCCCGGTTCGGCCGCAAAGGCCTCGGCCGCGGCGGTGTAGTCGCCGGAACGGTACAGGGCGGCACCGCGTCGGCCGCTGTCGCTGAAGCCCTCGGCGGCGGCATCGTAGTCCCCGGCGTCGAACTGTTGTTGTGCCTGTTGTTCGGGGGTCAGGAACCAGTCCTGCCAGCCCGCATGACCCGGGGCAGGGATGAGCAGGGCCGCGGCGAGGGCCAGGCTCGGGATCAGCGCCAGGATCGGCCTCAGGACCGGCCTCAGCACCTGTGGGGGCTGGACGCGCATCATGCCGTGCCCCCGGAGCGGCGGCGGAAGGCGGCCAGACCCAGCAGCGCGATGAACGGCAGCAGCCAGATGCCGTCGTCACGGCGGCGGGTCAGTTCGCGTGCTTGTTCCTCCCGGCCGCCCCGTCCAGCGCGCGCATCGCGGTTGGCCGGGTCCAGGCCGCCACCCTCCAGGGCCCCACCCTCCAGGATGGCCTGGATGTCGGCATCGTTGACGGCGAGGCGCCGGTAGCTGCCGCCCGCGAACCCGGCCAGGTCCTCGAGACCGGCGTCGTTCAGTTTCGAGATGCGGATGGCGCCGTTGGCGTCGAGCACGAAGCCGCCCCCGGCCTTGGGTATGGGGCCGCCCTCGTCGTTGCCGAGGCCGATGATGTGCAGGCGGTAGCCCTGCGCCGCCAGAGCGCGGGCGGTGTCGATGGCGGCGGCGGGGGTATCGCCTGGCCCGGAGCTCATAAGCACGATGTCGCCCCGCTTCATACCGGCCTGGCGCAGCAGGTCGGCGGCTTTGGCCAGACCCAGATCCACCCGCGCTCCCGGCGTGGGCAGCAGGCCGGGCTCCAGGGCGGGGAGTTGGTTGTCGATGGTGCGCCAGTCGCGGGTCAGGGGGGACACCACGTGGGCGCTGCCGGCGAATACCACCAGGGCGGTCTCGCGATCGCCGCTGAGCGCGAGCAGGTCGCGCACCTTGAAGCGCGCCCGTTCCAGGCGGTTGGGTGCCAGGTCGGCGATGGCGCTGGCCCGGTTCACCTCCATGACCACCACCAGAGCCTGACGTTGAAAGGCGGGGGGTACCGGCTGCACACCGAAACTGGGACCGGACAGGGCGACCACGGCCAGGGTCGCGGTGAGCAGGGCCAGGGCGGGTGCGGCCCATGGGCCGGGCCCCTGGCTGCTGGCCACGCCGTCACCGCGCATGGCCTCGAGCAGGACCGGGTCGATGACCCGCGCCCAGGGGTCCTGCATGCGCCCCTGGCGGCGATGGCTCCACAGGATGAGCAGCACCAACGCGGGCAGGGCCAGTAGCCAGAGCGGCCGCAACAGCGCGAAAGCGGAGAGTTCAGCCATGATCCGCGCCCCCTGGTCGGAGGGGCGCGATGCCCGGCAGGTGGACGCGGGCCAAGCCCACCCCCGCGAGCCAGATCAACACCGCCAGCCCCAGGGGCCAGTGGTAGAGCTCGGTGACCGGGCGGAAGACCAGTTGCTCGTCCTCGCGCGGTTCCAGACGGTCCAGGGCCTCGTAGACCTGCAAAAGCCCGCCGGTGTCGTTGGCGCGGAAGTAACGCCCGCCGGTCTCCTCGGCGATCTTGTTGAGCAGGGTTTCGTCCAGGCCCGAGGTGCCGGGAAAGATACCGAAGGGGCCGCGCGCGCCGCCGCCCAGGCCGATGGTGTAGATGCGGATGCCGTTGTCGGCGGCAAGCTCCGCCGCCTCGCGGGGGCTGACCGCACCCGCGGTGTTCTCGCCATCGGTGAGCAGGATGAGCACACGCGAGTCGGAGTCCAGGTCCTTGAGGCGCTTGAGCGACAGGCCGATGGCGTCGCCGATGGCCGTGGCCTTGCCCGCCAGACCCACCTCGGCCTCGAGGAGCATGTTCGCCACGGTCTGGCGGTCATGGGTGAGCGGTGTCTGCAGGTAGGCCTGGCCCCCGAACAGGATCAGGCCGAGGCGGTCGCCCACGCGCTGTTCGATGAAACGGGCGGCCACGGCCTTGACCGCATCCAGGCGGGTGACGCGCTGGTTGCCGAGCACGTAATCCGCCTCCTCCATGGAGCCGGAGATGTCCACCGCCAACATGAGGTCGCGGCCCTGGGCGGGCAGGGGTTGGGGCGTGCCCACCCACTGGGGCCGGGCGACCGCGAACAGCAGTACGACCCAGGCCACCAGGCTCAGCCAGGGAAAGGCATTGGTCAGGGCGCGCCCCGGGCGGCTGGCGTAGAGGGAATCGGGCAAACCGGGCACGCGCACGCCCAGGGCGGCGCTGTCGCTGCCCGTGGACCGGGCGCGCACGAAGCGGCGCACCAGCCAGGGCAGGGGCAGGGCCAGCAGAGCGATGGGCCAGCTCAGCACGAGGTTGCCGGGTTCGCCCATGAGCGGTGCGACCCAGGCACCGAACAGGAAGGTGAGATCCCACTCAGCCATGGCGGGACTCCGTGGCCGCGCCCAACCCGCCACGCGGGTCGCCTTTGCGGTCACCAACGCCTGGGCCGGCGGCGCGGATACGAACGAGCAGGCTGCGCATGCGCTCGCGCGATGGCCACAGCGGACGCACCCCGTTGTGCCGCAGCCAGCGTCGGGCGGCGCGCAGCAGGGTGTCACGGGTCAGGCTCGTACTGGCATGACCGCCATAGGCCAGGGCCAGCCAGGCATCGCCCGTGGGGCCGGAGAAGCTGGGGCATTGGCGCGGGGCGCGGGCCTTGAGCCAGTCCAGCCAGGCCTGTCCCTGGGCGCTGCCCACGTCGCCATCCGGGTAGCGCCACTGGGCGAAGCGGCGCAACAGGACCATGAGCGCGGCGGCCAGCTCGGCATCGGTTCGCGTGTGGGCGTCGAGATGATCCACGTGGCGCAGGGCGTCCCGCAGGGCAAGCGGATGTCGGTAGCGCCAGAGCATGTAGGCCAACGCGAGCAGAAGGATCACGGCGGCCAGGACCAGCCACCAGCCGAGGGCAGGCGGCCACCAGCCGACCGCCGGGGGCAGGCTGATGTCGTGCAGGGCGGCGAGGGGGTCGGCCGGGTCGGTCGGCCCCGGAAACGGTGCGGATGACGGCACGGGTGCCTGGGCGGCAGGTGAGCGGATCATGCGCACAGGCTCCTGCCCTGGCAGAGCACCGGGCCGAGGACATGGCTGATGTCGTCATCGGTGGCCAGGTGCACCACGGGCGCGCCGATGGAGCGGAACAGGGCATCGAGGCGGGCGTGCCGGTCCTGGTACTGGGCGCTGTAGCGGCGTCGGTCGGCGTCGCGGTCCAGGTTCAGCCAACCCGGGCCGGTGGGGCCGACCACGGGGTAGGCGCCGGGCTCCGGGGTGTCCCGTTCCAGGGGGTCGAAGACGTGCACGGGCAGCAGGTCCATGTGCCGGGACAGGCGGCGCAGTTGCTGTTCGCTTCTTTCGTTGAGGCCGATGAAGTCCGAGATGATCACCGCCAGGGCCAGGGGGCGCAGGGTGCGCTCCATGCGCGCGATGCTTGCGGACAGGTCCGTGGGTTCGGAGCCGCTTTGCGCGCCGTCGTCCAGGTCGGTGAGGGCGTGGATCAGGGCCATGACGCCCCGGTCGCGGTCCATGGGGCGCAGTTCGTGGTGCCGTTCGCCACGCGCCACGACGCCACCGATGCGGTCGCCCTGGGCGCGGGCGGTCCAGGCAATGAGGGTTGCGGCGCGTGCCGCCTGCACCGACTTGAAGCGCACCCGACTGCCAAAGCGCATGGAGGGGCCCAGATCCACCAGCACGTGGATGGGTCGTTCGCGCTCCTCGCGGTAGATCTTGATATGCGGGTCGCCGGTGCGCGCCGTGACGCGCCAGTCCATGTGGCGCACGTCGTCGCCGGGCTGGTAGCCGCGCACCTCCTCGAAGTCCATGCCGCGGCCCTTGAACAGGGAACGGAATTCGCCCTCGCGTGGGCTGGTCACCGCGCGCCGCTGGGTGATGCGGCCCCGGTTGGCGAGGCTTCGGGCCTGGGCGCGCAGGCGCAGCAGGTCCTCCCGCTGGACCTGGACCGGGTGACCGTCGGGGGCGTGCGTGGCTGTGTCAGAGGGGCGTGCCATGGGTGTGACCGCCTAGGGACTCGGCACCGCCTTGAGCAGATCACGGATCACGTCGTCGGTGCTGTAACCCTCGGCCTCCGCCTCGTAACTGAGCAGGATGCGGTGGCGCAGCACGTCGGGGGCCAGGGCGTGAATGTCCTCGGGGGTGACGTAATCGCGACCGGCCAGCCAGGCGTGCACCCGGGCACAGCGGTCCAGGGCCAGGGTGGCGCGCGGGCTGGCGCCGAAGCGGATGCGCTCGGCCAGGGTGGGCGCGAAGGGTGTGGGGTTGCGCGTGGCCAACACCAGGGCGAGCAGGTAACGCTCCACACCCTCCACCATGTTCACGTCCAGGCAGGCCTTGCGCGCGGCGGCCAGCTCGTCGTGGGTGATGGGCGGGACGTCGCTGGAGCTGTCCTCGTGCAGGAGTTCGCGCCGGTCGCGGGCGCGGGCCAGGTTGAGGATGCGCTGCTCGTCCTCCGGCGCGGGGTAGTCCACGAACACGTGCAGCAGGAAGCGGTCGAGCTGCGCCTCGGGCAGGGGGTAGGTGCCCTCCTGCTCGATGGGGTTCTGGGTGGCCATGACCAGGAAGGGGTCGGGCAGCTGGAAGGTCTCGCCGCCCACGGTGATCTGGCGTTCGGCCATGGCCTCGAGCAGGGCGGACTGGACCTTGGCCGGGGAGCGGTTGACCTCGTCCGCCAGCATCAGGTTGTGAAACAGGGGGCCGGGGTGGAACTGGAACTCGCCGCTCTGGGGGCGGTACACCTCGGTGCCCGTGAGGTCGCCCGGTAGCAGGTCGGGGGTGAACTGCACGCGATGGAAGCTGCCCTCGATGTGGTCCGCCAGGGCCTTGATGGCCGTGGTCTTGGCCAGGCCGGGCGCGCCTTCCACCAGCAGGTGGCCGTCCGCCAGCAGGGCGATA
>JBMYTL010000074.1:9833-12813 GCA_049604295.1 Gammaproteobacteria bacterium
AGCAGGCGCTGGGTCAGGGTCGGCTGGCCGATGATGGCCGTGTTCAGGGCCTGTTGGGCCGTGATGAATCGATCTCGAACCGTGTCTTTGGATTCCATCGGTATTCGTTCAGTTGGTAAGCGACGACCGGGTTGTTGTCCCGGTTCTCTGGTTTGTCCCCCGGCTGACTCAGCGCGTGGCGCTTTTCCCGCTGTCGCCCGGGTGTCGTGGATGGAGGCATCGGCTGATGCGCGGTATCCACCGGGCCGGTGGGCGAAGCAATCCGTCGCGGTTGCCTGTAAGGGGTAAGGGCGGCGGACGCCCGCTTCAAGGGGCGCGCCATTGGGCCACGTATGACCGCCCAATGACATGGCGGTTTGCCGCAGCTTGCACCGTTTGCATCAGCGAGTGGTGAAATTTTGGTAATGAGCTGATCGCTACAGCCTGGGACCGGGTTAACTTGGGCCGCTATCGGCAATCCAGGCGCGCCTCCGTACAATGCGCGCCAGACACATACCGCCAACACACACGGGGCCGGTGGGCCCCTCATGCCAGCCCCGGGCTTCCGATGAACGACGACTCCCACGCGACCGAACACGACAGCCATGCCAGCAGCAACGTCGTCTGGCATCCCTCACCGGTCAGCCAGGACACGCGGGCGCGGATGAAGCATCAGCAGCCGCTGGTGATCTGGTTCACCGGTTTAAGCGCATCGGGAAAGTCCACCGTGGCCGGTGCGGTGGAACAGATACTCACCCAGCAGGGTTACCACACCTACCTGCTCGATGGGGACAACGTCCGCCATGGCCTGTGTGGTGATCTCGGCTTCTCCGACGACGACCGCAAAGAGAATATCCGCCGCGTGGGTGAGGTGGCCAAACTGATGGCCGATGCCGGGCTGATCGTGCTGGCCGCGTTCATATCGCCGTTCCGCGCCGATCGACTCATCGTGCGCAACATCCTGCCCGAGGCCCGCTTTGCCGAGGTCTACGTGGATGCCCCCATCGGCACATGCAAGGACCGTGACCCAAAGGGCCTGTACGCGCGTGCGGTGCGCGGCGAGATCAAGCATTTCACGGGCATCGACAGCCCCTACGAGCCGCCGGAATCGCCGGAAGTCCACCTGCATACCGACAGCATGTCGGTGGTGGAGTGCGTGAACGCACTGTTGTCCTACCTCGACGACAACGGCTACCTGGCCAAGGGTTACACCCCCATCGTCGCCGCCGGTGACTGACCGACCGCCGGACACCTGCCGTTGCCCCTGGGCGGACCCCCGGCAGCCCATCTATATCCGCTACCACGACGAGGAATGGGGCGTGCCCTGCCATGACGAGGGGCGCCTGTTCGAGAAGCTGATCCTGGAAGGGGCCCAGGCCGGACTGTCCTGGATCACCATCCTCAAACGGCGTGAGGGCTACCGGGAGGCCTTTGACGGCTTCGACCCCGAGCGCATGGCCCGCTACGACGATTCCCGCAAGGCGGCGCTTCTGGCCGACACACGCATCATCCGCAACCGCCTGAAAGTGGAGGCCGCCGTGGGCAATGCGCGTGCCCTGCTGGAGCTGCACGAACGTGGGATGAGCCTGGAGCAGCTGGCCTGGGAGGTGGTGGATGGGCGCACCCTGCGAAACCACTGGCGGACCATGGACGAGGTGCCCGCCGAGACCGACTCATCACGCGCCTTGAGCAAGCGGCTGAAGGACCTGGGATTTCGCTTCGTGGGGCCGACGATCTGTTATTCCTTCATGCAGTCCATGGGCCTGGTCAACGACCATCTGGTGGACTGTTTCAGGTATGACGAAGTTTGAAAGGGGAGAACGGAACCTGATCTGACCGCGCGCAGTGCGTTCTTCCGGCTGGGCCCATCGCGGCGGGACGCCGCTCCCACAACCGGCTTCGCCGGGGCGCGTCGAGATGCGTACTCCAAGTTCGGGGTTTGGAGCTTGAATCCGTGTTCAAACTTCACGGTTCCAACTTCAAGGCCCCCCGAGCTCGGGCACCTGACCGGTCATGAACAGGTACAGGCCGAACAGCCAGCCTGCCCATGCCAGCCCGAACAGGATCAGGCCGACCATGTTCCAGCCGTTGTAGACGGCGTTGCTGGCGCCTTCGGGGTCGCCGTTCAGGCGGTTGGCGATCCACTGGGCCTTGAGCAGGGGCATCACCGACAGGGACAGCAGCACCATGGAGATGAGGCTGATGGTGACGATCCAGTTGTCCTGCGGGGTGAGGTTGTTGAGCACCCCGGAGACGATCACCAGGACCACGTAGATCCAGGCCTGTTTGGACGGGTCCCAGGGCGCGGAGCCGAAACGGGCCTGCGCTTCCCTTTCGATATGGCGGAACAGGGCGTGGGTGAAGAACACCGAGAAGATCGCGCGGGGCGCGGGCCAGACATTGAGCCCGCGCTGTTCCTTGAGGCGCCGCCAGTGGAAGTAGAACCAGAACAGCCCGTACAGGCCCATGGTCACCACGTACATGACGGTGAGCTTGCGCAGGGATACCCCGAAGAAGGGCGGCTCACCGCCCGGGGCCACGCCGGTCACCTCCGATTCGGGTGGAGCGTAGACGTTGTCCCGGCTGTCGCCGTTGTCGGTGTCACGATCACTCATGGTCAGTTCCGCACCCAGCGGGCGATGTCCTTGGCGTAATAGGTCAGCACCCCGTCGGCACCGGCGCGCTTGAAACCCAGCATGGCCTCGAGCACCACGGCACGTTCGTCCAGCCAGCCGTTTTGGGACGCGGCCTTGAGCATCGCGTACTCGCCGGACACGTGGTAGGCGAAGGTGGGCACGCCGAATTCCTGTTTCACGCGCCAGACGATATCCAGGTAGGGCATACCCGGTTTCACCATGACCATGTCGGCGCCCTCGGCGATGTCCAGGGCGACCTCGCCCAGGGCCTCGTCGCCGTTGGCCGGGTCCATCTGGTAGGTGTATTTGTTGCCACCGCCCAGGTTGGCGGCGGAGCCCACGGCGTCGCGGAATGGGCCGTAATA
>JBMYTL010000075.1:0-12523 GCA_049604295.1 Gammaproteobacteria bacterium
CGCGTGCTGCGTCAGCCGGCAAGATTGGCGGCAACGAAGTCCCAGTTGACCACCTGCCAGAACGCCTCCAGGTACTTCGGCCGGGCGTTGCGGTAGTCGATGTAGTAGGCGTGCTCCCACACATCGACGGTCAACAGCGCGGTCTTGCCCTCGGTCATGGGGGTGCCCGCGTTGGAGGTGTTGAAGATCTCGATGGAGCCATCGCCATTTTTCACCAGCCAGGTCCAACCCGAGCCGAAGTTGGTGGCGGCGGACTTGCTGAAGGCGTCCTTGAAGGCATCGAAGGAACCAAAAGTGGAATCGATGGCCGTGGCGAGGTCGCCACCGGGGGCATTGCCCTCGGTGGGGGCGCGCAGGCAGTTCCAGTAGAAGGTGTGGTTCCAGATCTGGGCGGCGTTGTTGAACACGCCACCACTGGATTTCATGATCGTGTCTTCCAGGGACATGGACTCGAACTCGGTCCCAGGGATCAGGTTGTTCAGGTTGGTGACGTAGGTGTTGTGGTGCTTGCCGTGGTGGAACTCCAGGGTTTCCTTGGAGATAACCGGTTCCAGGGCGGTCAGGTCATAGGGCAGGGCGGGAAGCTCGTGAGCCATCTGCGTTTCCTCGGTGTACTTGCGAGTGGTGTGCGATCGGAAGGAAATCGGATCGGGGTGAAGTGTTCCGGCACGCGCCGCGGTGTATGTCGCATGAGCGATACGTCCGCGTTTTCGTTCTTGTAATCGGGCGCCCGGATAAACGCGGCGAAGTCTAAGCCCAGCCCGGAAGGCGTCGCAATTTGCTGGGATTGGGGAAATCCGTGACGATTCGCGCTCAACTGACCAACCGGATTCCATCGGAGCGTGCCTACTTTGGACGCCATTGAACTGGGCCTGTTTGCCAGCCGCATACAGGCTGTTTGCGACGAAATGGGGGCGGTGCTCCGGCGCACCGCGTTCTCGCCCAACATCCGCGACCGCCTGGATTATTCCTGCGCTGTTTTCGATGTGCACGGTGACCTGGTGGCCCAGGCGGCCCATATCCCGGTGCACCTGGGGAGCATGGCCTACGCCATGGCGGGCGTGGTCGCGGAGCTCGACTGGACCGAGGGCGACATGGTGGTGTTCAACGATCCGTTCCTGGGTGGAACCCATCTTCCCGATGTGACCCTGGTGGCCCCGGTCTATCACGCCGGCGAACGGGTGGGCTTCGTGGCCAATCGTGCCCACCACGCCGACATCGGGGCCAGCTCGCCGGGGTCCATGCCCATTTCGCGGCGCCTCGAGGACGAGGGCCAGATCATCGCGCCCACCCGCCTGGTGACGGCCGCGGGGATGGAGTCGGACGTGCTCGACGGCATTGTCGGCGCGACCCGTGGTGGACGTGCCGCGCGCGGCGATTTCATGGCGCAGGTCAGTGCCAACCGTGCCGGTATGCTGCGTCTGCGGGAGTTGGTCGATGGACTTTCCCCGGCCGGGTTCGCCCATGCCCTGGATGCCCTGAACGACTACGGCGAACGCCTTGCACGGGCGACCGTGGGCGCGCTGCCCGACGGTGCGTACAGCTTCGAGGATTACATGGACGATGACGGGCAGGGACAGACCGACATACCGATCCGGGCGCGGGTGGTGATCGAGGGGGAGACGGTGAATGTTGATTTCAACGGCACGGCGGAGCAGGTGGCCGGCAACATCAATTGCCCGCTGTCGGTGGCGGCCGCCGCGGTGTTCTATGTCTTCCGTTGCCTCATGCCCGGGCAAACGCCCGCTTGTGCCGGTGTCTTTCGCAACCTGACCCTGGAGGCGCCTCGGGGCTGTTTGCTCAATGCGCAACGGCCCGCCGCCGTGGCGGCTGGAAACGTTGAGACCAGCACCCGCATCGTCGACGTGATCTGTGGCGCGCTGGCGATGGCGGTGCCCGAGCTGATTCCGGCGGCCAGCCACGGCAGCATGAATAACATCGCCATGGGGTCGGTGACGTCCGAGGGGGGGTGGGATTACTACGAGACGGTGGGTGGGGGCATGGGCGCCGGTGCCCGTGGGGGTGGATTGTCCGGGGTGCAGACGCACATGACGAATACGCTCAATACGCCGGTCGAGGTCCTGGAGCAGCATTTTCCCCTGCGGGTGGAAACCTATGCCCTGCGCGCGGGCAGTGGTGGCACGGGAAAGCGTGCCGGGGGTGATGGTTTGGTGCGGACGTACCGCTTCCTGGAACCTGCCACGGTCACGCTGTTGACCGAGCGCCGACGTGTTGGGCCCTGGGGCAGGGATGGCGGATGCAACGGCGCGCCGGGGGTGAACCGGCTCAATGGTGGCGTGGTGCCCGGCAAGTGCCAACTCGACGTGGTAGCCGGTGATCGGGTGTCCCTGGAGACGCCCGGCGGGGGCGGGTGGGGCTGAATCCCGCTCAATGGCCCTGCCCCGGCGGCGATTGATCGCACAGGGGTCGTCGCAACGGGCGGCTCCACCCGCGTGGCCGGTCCGTTACAGGTCGCAGGCGCGCAGTTCCCGACTGAGACCGGAATAGCGGCGTGCCAGCGCCGCATCGGTGGCCGGTTCCATCTCTGAACGCAACAGCAGCCAGCGCTGTTTGTGTACCGGGTTCTGGGTACGGTACCGGGCACGGACGCCCTGGCGTCCGAGGGTTTCGATGTGCCGCAGTGCCCGTTCCTCCTCGCGGAACGCCCCGAGGCTGATACCCGTGCGCAGCACACCGGTGCGGATGATCACGGCATCGCGGACCTTGCGCTCGCGCAGTTCCCGCAAGCGGTCGCGTGCCTTGGTCTCGGTCCCTTCCGGGGGCAGGTAGACCTGGTAGATCGTGCCTATGGACCGCTCGTTCCAGAACGGGACGGTCCGCACGCGCTGCCCGGACAGCCATGTGCTGGCCTCGATACGGGCTTTTGAATCGTCGAACGGGCCGATGGCGAGGCACCGGTCGGTCGCGTACCCGGGGGCGGCGGTCGCTTGGGCGGATGGGGCGGATGCCTGCACCGGAGCCTTTGCGGGGGCATCCGCGGCAGGCAGGCGGACCGGTCTGGATGAAGGCTGATTTGCCCCCGTTTCCACGGTCGGTGGCTCTTCAGGCGATGGTTCGGGTGCCTGGGCATTGGGCGCGGAATCTTGGGTATTGAGCGTGGAGGAAGGCGCCGCGATCGGTCGGGCGGGGTGTGCGGCCGGTTTGGGTGTGACGCGTCCGGCCAGGGGCGGGAACAGGCGGGCGATGGTCTCGAGGGGTGTCGCCGGAGCAGGGTCTTGCCCCCCGGGGGCGGAAGCAGCGGAGTGCGCCGGGACTACGGCAGCGGGTTGCGCCTCAATCACCGGAGCGGGGCCTTGCGCTGATGGAGTGGCAGGCGCTGCGTCGCGGGTGGTGTTCGCCGCCACCGCTGATTCCTCAGGATCGTCCAAAAGGCGCCCCGCGCGCCGGAGCTTGGCCGCGACAGAGATGTTCTCGGGGGCCAGTTCAGAGGCGCGTGCATAGGATTCGACGGCCATGTGGATGTACAGATCGCCCAGGTTGGCATGGGCATTCGCATGACGGGGTTGCAGCTCGATGGCGCGTACCAGCGTGGAACGTGCCTGCTCGGTCATACCGCGTTCGGCGTAGATGACGGCAAGGTTGTTAAGGGGTTGGGGCAGGTCGGGATATTCCCGTGCGAGCAGTTCGAAACTGGTGATGGCCTCATCAAGCCGACCCATCTCGGCCAGGATGACACCCCGCAGCAGGCGCCCGCTGACAAAGTCGGGACTGTTCGGGGGGATGCGCTTGAGTGCCGACAAGGCCCTATCGTGTTCACCGCGCGAGAACTGGTAGCGCGCCTGTTCCAGGTCCCGCTCTGACGCCATGGCATAGCCGGAGACCAGGAGCATGGAGAGCAGCAGACCCATCAGCCAAGCGGTGCGGGTCGAGCGGTCCGGGGTGATATGGCCCTGGGTGATACAGCCCTGGGTGTGACCGGCCTCGGTGAAACGACCGTCGATGGGGTGTCCGATGGGCGGCAGGGCGTGGAGACTCCGTTGGGTCGGCACGGGCCGGTTCCTCTGGTGGCTGTGTGCGCGGCGGGGCCCGGGAGGTTAATCTTCGCGCCTTCGACCTGTCCACGGCCCCGGAGCCTGCATGTGCGGCATATGTGGTGAATTGAGATTCGATGGCGGCCCTGTGGATGAGGCCGGCCTGGACGCCATGTCCGCGGTGCTCGCCCCGCGCGGCCCCGACCACGCGGGCCGTCACGTCCAGGGGCCCGTGGGCTTCGGTCACCGTCGTCTCTCGGTGATCGATCTCAGCCACGCTGCGGATCAACCCATGGTCGACGCCGATTCGGGCCTGGTTCTGGTGTTCAACGGCGCGATCTACAACTACCCCCAATTGCGCGATCAGCTGATCGGCCTGGGGCACGCATTCCGCTCCCACGGCGATACGGAGGTGATCCTCAAGGCCTATGCCGAGTGGGGTGAGGACTGCGTAACGCGGTTCCTGGGTATGTTCGCCTTCGCTATCTGGGACGGGCGCAAGAAACACCTGTTCCTTGCTCGCGACCGCATGGGGATCAAGCCTCTCTATTTCACCCGTGAGGCGGGGCGCATGCGGTTCGCGTCCACCGCGCCGGCCTTGCTGGCGGCCGGGGGGCTCGACACCGCCATCGATCCCGTGGCGTTGCACCACCTGTTCACCCTGCACGCGGTGGTGCCCGCGCCGCGCACCGTGATCTCCTCAATTCGCAAGTTGGAGCCGGGCCACACCCTCACGATCGACGCCAAAGGGGAGGAACGCTTACGGCGCTACTGGACCCTCGATTCGCGTCGCCCCGCCAAGGCGCTCAGCCAGTGGGAATGGGTCGAGGCAATCCACGAGGCATTGACCCGCTCCGTGGAACGGCGGCGCACCATCGCTGACGTGCCGGTGGGTGTTTTGCTCTCCGGTGGCCTGGACTCCAGTCTCATCGTCGGGCTGCTCGCCGAGGCGGGCCGGGACAATCTGCTTACCTTCTCCGTGGGGTTCGAGGATCAGCCCGAGGAGAAGGGCAGTGAGTTCGAGTACTCCGACGCGGTGGTCGAACGGTTCGGTACCCGGCATCACAAGTTGCTGATTCCCAACGATGAAGTGCTCCCCCGTCTGCCCGAGGCGGTGACCCAGATGGCCGAGCCGATGTTCGGGCAGGATGCCGTGGCCTTCTACCTGTTGGCCGAGCAGGTCTCGAAGCATGTGAAAGTGGTGCAGAGCGGACAGGGCGCCGACGAGGTGTTTGCCGGGTATTTCTGGTACTCCAGGATGGCGGCCGCCCAGGGTGATGTGTTGGAACGGTTCGCGCCCCACTACTTCGATCGCGATCACGAGGAATTCCTTGCCATGGTTCCATCCGCCTACCGTGGCGTGGACCACACCTCGGCCCTGATCCGGGAACGTCTCGAGGCCGTGCAGGCGGACGAGTACCTCGATCGTGTTCTGAACCTCGATGTCACCACCCTGATTGTCGATGACCCGGTGAAACGCGTGGACAACATGACCATGGCCTTCGGCCTGGAGGCGCGGGTACCGTTCCTCGATCACGAATTGGTCGAACTGGCTGCCTCCATGCCCCCTGAATGGAAACTGCGCGATGGTGGAAAGTACGCGCTCAAGGCCATTTCCCGTGGCCTGTTACCCGACAAGGTGATCGATCGTCCCAAGGGCTACTTCCCCATGCCCGCGCTCAAATACGTGCGCGGCGCGTTCTACGAGTTCATGCACGACATCCTCGATTCCCGTGCCTGCCGGGAACGCGGACTCTACGAACGCGGCTACGTGGATCGGCTGCTTGCCGAGCCCGATAAACACCACACCCGTATTCTGGGAAGCAAGCTCTGGCATCTCGCCCTGTTGGAGCTCTGGTTGCAGACCCACGTCGATCGCTGATCCGTTGCGCCGGATTCCTCGGGATCGTTCCGGGAAAACCCGCTATGGGACGGTTACCATTCCGCCCACTCACGGATCGGTCTCCTTTTGGGCCGGTCGTCGCAACGCACCGCAAGATTCAAACGAGAGGTACTGCCCATGGACGTCATGGAGCGCATCGATTCCCTGGTGAAGGCCAACCCCGTCTTCGTGTTCATGAAGGGCACGCCCGATTTCCCCCAGTGCGGGTTCTCCGCCCGCGCCGCCCAGGTCCTGCAGGCCTGCGAGGTGCCTTTCGGTCACGTCAACGTGCTTGAGGACATGGACGTGTTCCAGAACCTGCCGCGCTATCAGAATTTCCCGACCTTTCCCCAGGTCTACGTGGGCGGTGAGCTGATCGGTGGCTCCGACATCGCGCTCGAGATGTACCAGAAGGGTGAGTTGCAGGAGATGATTCAGCAGGCCCTCGAAAAGGCCGAGGGCTGATCAGAGCCGGGGCGGGGTCCGGGTCAGCAGCGTGCCGACCCCGGCCCGCTTCCTGCCGCTGGAGGCGGTAGACAATAGAGATCACTGCTACGTCTCCTTCCGTTGGGCGCGGGGGCGGAGCAGCAGAAGGAAAAGCGAAGCAGTCATCCGAAAAACCCGGCCTGTGCTTGATCCAGCGCAATAGGGAAAAGTCCCTTCAGAGTGTTAGGGTTTTCAGGAAGCAGGATTTACGTGTGCGCAGGATTTCATGCAGATTTTATTAGCGGATGATCACTGCATGGTCCGGGAGGCCATGGTCCAGGTGCTGGAGTCTGCCCTGGACAAGCCCATCGTGTTCGAAGCCGGGGACTGCGACGAAACCCTGGCCCTGGCGGAAAAACACCCCGCCGTCGATCTCGTCCTCCTCGATCTGAACATGCCGGGGCCGGGAGGGCTGGTCATGATCGGCAAACTCAAACGATTGCTCGGCGAGAGCCCCATCGTGATTCTTTCTGGCAGCTTCGAACGTGGGGATGTGCGTTCCGCCATGGCGCTCGGGGCGGCCGGATTCATCCCCAAGACCCTCAGTCAACGAGAGATATCCGGTGCGATAAGGCTGGTTCTGGCGGGGGAGCGTTACGTGCCGTCCGACCTTTCGGGGGCGGGTGACCCTGATGCGACCAGCGGTGCGGGCCACTCCGGTGCGCTGGCGAGTGCGATTGGTGTCACCCCTCGGCAGATGGAGGTGTTGCGCATGCTGGTGGCGGGCGCCCCCAACAAGGTCATCGCGTATCGGCTCGGGCTCAGTGAGAGCACGGTTAAACTGCACGTGAACTCAATCCTGCGGGCCCTGGGTGTGCGCAATCGCACGGAGGCCGCCATGAAGGCCCGCGAAATGGGTGTGCGAGCGGACCCCGGCGAGGATTGAGCGTCGGCGGGCTCGGCCTGCGCCTCTGGGTATCCGATGTTGTCCTGACCGGGCGCGGTTCAGTCGGTCAATTCGTCCAGGGAACGGCCGCCGTCATTGAGCAGGGCGCCTATGAGCGTGTGCAGGCGTTGGGTCTTGACCGGTTTGTTGAGCAGGGCATGACCGCTGGCGCGGACTTCCCGCAATTGTTCAGGCCCGGTATCACCGGTGACCACCAGGGCGGGGGTGGCCGCCCCGATGGTCGCCCTCAGCGCCTCGATCGCCCGCGAAGCGCTCCATCCATCGGGCAGGCGGTTGTCCACGATCAACAGTTCGGGGTGCCACTGTCTCACGGTATCCAGCGCTTCCTCGATGTCGGCGGCAAGCTGTACGTCGCAGTTCCACAGGTCAAGAATGACGCCCGTGGCTTCGAGTACGTCCGGATCATCGTCGAGTACGAGGATTCGTCTCCCGCTCAGGTCTCCCGTCGCTTCCGCGTGCCGGTTCTCCGTGGCATGGGGACCCGTGCAGTCACCCAGTGGCAGGCACAGGCTGAAGCGTGACCCGCGTCCCGGTCTGGAACGCAGGGTCAGCTCAGCGCCCAGAAGGTCGATCAGCCGCTTGACGATGGCCAGTCCAAGCCCCAGTCCCTGTTGGCGGTTGCGTTGCGGGTTGCCGACCTGGTGAAACTCCAGGAATACCCGCTCCTGCTCATCGGCCGGGATCCCTATGCCGGTGTCGATCACGTCGATACGTGCTACCGCATCATTGGCGCGCAGCGCCAGCAGCACGCCGCCCTCGTTGGTGTAACGCAGTGCGTTGGTGAGCAGGTTGCGCAGCACGCGCCCCACCATGGCCCGATCACTGTGTACCCGGCACGGCGATGGTGGGGCACGCAGTCGCAGACGTAAATTCTTCTCCCGGGCCTGAACCGATAACGAGCGATGAAGCTCCTCGACCAGTGCAACCAGGTCGAAGGTTTCGGGATGCGGATGAACCACCCCCGCCTCCAGCTTGGAGATATCCAGCAGCGAGTCGAGCATGGAGCTGACGGCGTCCAGTGACTCGCGTATGCGCTCGACCACCTCGGGTGTCTTGCCGGGGTTCTGGGTGTTGATCTGGCTGGTTGCCAGGGTGTCCATCCACAGGCCCATGGCGTGAATTGGCTGGCGCAGGTCATGGCTGGCGGATGCGAGAAAACGTGATTTGGCGGCATTGGCGTGCTCGGCGGATTCCCGAGCGGCCTGGATCGCGCGCTCACGCCCGATCTGCGGTGTGATGTTGGTGAAGGTGGTTACGATCCCACCGCCCGGCATGGTTCCACGGGCCAACTCCAGGGTCTTGCCGTCGCGCATCTGGTGTTCACTCTGATCCGACAGTTGCGAGGGGTCGGGCAGGTCGGCCGCGGCCAGCAACTCCGCGATCCTGCGTTCCCCCGTGCCGGGGGCGTCCAGGCTTCCCGCTGTGACGTCCGCGCCCAGCAGCGTTGCCAGGCGGTCGTTCCAGAGGACCGGCCGGTCCAAGGAGTCGCTGACCAGAATGCCCTGGCTCATGGTTTCCAGGATGGTGCGCAGCAATTGGCTGCGCGCTTCCGCGCGGGCCCCCAGTGCGTTGTTCTCGATGGCCAGCCGCTCCGATTGCTCCAGCTTGCGGTTCACGTTGCGCGACATGGACGTGTAGGCGACAAGGGCAATACTGACCAGTGCCGCAAGGCCCAGGGGCAGGGTTTCGCCGATGCTCGCCAGGGCGATCACCAGTCCGCCCATGGAGGGGTAGACGTGGGCGATGAAGGCCGGGAAGTAGGGGGCGAAGGCCGTGATCGACCCCCCGGCGAATCCGGTGATGATGATGGTCAGGACGATGATCGAAGTGGGGTTGTCCGCGTCGATGAACAACAGGGCGCAGAGGCCCCAGCTCACGCCGAAGAGCAGGGTGATGGCAGCGGAACGGCGGCCCCACAGGCGTTCGTTGTAATGGGTTCTCGGGCGTCGATCAAAGCGCATCCGCGATGCGATCCGGATACCGATGATGACCCAATGGGCAATCAGCCAGACGGTCAGCGCGAGGTGGGAAACCGTGTCCCAGAGCAGGTACACGAAGAGCACGGAGACGAAGGCATTGGCGGCCATGGATGATTTCTGCTGCCGATACAACAGGGTGATCATCTGGGCGTGGACCTCGCGGTCCAGGTTCTCCGGGGCGAGCGGGTCGCGGGCGGGTTCTACGGCCGGTGGCATGGCGGCGTCCGTGTAGGGGCGGGGTCCTGAAGCGGCATCCCTGCCAATGCGTGGTGAACGGGCGTCAGGGGGCGATCATTCCCATTCCATTTCCTGGAACACCTGTTGGATGTTGCGCCCCTTGAGGCTGTCGTAGGCATTCAGGTAGGCGAAGCGTGATTGGTCGATCTCGCCTATGGAGTCGATGGTGCCGCCCGCGTCCATGAACGCCTCCACGGATTCACGCAGGAAGGAGAGATAGGCATAGCTGTCCGCCCGCGCGGTTTCCAGGGTGGTGACTGGTCCGTGGCCGGGGACCAGGTGCTCCGGCTCGAAAGCCGCCATGGCCTCGAACGCCGCCATCCAACTGCGGGAGTTGGAATGATCCATCACCCCCAGCATGCGGCCGACGTAAACGATGTCGCCGCTGAACATTACCTTGTGCTCGGGCAGCCAGACAAAACTGTCCCCCGGGGTGTGTGCCTGACCGGCGTGGTGGATCTCCAGCCGCACCCCGCCCGCTTCGAGCACATGCTGGGTTTCAAAAGTTTCCCCGGCGTACACCGGCTCGGTGCCCTCAAGTGCGGCTGCACCCGCCAGCTCCCCGAGGCGGAAGAACTGATCCTGGACCCGGGCCTTCTGATCCGCCACGGCGCCTGTGTTCGCAATGAGCGTGGCGCCCCGGGACTTGAAGTAGCCGTTGCCCAGCCAGCGGTGATCCTGCCCCCCGGTGTTGATGACCCAGCGTACCGGCTGGTCGGTGACTGTGCGGATCTGCTCGTCGATGGCGGCTGCGCCCTTGTAGGTGCCGCCGGAATCGATGAGTACCACGCCCGCTTCGGTGACGATGAAACCGAACGTTGCGTTGTTGCCAAGGTTCTCGGCGGTCCTGTTGCCGAAAGGCCCCTGGATGGCATAGGCGGGGCCCGCCACATGGTGGGTTTGCAGGGCCTGGTCGGAGGTTTGGGCCTGGACCTGGACGGCAGGCAGCGCGAGCAGCGCCGCCAAGGCGGTCAGGGCTGAACGCAGGGAGCGGTACGGAGCGGTCACGGGCGGTTTCCTGGACGTGTGGGTGGGAGACATGAGGGAGTGTGGCAATTGCCGGTCAGCGCGGAGCGGACCAGGCGCCGGGGGTATCGGGACACTATATCGCCAACGGCATTCACCTTGCTGTGTTCACCATGACGGAGCGTTCTTGTGCGCATCTGCACAATGATTGTGCATGGCGCCGAACGGGAAGGCTTGGACGAAGCGGTGCTGAGCGCTGTTCAACCGATTCAATGCCTGAATTGCGCGGTAATCCGGCGTTTTTCCGGTCGTATGAGCGAAGTGAGAAGCTGGCTTCAACGTTGCATCAGCAATCGTCGTGGCGGCGGGAAATACAATTCGACCTCGCCCATAAGTTTCTTGTAGGCTACGATTATTTTGCGTTGCAGCATTTTCCAACGGCGCCCATGACCACCCCTGACCGGCACATCAGAATCACCCGGGGTATGGATATCCCCATCGCAGGCGAACCGGAGCAGTCCATCCACGAGGGCCCCGCGATTTCGCGGGTCGCCCTGGTCGGGTATGACACCATCGGGGTCAAGCGCCTGCCCTCCCTCGAGGTGCAGCCCGGCGACCGCGTGCGCGCCGGGCAGCCTTTGTTCAGAGGCAAGGCCTTCACCGAGATCGTGGGCACCGCCCCGGCATCGGGCATCGTCGAGGCGGTGCACCGGGGGCCGAAACGGGTGGTCGAGACCGTGGTCATCAAGGTCGATGACGGCGAAGCGGAGTCGTTCAACAGTTATTCCCAATCGGAGTTGGCGGGTCTGAATGCGCGCCAGGTGAAAGAGAACCTGCTGGCCTCCGGTATCTGGATGTCCATGCGCACCCGGCCTTTCGGCATGATCCCGTCGCCCCATGTGGAACCTTCGGCCATCTTCATCACCGCCATGAACAGCCGTCCCCTGGCCGCCGATCCCGCCGTGGTGATCGGTCAGGCCCGTGAAGACTTCCGCAATGGTGTGGAGGTCCTGTCCAAACTGACATCCGGCACCACCTGGGTGAGCCATGCGCCGGGCGCGGATATCCCGGTCCCCGAGGCGGGCAAGGTGAAGTCCGCGACGTTCGCGGGGCCCCACCCCGCGGGGATTGTCGGGACGCATATTCATTTCCTGCATCCCGTGGGGCTCGAGCGCCAGGTCTGGCACGTGGGCTACCAGGCGGTGATCGCCATCGGTCGCCTGTTCACCACCGGCTGCATCAATCCCGAACGCATCATTGCCCTGGGTGGGCCCATGGTGAAGAACCCCCGTCTGGTGCGCACCGTGATGGGCGCGAGTACCAACGAACTGATCGCCGGTGAGTTGATCGGCAACGACCCGGTGAGGGTCATCTCCGGGTCGGTTCTGGGCGGTCGGCAGGCGGTCGGGAACACGTCGTTTCTGGGCCGTTACCACTACCAACTGGCGGTCTTGCCTGAACCCACCGAGCGCGAGTTCATGGGCTGGCTGGCGCCGGGCGCGCACAAGGTTTCCAAGACCCGTTCCTTCCTGCGCTCGTTGATCGGCGGCGCGGGTGAGCGGCTCAACACCTCCTACAACGGCAGTCCCCGTGCCCTGGTGCCCATCGGTACCTTCGAGGACGTGATGCCCCTGGACATCCTGCCCACCCAGTTGCTGCGCGCCCTGGTGGTCGATGACACCGAGGCCGCGGAGGCCCTGGGCGCCCTGGAACTGGACGAGGAGGACCTGGCCCTGTGCTCCTTCGTCGACAACGGCAAGCACGACTTCGGTCCCATCCTGCGCCGCAACCTGCGCCAGATCTGGTCGGAGAATCAATGATGGCTTCCTTACGAGAACGCTTGGACCGGCTCGAGCCGCTGTTCGTCAAGGGTGGGCGCTACGAGCGCTGGGGTGCCCTGTACGAAATGATCGATACCTTCATGTGGTCGCCCAAGGACACCACGCGCACGGCTCCCCACGTGCGCGATGCCATCGATCTCAAGCGGGTGATGATCACCGTATGGCTGGCGGCCCTGCCCGTCGGATTCTGGGGCGCATGGAACGTGGGTTTCCAGGCCAATACCGTGATGGCG
>JBMYTL010000076.1:0-12482 GCA_049604295.1 Gammaproteobacteria bacterium
GGGTCTTTGTTGGGGGTTCACGTGAGCCGTAGGAGCGCCTTTCCGGGCGCGAAGATGGTTCGGGTACACGACACATCGCGCCTGGAAAGGCGCTCCTACGCGGTGCTGACCCAAGCGGCTGAACCCAAGAATTCAGAGGTAACAGGCGATGGCTAAAGATTTCTACTCGACGTTGGGCGTCAGCAAGGGCGCATCCGATGACGAGATCAAGCGCGCCTACCGCAAGCTTGCCCGCCAGTACCACCCGGATCGCAACAAGGATGCCGGTGCGGAGGACCGCTTCAAGGACATCCAGAGTGCCTACGAGGTGCTGAAGGACAAGGACAAGCGCGAGGCTTACGAGCGCTACGGGGACCAGTGGGAGGCCGCGCTCAACGCCAAGAAGGCGGGCGGCTATTCATGGGATGACATGTCCCGAGGTGGCGGCCCCGGCGGCCCCGGTGGTTTCGGGGGCGGTTTCGGTGGTGGGTTCGAGGGGGGCGATTACAGCGACATCTTCGAATCCATGTTCGGCGGACGACGGGGTGGTTTCGGTGGTCGGCGCGCGCCCCGGGACGAGGAGGCGACCATTCGCTTGAACCTGGAGGATGCGTTCGAGGGCGGCGTGCGCCATCTCACCCTGAACGGTCGCACGGTAAAGGTGCGTATTCCCGCCGGGGTGTCCGATGGGAAGAAGATCCGCCTGCGTGGTCAGGCGTCCTCGGGCGGAGATCTGCTGTTGAACGTGGTGCTCAACCCCCACGAGACGTTCCGCGCCGAGGACCAGGATATCCATGTGGATCTGGCCCTCGCTCCCTGGGAAGCGGCGTTGGGCGCCCAGGTCCAGGTGCCGACCCTGGGTGGCAAGGTGGGCATGAAGATCCCCGCAGGGTCCCAGAGTGGACGCAAGCTGCGCATGAAGGGGCGCGGACTGCCGGGAAAAATGCCCGGCGATCAATACGTGCATCTGAAGATCATCAACCCCCCCGCCGAGGGGCGAGCCCGGGAACTGATGGAGCAGATGCGTGACGAGGTGGAATTCGATCCCAGGGCATGAGCGGGTATCCGCGCCGTGCCGGGTTCGGGTGCCCCGGAATCGCCCGTCTTGGTCATTCGTGCGGACATCACCGCCTCCCTCCCGGGCAACGGCGTTGCTACTATCCGCCGCGCCCTCTTATCGCGTGCCGATTTCGTTGTAGTAACCCCCCGGGAGTGAGTTGACGGATGAAGTGGAGAAAGAAGATCTGGGTCTTCGATGACATCGTTCCCAGGGATCACCAGGAACACATCAGGAAGACTCTGCTGGGCAATGCCTTCAACTGGAAGTTCGTCGAGGACGTGACCGGCGGAGGGTCGCGCGACAAGCGACCTGCGTTCAGCCATACCTTCATTCGTGACGGAGTCGTTCAGACCCACGAGCGCAACATCAGGCTGTTGCAGCCCATGTGGCTCGCGTGCATGGAGAAGATCAACGAGAAGGCCGGGCACAAAGGCGAGTACGCGGCCGTGCAGTCACGGACGTTCCTGCAATTGCCACTCGCAAACCTGCGCGGCAGTGAGTACGACGCTCATCACATCGACCTGATGGATGAGCATTTCGCCATCCTCTATTACGTGTGTGATGCCGATGGCGACACGGTGCTGTTCGAGAACATGTACAGCAAGGCCTCGCCCCATGCGCCCGCGCCCGGAGAGCTTCGGGAGAAAAAGCGTGTGCGGCCCAAGCAGGGCCGGGCGGTTGTGTTCGATGGTTACTACTGGCACACCGCGACCCAGCCTAGAAAGTCGAACCGTTGCGTCATCAACACGGATGTCATTCAGATGAGCTGAACGGTCCGATCGCGCGGGGGTGCGTAACCGCTCCCGAGGTTATCGGTGCAGCCCCGCCGATGCCGGACGGGCGCATCAATACCGTAATGGAAATGAGTTGAACTATTTCGCAGGCTTTTTGATCAAGGGCTAGAGTCGTGGGTACACTGTGGGCGG
This sequence comes from Gammaproteobacteria bacterium, assembly GCA_049604295.1. Classification (GTDB taxonomy): domain Bacteria; phylum Pseudomonadota; class Gammaproteobacteria; order JACKNK01; family JACKNK01; genus JBMYTL01. The sequence continues at coordinate 1,966 of JBMYTL010000076.1, forward strand.
CGAAGCACGCTCAGTTCGCCCAACGAAAACATGCACCCCGGGATGTGTCAGGCACCTACTTCAATAAGCCTCACGGGTGTGGGAGAGAGGTCCAGAATGCCTAGAAGTCGGCCAGAGTTGGATTCGGCATGCTCGCTTTCGAAGGCGGTCGGCGGTTTGTGTTTGCCGATACTCCTGGGGTTTTCACTCAATGGCTGGGCTGCCGATGACAGCTACCTCGAGGCGCTTGATGCCGAGGCGGCGAAGACGGTGGTGCAGACCAGTGATACGGATGAGGTGGCGGTAGACGCCCCCGAAATCACGACGGATGCCGGCGGTGCCGCCGATGAGTCACCCGCCGCGGGGGGCTTGGCCGGGATGGAGGCGTACCTCAAGGAGCGGGCCGAAGGCACCTACAAGCATTTTTATTCCAAGCTCGACGACGCCAAGAAGAACCTCGTGCTGGAAGAGTTCAACCAGAGCCAGGATATGAAAAACCTGCGCCGCAAGATCATCGAACTGTATACGGATCGATAAGAAGAGGCCGCCAATGAGGATCAGTACCAAAACAATCCCCGGCGCGATCGTCGCCATCACGATGGCCGTAGCCGCCGCGACCGCTAATGCCCAGGAAGGCGAAGTCCGGCTCACACCGGACAAGGCGCACGTGGATGTGAAGGTCGGCAATCAGGGTTTTCGCATCGAGCGCAACCAGGATCAGAACCACGAGATCACCGGCGCATTCGCCAAGACCTCGCGCAAATGTCCGCCGTTCTGCATCCAGCCCCGCAACGTGGCGCCCGGCGTGACCACGGTTGCCGAGTTGGAGTTTTTCGATTTCATCGAGAAGAAGGTCAACACCGGTCGCGGGCTGGTCATCGATGCCCGTACACCGTCCTGGTATCAGCGTGGAACGATTCCAGGTTCCGTGAATATTCCCTTCACGGTTTTCGGCAAAGCCTCCGGTGATCTGGAACTGATCGAGGCGATGGAACTGGTGGGTGCACGCCAGATGGCGGCGGAATCCTCCAGCGGGTTCTCCCTGGCCAAGGCCCTCAGCGCCATGGGGATTTCCGGGGATGCGGCCGGTGGCGATGAAATCCGCTGGGATTTCAGCCGCGCGAAGGAATTGCTTCTGTGGTGCAACGGCCCCTGGTGTGGGCAGTCGCCGCGCGCGATCCGCAACCTGCTTGACCTGGGGTACCCGGCGAGCAAGCTGTACTACTACCGTGGCGGCATGCAAATGTGGCAGATGCTTGGTCTGACCACCGTGGTGCCCGAATAAGCTGACCCCAGCGTGCCGGGACCGACCCGGCGCCAATGTCTACGGTACCGGGGTTTACGCCGGAAGTGTCGACTCGCCGTCCATGAGCTGGGTTACACCCTCGCGGACGCGTACCAGGTGAACATGCTCGCCGTCCACCAGAACCTCAGCCGCCCTCGGGCGGCTGTTGTAGTTTGAGCTCATGGTGAAGCCATAGGCTCCGGCGCTGAGTATGGCCAGCAGGCTGCCCTCGCCGATGCTCAGTTCCCGATCCTTGCCCAGGAAGTCCCCGGTTTCACAGATCGGGCCGACCACGTCGTAACGGGCAGCCTCCTGGGCGGGTGCTTCCTCGGTGTTGATGATTTCGTGCCAGGCGCCGTACAGGGAGGGGCGGGCAAGATCGTTCATGGCCGCATCGACGATGGCGAAATCGTGGGCGTCGGTGCGCTTGATGTACTCCACGGCGGTCAACAGCGTGCCGGCATTGGCGACGATGCTGCGTCCGGGTTCGACCAGAACCTCGAGGTCACGCGAGCCGATGCGTTCGAGCATGCGTACCACGAGATCGGCCGCGGCGGGCGGAGTCTCATCGGCGTAGCGCACCCCCAGGCCGCCACCCACGTCCAGGTGGCTGATGCGGATGCTTTCCTCCGCAAGCCGGTCAATCAGAATCAGCACACGGTCGAGTGCATCGAGGAAGGGTTCAACCCGGGTGAGTTGGGAGCCGATATGGCAATCGATGCCGATGATCTCCAGGTGCTCCATCGCGGCGGCGTCCCGGTAGACATCCAGGGCCTGCGCGATGTCGATACCGAACTTGTTCTCCTTCAGCCCGGTGGAAATGTAGGGGTGGGTCTGGGCGTCCACATCGGGATTCACACGCAGGGAGATGGGTGCGCGTCGACCACATGACCGCGCAACCTCGTTGAGGCGCTTCAACTCGGCGGTGGATTCGACGTTGAAGCAGCCGATACCGGCCTCGAGGGCGCGTTCCATCTCACCAACCTGCTTGCCAACGCCGGAAAAAACGATCCGTGCGGGGTCGCCGCCGGCCGCCAAGACACGCTCCAGTTCGCCTACCGAGACGATATCGAAACCCGAGCCCAGGCGGGCGAGCACGGACAAGACGCCAAGATTCGAATTGGCCTTGACCGCGTAACAGACCCGGTGCGGGTGGGTGCCGAAGGCGCGGTCATAGGCGTGCCATGCGTCCTCGATGGCGGTCCGTGAGTACACGAACAAAGGCGTGCCGAATTGCATCGCAAGGCTACGCAGGCGGGATTGCTCCAGAAACAATTCGCCCGAGCGGTACGTGAAATGGGGGGGCAGCGCGCTCATGTTCAGCGTTCGCCGTCCACGTCCGGGGGCTCGGCCGCGGGTGCCGTCCTGGCGCCGTCCAGGGTCTCGGGACGCGGTTCAAGCCGCTCCTGCAGTTGATACCGGTAACGGGTCAGTTCCTGGCGCAGAACGTCGTTGCGATCGCGTTCCTCGGCAAGCTGTTCCTCCAGGGTCTCGGCACGCTCCTTCCAGTCGGGTATGTACAGATCGCCCTTCTGTCCACAAGCACTGAGGGTCGCCAGGGCAAGCACGGCGAGTACACCGCCCGAACGGCGGATGTGGCCTGAGCGGCGAATCGGGTTGGGGGACATGGGATGGGGGCTCCTGCTGGGTATTTCGAACGCGCGCATCTTATCAGCCCGTGGTGAAACGTCATCGTGAGCCGTTTCACGTAAGGCCACATGAAATGAAGGGCCGCGGTCAGGGGGGGCTGGGGGCTTGGACGTTGCGGCCGGTGACGCGGAGAATGCCCCCATGCGATTGCGCACCAACATTTTCCTCTGGCTGTTCGTGGCGACGGTCCTGCCGTTGAGCCTGTTGGTCGCACTGGCGACCCTGTACAGCGAGCAGCGTTACGAGCGCGAGGTTGACGGAGCCATGGAGGCCGCTCTGGAGCGGGTGGTGGCGCAGCTGGATCAACGCCTTTTCTTTGACCGTGCCTCGGTGCTTGCGCTTGCCGGAGTACCTGAAGTGCGCGATTACCTGCCGGTGTTGGAGCGGGCGGCGCGGGGTGATATCCACGAGGACTATTTCGAGAGCACTGCCCGCCTGGGGCGTTTGTTGGACAGTATGGACGGAGCCATGCTCAGCCTGTCCTCGGTGCGGATTCTGGATGTCTTTGGCGAGGCCATGCTGACCGTGCGTTACGGGCGCCTCGCCACGGGACTTGAACCGCTGGGTTCGACACTGCCGGATGCCGACCTGGCGCGCCGCCTGCGCGAATTACCCGCCGGTGAGGTGTCCTACGACCAGATTCCCTTCGCCGAGGACGATGTACTTGGGCGCAAGTTGCTCGATGCGGTGGTGCCCCTGGACTACGGCACCGAGCGCGTGGGGTACGTGGTGGCCGGGCTCGACCCGTCGGGCTATGACCGCCTGCTCGACCGGATACCCAGGGTTCACAACGCGCCCATCATGGTGCTTGAGAACGACCCCGACGATGCGCAGCGACACCGCACGCAGTTGTATGGAAATGGCGTTCAGGCCCGCTTTGATTCCCTGGCCCCTGATGTGGCGCGTCTTGATCACGAGGCTCTCTGGGTGCAGCTGGCGTCGGGCTCCTTCGGCGCTGTGGCACTGCCGGGGGGCAGGCACCGCATCTACTACTCCGAGTATCACCCCTACCCCAAGAGTCTCAGTTCCTGGATCGTGGCCATGCGCCTGGATCTTGATGCCATTGCCAGCCCGTTCCGCCGCATTCTGCTCGGTATCCTGGTGTTCGCCGTTTTGGCGCTCATGCTCAGCTTGTTACTCGCCCATCACGGTGCCAACCGGGTTGCCAAACCCATCACCGCCCTGGCCCGGGGTATGACTGCGTTCGGGGCCGGACATCGTTCCCAGCGGCTCGATTTCCAGGGTCCGACCGAGGTGCGCGAATTGCAGAAGGCCTTCAACACCATGGCCCATTCCCTGGAGACCACCGAGGCCGAGCGCGACAAGGCCCGCGACATGCTCACGCAGTCGGCCAAGCTGGCCAGCCTTGGGCAGATGGCGGCGGGGATCGGCCATGAGCTGAACAACCCGCTCAACAATATCGTCGCCCTGGTGCGGCTCATGGAGCGCAATCCCGCCGCGGCGGATGACTCGGAGTTGATGTCGGATCTCACCTCCCTGCGCGAGGAGGCGGATCGCGCGACCCGGATCATCGCGGGGGTGCTCAACTTCGCCCGCCAGATGCCGCCCGACAAAACCACCTTTGATACCCGTGAATGGGTGGAGGAGAGCGTGCGCCTGCTTGCCAACGAGGCTCATCGTCAGGGCGTGGAGCTGGAAACCGACGTGCAGGCGGACATGCAGTTGTTCGGGGATCGTGGGCAGTTACAGCAGGTGCTTATCAACCTGGGAATAAACGCGATCCAGGCCAGTGCCGAGGGGGCATCGGTTCGGATCGAGGCGCTCTATGCCCATGATGGCGCCGAGATCCGTGTGCTTGATCGCGGTCACGGGCTGGCCGGTGCGGACCCTACGCGGCTGTTCGATCCGTTTTACACCACCAAGGTCGAGGGCAAGGGCAGTGGCCTGGGACTGTCCATCAGCATCGGCATCGTGGAGCAGCATGAGGGTCGCCTGGAGCTGCGAAATCGAAACAGGGGGGGCGCACGGGCCTGCATCTGGCTGCCCCCGGCCGGAGGGCCCGCCGTGGAGGCACCATGACTGACTCGAAACCACGCATCCTGTTCATAGATGACGAGCCCAAGGCCGGTGACCTGTTTCGCCGTTACACCGGCACGGAGGGCTACGACTGCGCATGCCACACCGACCCGCATGAGGCACTGGAGAGTTTTGCGCGAGATGGCGCCGACCTGATCGTCACGGACCTGCGCATGCCCGGGATGCACGGTATGGAACTGCTTGAACGCATCCGCGCCCAGGATGCCGGGGTCCCGGTGCTTATTATCACCGGCTTCTCCAGCGAGGAGGGGGCGATTGAGGCACTGCGCCTAGGCGCCTCCGATCTGCTGCGTAAACCCTTCGACCCCAACATCATGTTGGAGCGGGTTCAGCACTTGCTGCAGGTCGCACGTGCCGATACGGACGTAGGCCCCGGTAGTCGCGCGATCGATGCGGACCAACCCACCTTGGCGGAATTGGAGCGTCGTTACGTACTCAAGACCTTGAAACGCTGCGATGGAAACCGCGAACGCACGGCCGCTGCACTGGGGATCGACAAGTCCACTCTGTGGCGGAAGCTCAAGGCTTACGTACGTGATTGATTGCCCGGCGCATTGCAAATCGCAATTGGTGCATTGCACAAAACTCGTAACTTGTTGTTTTTATTGGTCTGGTAAAGCCCTTGCGCTTGCCTAAACTATTCGCTCCCGAAACAACACCTCAACAACGCCTACCTGAGGAGAGAACTCATGAAGCGTCGTAGCTTTATCAAAGGTGGCATGGCCGCCAGCGTTGCCGCCGTCGCCGCCGGTGCCGGCCTGCTGACCCCGTCCACCGTTCTGGCCGCTTGGCCCAAAGAGCAGTTCGAGGCCAAGTCCGTCGAAGCCGCCGTCGGTTCCTTCGAGCATTCCGATGACATCAAGATCAAGGCCCCCGACATCGCCGAGAACGGCGCGGTGGTTCCGGTTTCCGTGGTGTCCTCCATCGCCGGTGCGACCTCCGTGTCCATCCTGGCCGCCAACAACCCCTCCCCCATGACCTGCAAGTTCGATCTGGGCGAGGGTGCCATTGCTGATGTTTCCACCCGCATCAAGATGGGCAAGACCTCTGACGTCGTTGCCGTCGTTGCTGCCGGTGGCAAGCAGTACGCCAACAAGAAAGAAGTGAAGGTCACCATCGGTGGCTGCGGCGGTTGATCCGTCCTGACACTTCCAAACCTTCGTTGACGAATCGACCGATTACGAGGAATTCCAGAAATGGCTAAGAAATCCATCAAGATGCGGGCCAAGGCCAAAGGTGGCACCGTTACCGTCAAGGCTCTGATCAGCCACCCCATGGAGACCGGTACCCGCAAGGACAAGAAGACCGGCAAGATGATCCCCGCTCACTTCATCCAGGAAGTGGCCGTGGATGCCAACGGCAAGCGCGTCATGACCGCCCTGTGGTCCGGCGGCGTGTCCAAGAACCCCTACCTGTCGTTCAAGTACAGCGGCGCCAAGGGCGACGACCTGAAGATTGCCTGGACCGACAACACCGGTAAGGGCGACGCTGTCGAAGGTAAAGTGCGCTAAGCGCTCACTTTCCGACGCAAGGTCGTTTGGAAAGGCCGCCCGGGTTCGCCCGGGCGGCCTTTTTCATGGGCGGCCTTTTCCCTGGTGCGCGGGTGGGAAGACACGGTTGATCCCGCGCCACGCTGGAGTCCATGTCGACCGGACACGTATCCTCCGCATCTGCCGGAATACCCGGTCGCGTACCTCACACAGTCAGCATCGGAGCCTGAATGGGACAGACAGACGACCGGGTGGTCATGGGGCCACCTGATGCAAACGCCAGCGTCATATGGCTCCATGGCCTGGGTGCAGATGGCAACGACTTCGCCCCCATCGTGCCCGAGTTGGGCTTGCCCGATGTCCGTTTCATCTTTCCTCACGCGCCTCAGAGGCCGATCACCATCAACGGTGGAATGGTCATGCGCGGCTGGTACGACATCGCCAGTATGGATATCGGTAGTGATGATGCCGAGGACGCTCGGGGAATCCGAGAGTCCCAGGCCATCGTCGAACAGATCATCGCCGAGGAGATCAGCCGGGGCGTGGATACGCGCCGTATCGTGCTCGCCGGATTTTCGCAGGGTGGCGCCATAGCCCTGCACACTGCATTGCGCTACGACCGGCCCCTGGCGGGGCTCATGGCCCTGTCGACCTACCTGCCGCTGGCCGCGACCCTCGATACGGAGCGCAACGAGGCCAATCTCGAACTTCCGATCTTCATGGCGCACGGGGCCTATGACCCGGTAATCGCCATCACGCACGCCCATGCGTCCCGCGACCGGCTGAAGGCGCTGGGCTACACGATCCAATGGGGTGAGTACATGATGCCCCACGCCGTGAACCCCGAGGAGCTCGGTGATATCCGAACCTGGCTCCACGCCCGCCTGTCCTGAGGGTCCGCGCCCGTGAAATACCGTGATCTGCGCGAGTTCATCGCCGGCCTTGAGGAAAGGGGTGAGCTCAAACGTATTACCGTCGAGGTCGATCCCGCCCTCGAGATGACGGAGATCTGCGACCGCACCCTGCGCGCCGGCGGCCCCGCGCTGCTTTTCGAGAACCCCAAGGGCCACGATATTCCCGTACTCGGAAACCTGTTCGGTACGCCGAAGCGGGTCGCTCTGGGCATGGGAGAGGAAGAGGTGGAGGCCCTGCGCGAGGTGGGGCGTCTGTTGGCCTTCCTCAAGGAACCCGACCCGCCCAAGGGCATGAAGGACGCCTGGGAGAAGCTGCCCATCTTCAAGCAGGTGCTCAACATGGGGCCCAAGGTGGTCTCCAAGCCCGCCTGTCAGCAGGAACGCATCGAGGGTGATGCCGTGGACCTGTCACGTCTGCCCGTGCAGACCTGCTGGCCCGGTGACGCCGGGCCGCTCATCACCTGGGGGTTGGTGGTCACCCGGGGCCCCCTCAAGGAGCGGCAGAACCTCGGGATCTACCGCCAGCAGGTGATTGGTCGCAACAAGGTGATCATGCGTTGGCTGGCCCACCGCGGCGGCGCCCTGGACTTCCGCGAGTGGTGCGAGACCCACCCGGGTGAGCCGTTCCCCGTCAGTGTCGTGCTCGGCTGTGACCCGGCCACCATTCTCGGCGCGGTCACGCCCGTGCCCGATACCTTGTCCGAGTACGCCTTCGCGGGTCTGCTACGGGGCTCGAAGACCGAACTGGCCCAGTGCGTGGGCAATGATCTGCAGGTGCCGGCATGGGCGGAAATGATCCTTGAGGGTTTTATCCACCCTGACGAGACCGCCGAGGAGGGGCCGTTCGGAGACCACACGGGCTATTACAACGAGGTGGACTGTTTCCCCGTGTTTACCGTGGAGCGCATCACCCACCGTCGCGACCCGATCTACCACAGCACGTACACGGGGCGGCCGCCCGATGAGCCCGCCATCCTGGGCGTCGCCCTCAACGAGGTATTCGTACCGATCCTGCAAAAGCAGTTTCCGGAGATCGTCGATTTCTATCTGCCCCCCGAGGGCTGCTCCTACCGACTGGCCGTGGTGAGCATGAAGAAACAGTACCCGGGGCACGCCAAGCGGGTGATGTTCGGCGTGTGGTCGTTCCTGCGCCAGTTCATGTACACCAAGTTCGTCATCGTGGTGGACGACGACGTCAATACCCGCGACTGGAACGACGTTATCTGGGCCATGACCACGCGCATGGATCCGGGGCGTGATACGACCATCGTCGAAAACACGCCCATCGATTACCTGGACTTCGCATCACCCGTGTCCGGCCTGGGTGGAAAGATCGGCTTCGACGCCACCAACAAGATGCCCGGCGAGACCGATCGGGAATGGGGTGAGCCCATCCGCATGAGCGACGAGGTCAAGGCACGGGTGGACGAGCTCTGGGAGAGCCTGGGTATCGACTGAGACGCGCGGTGAACTGCCACGGAAACCGCAATCTGATCGGGGCATAGATCAGTCCCTATATGAGCCATGGCTGATCTAGGGGCAGAATAGCCAGCCATCTCCAACCCGTCGTGTCCGCTTCCTTCCTCCGGCATGCAGTCCATCATGTTCATGAACGCCAAGGGTGGCTCTGGCAAGAGCACCCTGGCGACCAACCTGGCCGCCTATTACGCAGCGGGCGGCGCAAGCGTCACGTTGGCGGATTTCGACACCCAGGGTTCATGTGTCGATTGGCTGGCGGCCCGATCCGTGGAGCGCCCCCTGATTCGTGGCGTGCACGCGGCGACCAAGTCGGTGAAGGTTCCGCCGCGCACGGACTACGTCATCATGGACGCACCGGGTGCCGTTCACGGGCGCGCCGTCGGCCGCCTGGTCAAGAAGGTCGATACCCTGGTGATTCCCGTAAGCCCATCGCCCGTGGATATCCGTGCGACCGCCAAGTTCATCGAGGAGCTGCTGCTGGTCCGCCGTGTCTCGCGGGAACAGACCCGGGTGGGCGTGGTGGCCAATCGAGTGAAACGCGAAGACGAGACCTTTGGTGCCCTGCAGCGCTTCCTGGATCGACTGCATATTCCGATGGTCGCCACGTTCATGGACCGCGACTGTTACGTGCGCGCCGCGGGTGTGGGACTGTCGGTATTCGAGATGGAGGGGGCCGAGGCTAGGGACGAGGTGAACCGCTGGCAGCCCCTGTTGCGCTGGGTAGCCGGCAAGCCGATCGTCGAGAAGGATGAAATGGACGCGCTTGAAGTCTCCATGGTCCGATGAGCACCGGGAGGGTGAGACCCAGGGCCAACGATGGCTAGGGAAGCTCTGAATGAATCTGGTGTGACCCGACCAGTGAGGATGCATTGACATGAATAATCAGCCGGTTCCCCATGACGCGCGTGCGCAGGACAAGCGTTTCGTCGCAATCCTCTATGGGCTGCAGGCGCTGGGCCTGGTGGTCGGCCTTACCTTCCTGGTTGCCCTCGTTCTCGCCTACCTGCGCCGGGAGGAGATCGGCGATGAACGCTTGCGCAGTCACCTCTCCTGGCAGATCAGCACCTTCTGGTGGGGCCTTCTCTGGAACTTAGTCGCGGGCCTGACAGTGTGGCTCTTTGGCCTGGGTGTGGTCCTTGGTGCGCTGGTCTGGTTGTGGGTGTTGTACCGGGTGGTGCGTGGCCTGCTTCGGTTGAACGCGGGTTCGGACATCTGAGCGCTGACGCGCCCTGATCAAAGCGTGCCCGGACGAAGGGCGCGCTGATTTCCCGTCCGGGGAACACACCATACGATCAGGTCGATGTGTAGGGTGCACCGGGCTTTCAGGGGGTTGGCGCGCCAAGCTGGGGAATTCGGTGCACACGGTGCACCCTACGGCTGGCACGGGCCTGCCGGGTGTGCGGCGTCCCGCCGCGATGTGTGCGTGTTCTGCTTATCGGCTTATCGCGGTGAGATGTCGCTCCCACACCCGATCGGAACCGTGCCCCTGTAGGAGCGGGCTTGCCCGCGAACAGCCCCCCCGGCCCGCGCTGTAGGGTGCACCGCATGTACCGGGTTTTGTGGGGCTCCTGGGCGCGGCGATGGAGTGTGTGTCGAAACAGGTAAAGATCAGGGGTTGCTTATATAAGATTTCTCTTATAGAGTTCGCTCCACGCTCACGGG
>JBMYTL010000077.1:0-12251 GCA_049604295.1 Gammaproteobacteria bacterium
CGCGCCTTTTTTTTGCCTGTTTGTTCTCATCGTGGAGGCTATCGGTCCCGCTGACGATCCTTGGCCCTGCACGGCCATGGACCCGCCCCGTCTCACGGGTCCTGTGGCATCCCTTCCCCGGGCAGGGCGCGGCTGCGCAGGAACATGCAATCGCCATAACTGAAAAAGCGGTAGCCCTCGTCTACCGCGAAACGATAGGCGGCCATCACGGTGTCGTACCCGCCGAACGCGGTCACCAGCATGAGCAGGGTCGACTCGGGGAGGTGAAAGTTGGTGAGCAGCACGTCCGTCATGCGGAAGCGGTATCCGGGACGGATGAAGATGTCGGTCTCACCGTTGTAGGGCTCGAGTCGCCCCTCCACCGTGGCCGCCTCAAGACAGCGCACGCTGGTGGTGCCCACGGCAATGATTCGCCCGCCCCGTTCCCGGGCGGCATTCACGACGGCGCAGGTTGCCTCGCTCACCTCGATGCGCTCCGAGTGCATGTGATGGTCGTCCACATCCTCAACCCGTAAAGGCTGGAAGGTGCCCGCCCCCACATGCAGGGTCACGAAGACGGTCTCCGCACCGGCATCACGCACACGCGCGAGCGTTGCCTCGTCGAAATGCAGGCCGGCCGTGGGCGCCGCCACTGCGCCGGGCTCGCGCGCGTAACAGGTCTGGTAACGCTCGCTGTCCTCGTTCTCCGCCGCCCGCCCGATGTAAGGCGGCAGGGGCATACGACCGGAGGATTCCAGCGCGGCAAGGAAGGTGCCGCCGCCCTCGAGACGCAGGTCGAACAGGTCACCATCGCGGCCCTCGCAGACCAGCTCCACCGCGTCCTCGAGAATCAGACGGGTACCCGGCTTCGGGGATTTGCTGGCCCGCACGTGACACAGAGCGCGGTCGTCAGCGGTAATCCGCTCGACCAGCACCTCCACCTGTCCGCCACTTTCCTTCCGCCCCAGCAGCCGGGCCGGTATGACCCGCGTATCGTTGAAAACCAGCACGTCGCCGGGGCGCACCATGGTCGGCAGTTCACTGAAGCGGTGGTTCTCGAACCAGCCGTCACACCCATCCACCACCAACATCCGACTGGCGGAACGATCCGCCAGCGGTCGCTGGGCGATACGGTCATCAGGCAGGTCGAATCGGAAGTGGGACGCGAGCATGGCGCGCGATGCTATCACGCGATCCCAGAGCCGCCAGTGGAGCGCCAGTGGAGCGACTGGGGGGGCAACAGCGACGGGGCGGATACGGAGGTGAATGCTCAATTCTTGCGGCCAAACGGGGCTGCCCCTATGATCGCGCCCTCGTCGCTCGGCGGCGAATTCCCCCCCTGCCGGGATGGCGGAATTGGTAGACGCAGTGGATTCAAAATCCACCGGTAGCAATACCTTGCGGGTTCGAGTCCCGCTCCCGGTACCATTTCGTTCAGGCGAGCCCTTCCCCCGGCAGCCGATCCGCCTCCCCCCTCCTCCCCCCGGGACGGCGACCCGGCCGCACCGCGCCCCGCCTTCTTGGTCCGGTCAGGCAGTTCCCCTAGTCGTTTCTCCTCGCGACAAAGAACGTGGAATAGGCTCCTTCCAATGGGAGTTGAATAGGACAAGCGCCCCGGCACGCCGTGCCCCCGCGCACCATTCCCTGCAACGATGTCGCGAGGCCCCCCATGACTGCACGATTGTTGATGGCATCCGCCCTTGGCTTCTCCCTTATCCCGGGCCTGATGCTTGGTCTGGCCCCCGGCGCCCAAGCCGCCGGACCGGATAACGGCTACGGTTTCAGTGGATTCGGCGAGGTATGGCGTGATGGTTTTGGTGCCTGCGTCCGATCGCCCTACCGCGAAGCCGCCCGCTACCCCGCGTGTGAACCGGCCCCGCCCGAGCCGGTGGTGGAACCGGTGAAGGTTCCCCCGCCTCCCCCACCCGAGCCGGTGACCGTCAAGGCGGTATTCGAATCCCGTGCCTTATTTGATTTCGACAAAGCCACGCTGCGCCCTGAAGCCAAGGTCAAACTCGACGCCCTGGTCGCGCAGATGGACGGCGTGGAGCTGAGTTCGGTTCAGGTCAACGGCCATACCTGCAGCATCGGATCGGATGCCTACAACCAGGAGCTCTCGGAACGACGCGCCAACGCCGTGGCCGGTTACCTGCAAAGCCAGGGTGTTCCCACGGGCCTGCTCAATGCCACGGGATACGGTGAATCGAAGCCCGCCTTCAGCAACGAGACCCGTGAGGGCCGCGAGAAGAACCGCCGCGTCGAAGTTGAAATGACGGGCCAGAAGCCCCGCTGAAACGTCCCCACTCCCGTAAGCCCGGCCCGGTCCATCCGAGCCGGGCTTTTTTTATGGTCACGCTCACGCACAATGGCGCGCCGTCCTCTGCGGCGCGCGAGCAAGCCGCGCACAAGCACCCTTCGCGCCCATCGCCCATCGCCCACAGTCATGGCCGCCATCGACCCGACCCTACCGATCGCCCCCGTACTCCCCGAGCTTCGCGAGGTCCTGGATCGGCACCACACGGCCCTGCTGGATGCCCCGCCCGGCTCCGGAAAGACCACCGGCGTCCCCCTGGCGCTGCTTGACGCGCCCTGGCTGTCGGGCCGGGGAATTCTGATGTTGGAGCCGCGCCGACTGGCGGCCCGCGCCGCGGCACGACGCATGGCTGATCTGCTTGGCGAACCACTCGGCCGGACCGTCGGCTACCAGGTCCGTTTCGATCGACGTACGGGGCCGGACACCCGCATCGAGGTCGTCACCGAGGGGATTCTCACCCGCCGCCTGCACGCCGATCCCGAACTCACGGGGATCAGCATGGTGATCTTCGATGAGTTCCACGAACGCCACCTCGAGGGTGACTTGGGTCTGGCCCTGTGCCGTGACGTCCAGGAGGGCCTGCGCGAGGACCTGCGCCTGCTGATCATGTCCGCTACGCTCGATACCGCGGGGCTGAAGGATTACCTGGGCGATATCCCCGTGCTGCGCGGTGAGGGCCGGGCTCATCCGGTGGACATCCATCACGCCGACCGGGTCAACGCGCGCTACGGTAACCGCAATGAACGGCCCGACCCCGGACGCACCCTGGCCGAAGCCGTGCCCGACATCCTGGCCCGGCACCCGGATGGTGACGTACTGGCTTTCCTCCCGGGTGCCGCCGAGATCAGGCGTGCCGCGCAGCTACTCGAGGGCCGACTTCCCGGGGATGTCCGCGTACACACCCTGTTCGGTGACATGGACCGGGCAGCCCAGGACGCCGTCCTTAAACCGACGCACCGGGGTCAGGGACGCAAGCTGGTACTGGCCTCGCCCATCGCCGAATCCAGCCTGACCCTGGAAGGCGTGCGCATCGTGATCGACGGGGGCCTGGAAAAGCGCCCCCGCTTCGACCCCGGCACCGGTCTCACCCGCCTGGAGACCGTGCGCATCTCCCAGGCATCGGCGACCCAGCGCGCGGGTCGCGCCGGCCGACAGGGCCCCGGCACCTGCTACCGGCTGTGGCCGCAAGCACGCAACCGTGACATGCAACCGCAACGGCCACCCGAGATCCTGGACGCCGATCTCGCGCCGCTCTTGCTCGACCTGGGGGCCTGGGGGGTAAACGATCCGTCGGCACTGCATTGGCCCACGCCCCCACCGTCAGCCCATGTCGCCCAGGCACGGGATCTGCTCACCCTTATCCATGCCATCGACAAGCGCGGTCGCATCACGCGCACCGGTCGTGCCATGAGCACCCTGCCCGTTCATCCCCGCCTCGCGCACATGCTGGTCAACGCGGGAAGCGCACAACGCCAAGCCCTCGGCGCGCGCATCGCGGCCCTGTTGAGCGAGCGTGACATCCTGGGGCGAAACCACGACCACGGCGCTGCGCTCGAGGCACGTCTGGACCACCTCGAGCGAAGCCGACCGCGCCGCGGACAGGCTGGTGCCATTGAACGCGCCGTGGTCCAGCTCACCCGTCTTCTGAAGTTGAAGGAGGATGTCCGCCCCGCCCCGGTGACGGAGGCCGGGGCGCTTCTGGCCCTCGCCTACCCCGATCGCGTGGCCCGCCGCCAGGGGCCCGTGCCGGGATCGGATGGCATCCGCTACCAGCTCGCCAACGGGCGTGGTGCCCTGCTGGCCGCCGCCGATCCACTGGCAGGCCGCGAATTCATCGTGGCGGCCCATGTCGATGACCGAAGCGCCAACGGCACCATCCGGCTGGCCGCGGAGGTGGACCTGCCCACTCTGACCGACACACTCGGTGAACAGCTTTCCTGGCATACGCAGGTGCGTTGGGACCGTCGCGGTGAGAGCGTGGAAATCGCGCGGGAACTGCGCGTCGACCGCCTTGTCCTGGACAGCCATCCCCACCCCGAAGCGGATGCTCCGAGCACTCGCGATGCCATACAGGCGGCCATGATCAGCGGACTTCGCGCCATGGGCAGTGACGCCCTGCCCTGGAACGATGCCTCACGCTCAACGCAGAGCCGGGCGCAATCCATGAGGCACTGGTTTCCGCGCGAATCCTGGCCCGATCTCGACGATGCAACCCTCATGGAGCAAGCGGAAGAGGTGTTCGGTCCATGGCTGGACCGGATAACGCGGCGCGAACACCTCAAGCGCCTCGATATGAAAGCCATTCTGGAAGCCCGGCTTGGCTGGGAGCGGCAACGGGAACTCGACGGTCAGGTGCCGGAACACCTGACCGTCCCCAGCGGGTCACGCATACGTTTGAACTACGAGCCCGGACAGCCCCCCGTGTTGGCGGCGCGTATCCAGGAACTATTCGGGCAGAGCGAAACGCCGACCGTTGCGGGCGGGCGCATCCCGGTGTTGATCCACCTGCTGTCACCCGCGCGACGGCCGATCCAGGTCACCCAGGACCTGGGCAACTTCTGGCGCAACACCTACGCGGAGGTGCGCAAGGAACTTAAAGGGCGATATCCGAAACATTACTGGCCGGATGACCCCATGACCGCCGAGGCGACCCATCGCGTCCGTCCCCGGCGTGGGTGATCGCCGAATGTGCGATCGGAATGATCCACGCAAAGTAAATACCCCATCCGTATTCAACCCGTGGCCGTGGCCCTGTATAAAGTGCCCGATCTGGAAACGGTCCCGCCAGCCCCGTCGCGCGGGACTTCCGCCCCTCAGCCCCTACGCCGTCGGCACCAACCACGGGCGGCGCATTGCCCGGTCAGCGCCCGGGAACGTGACAGGAATCGCCCGCATGACGCCCGAAAAGTTGCTCGAGGAACATTACCTCTTCCGCAATCTGCAAGCGGACCTGCGCGCGCGACTGCTCAAGATCGGGCGTATCGAGGAGTATCCCGCGGGCCACACCCTCTTCCTCAAGGGCGATCCGGGCAGCTCCCTGTTCGGTGTGCTGGACGGCGAGATCCGCATCGCCAGCACTTCCATCAACGGCCGCGAAACCGTGCTCAACACCATGAGCACGGGCGATGTGTTTGGCGAGATTGCCCTGCTCGACGGCAAGGCCCGCAGCGCGGATGCCGTCACCGCCGCGCGATGCGCACTGTTCGAGATCCAGCGGGCGGATTTTCTCCGGCTGCTGCGCGAGGACCCGCATTTCACCGAGCATGTGCTCACCCTGGTGTGTGAACGGGTGAGGTGGATCAGCGAACGGGTGGAGGATTTCTCCTTCCTCAACGTGGCCGGCCACCTGGCCAAGATGCTGCTGATGAATGCCGATCAGCACGGCACCCTGACCGACACGGGCATCCGCCTCGACAGCCTCCCCTCCCAGGGTGAACTGGCGAAGATGATCGGCACCTCGCGGGTGAGCGTGAATAAGCACCTGCAGGCCTGGAAACGCGAGGGTTTCGTGCACATCGAGAAAGGGCGCGTGACCGTCCTGGACGAATCCGCCCTGGATGGCATCGTCAATGCGGACCCGCTCGTGGAGTGATGAGGGTCGAACGCACCTTCATGGGTTGAACCTGGATACCGCACTCCCCTGAAGAGCACGAGCGCACCGGGGCACCCAGCGAGAAAACAAGGGCACAAAAAAACCGGAGTCGCTCGCGCGTCTCCGGTTTCATGGGCCTCATGGCCTGTAATTGGTCCGTTTCCTGCCCCCTGGCCGGGAATCAGTATGGCACAGCGGTGCGGTTACGGGTAATCCCGAAGAGCAACACCCCAAGGCTCACCCTCAGGTGTCGGTACCCCTGCCTTGTTCGGAGAGCAATTCAGGCGCCCTGCGTCGATACTGAATTCCTGCCTCTTCCAGCGCTTTCCAGACAGCGGTCATAACGTGCCCCTGGATCGGGCCGCGCTTGGCGAAGCCCTCCGGGGTCAACCAGTACAGGGCGAGAAACTGGCTGAACAGCTCCCTGTCGACCACCACCGTGCCCTGGTTCTGAGCGTCGCAAAGGGGGTTGCCCGAATCATCCAGGGCGAGCAGATCAGCGCGCTGCGCCACCCCCTTCTTGATGGCCGCGATGACATCGTCCGGGTCGTAATCCACATCCACGGTCACCGGCACGCCTATGCGCACCTTTTCGTCGGCGGTGTAGTTGATCACGTTGGCTTCAGACACCTGCGCGTTGGGCAGGCTGATGCTGTAGCCGTCGTTCGGGATCAGGCGCGTGGTTCGCCAGGTGATATCGGCCACGCGACCCACGGGCAGGTCGCCGACGCCGATCCAGTCCCCCACTTTGAAGGGGCGCTCGATGTTGAGCACGATGCCTGAGAAGACGTTGGCGATATTCGCCTGAACCGCGAGGCCAATGATCATGGCAAGCAGACCGGAGGTTGCGAGCAACGAGGTGAGCTTCTGGTCGAACACGAAGGCCACCACGCCGAAAATACCCAGCAGGTAGATGGTGCCCGCGGCGAAGATCCTCACGACGTTGGGAATCATTCGCCCGCTGCGGATCTCCAGGGGCACCCAGACAAAGCGTTCCATGGCGATGGCCGCAAGCCGTGCCGGAATAAGCCACCACAGGGAGTCGTACACCATGACCATCATGTCCACGGTGGACTCCGCGTAATTGGACACGGCGTAGTCCAGGGCAAGAGCACCACCCGCCAGCAGCAGGAGCGGCCAGGCGCCGATGCGCAGAACGATGGTCTGCATGCGCCAGAACTGCCCACGGTCGCGACGGTCCATGACCACGGCGAAGGTGATGGCCACCAGGCAGGTGATGACCACGTAGACGAACCAGTTCGCGGGAATGAAATCACGCGCATCGATACGTTCGGGGGTCAATACCATGCCGAAGTTGATCTGGCTGAAGTCCGGTCGCGGCCGTCCATACCCCACGTAGGTGGGGTCGCCCTCGCTGGAACCATGCAGCAGCTCCTGGGAGATCCAGGCCCGATCCGCGGTCCAGCCGGACAGGGGGGCCAGAACCCGTCCTTCGAGGATCTTGTCCAGCAGGGTTGCGCCCGCCTCGCCATAACCAAGAGCGCTGGCCAGGTCCTTGACCGCGGAGCCGCCGGTGTTCACATCCGCCCGGCTGGCCACGTCCCCACCGTCCTCGTTGAGCACCTCCAGCAGCGTCCGGTCAGACGCCAGCCCCATACCCAGCACATCAGTCACATACATGAGGTTGTTGTTGCTGAGGGTGCGGTGGTGGAAACCGAGACCGATCAGTTCGCTGCCGTACTCGCGCGCCACCCGCACGAAATTGAGCTGGAATTTTCCGGTCACCCGGTAGGCGCGGTAGATCATCTCGTCGCTGACCAGTTCGCGCTCTGGCTCCTCCAGCTCGATCGGCTCCACCGCGTTCTCGAACACGATGTCCTGGGGCTCGAAACGCCCCCGGTAGCGGAACCAGACCAGGAAATCGAGCTGCGCGCTGTTGGCGTCCACGTCGAGGTCGGTGACATCGAACAACTGAACCCCCGTGTAGACCACGTTGGTCCTGTACATGAAGCGGTCGTTGACGTAGAGGACCTTGCCGGCCTTGAGCAGGTCCAGGTAGCCGGTGACGCCACCCTCGGTGATGGGCTGTAGCTGCGTCAGGGCCGAAATCATGCTGGAGCCGTTGTACAAGCCCATCTGCACCGGCATGGCGGATTCGCCCTCGCGGGTGAAGTAAATCTGCCCCGCCGTGCCCGTGTATGCCGACTCCGGCCCGGTCATCCCGGCCAGGCGCTCGCGCAGGACCTTGCGCAGGTCTCCCGGGGCGGCGTCCTCGCGGGCCGACTTCTCGTCGGCCAGGACCCGGCCTCGCTGATAGCGGATCAGGGTATCGGCGAACAAACGGGCGGCGTCATAGGCATAGGCGGCGGGCCAATCGGGAGAGGATCGGTACCGTTCCACGAAGGCATTGCGAAAGTTCTGGGCCACCTCGGTGGCGGTGTCGAACAGCAGGGGCGTGGTGACCATCATGCCGTTGATGTAGTCCGCCGCCGTCTTGCCCTCGGCGGCGCGCCGGGCCACGTCATAGACGAAGGCGTTGGTGGCCTGCATGGCCAACCCGACCACCGGGTTGCGCACCCCCGCATCGCGCAGGGCCACGAGAAAGGCCGCGGCCTGGGTCGAGGAGCCCTCAACGAAGATGATGCCCGCCAGTTTGCGTGCCTTGACTTCGGCGGCGATGGATTCGGAGACCCGGCGCAATTCATCGGGCTCGGTGGAATAGGCCCAATGGTTAAGGACCTTGGTGCCAAAACGGCGGTAGGTCTGGTCAAAATGGCCGAACAGGCGATGTCCACGCTCACTGTCCGAGTGAATAACGGTGGCGGTCTTCTCCCCCACCACGTTGCGGGCGTAGTTGGCGAGAAAGCGGGTCTGGTGAACCTCGTTGAACAGGGTGCTGAATACCCAATCGCCGGAGGTGACCGCATCGGGCTGCACGGAGGACGGGATAATCAGCGGGATACCCGCCTGCTGGGCATGGGCACTGATCACCTCGGCGTTGTCCGCCCGATACGGTCCGATGATGGCGACCAGATTGTCGACGCCGCCCAGGGCCTGACCGACCCGTGCCCGCTCCGCGCGGATGCTTTCCTCATCAACCCTCAGCAGTTGCAGAGGGCGGCCATCGATACCGCCCGCGCCGTTGACCTGGGCAATGGCCAGTTCCAGGCCCTGTTCCATGGCGAAGCCGGCCTCGGCATCCTCGCCGTTCTGCGGCGCGATCAGGGCCAGGGTCATGGGCGTTCCCTCGGGCTTATCCAGGACCGTCCAGCGCGCCACCAGGGAGGCCATGATGCTGAGCAGACCTATGGATACGATGATCACAAGGAACATATTGCCCTTGGTCATCGCCACGCCGGGCAATAGCTTCCGCCAGAGTTTCTTGATCATTCCGGGTTCTGGGTTGGAGGGTCGGTTCACGCCACGGTCAGGCTGATGGTCTGCGTATAGGTATCGGTGCCGTCACTGATATCGACCGTGAAACTGTCGGCGCCGGTGTACAGATCATCGGGGTGATACAGGAAGGTACCGTCGGAATCGAGGGAAAAATTGCCGTTGCTGCCGCTGGTGTGCGTCGGCCCGGTGTTCAGTGTGTAGCTGAGCGCATCCGCCTCGCTTCCGTCGGTGCCCAGCACCAACCCCCGGTAATCCGTTCCCGCACCGACCTGCACGTTTACCAGGAGATTCTCTTGCCCGACGCCACCGGATTGGCTGAGATCGCGGCCGTTCCCCGTGGCATCGACCATCGTGCCGCCCGCGTCATCCATCTGGTAGAGAGCGACCAGGCCATCCTCGGAACCGCTCAAAACCTTGTCGTAATCACGCGCGATGTCGGCATCCGGGCGTTTGTGATCCCAGACACGCACATTGTCGATCGATCCATGGAACCAACGGTTGTCGGAGCTGCCAGCCGCCGTGTCGGAGGTGTTGCCGATGGTGAAGAAATAGCCGCTGTCGTACGTGACCCGGTCCAGATCCGGCGTACCAAAGGTACGATCCTCCGTATTCTGCAATACGCCGTTGACATAGATCCGTGCGCTGATACCGTCATAGCTTGCGGCGACGTGGGTCCATTGACCCAGGGCCGTGGAAAAATCCGTGGTGGAGGTGACATGGATGTCATCAGACGGATCAACGCTCCCCGTGTACAGCCGCAGGTTCCCGGTGGCTTCCTCGATATCCAGCCAGAACCCCTGGTCCAGTCCCAGGTTCATGTTGCTCATGATCACGCCGTCGCCGGTCAGTGACTCAGGCTTGATCCACGCTTCCAGGGTATAGAACGGCAGGTCAAAGCCCGTGTCATGTGTGCCCCGGGTGAGGTAATCATCAACACCGTCGAAGACCGCGGCCTGGCTGCTGCCCGTGCGCACATCAGCGCTGTCGGGAGAGGTGGGCGTATTAACCTCCACATCGTAATGGCGTGTCGCCACGCCGCCGCCGTCGGAGTCCGTGTAGGTGATGGCGAAGCGGTCGACGCCCGAGTAGTTCCCGTTGGGTGTGTACACCCAGTGGCCCGAGGCCGTATCCAGGGTCAGGGTGCCATTGCCCGGGGCACTGGCCTGGGCATAACTCTTGGTTCCGTCATCCTGGCTGTCCACGAAACCCGAGACCGATGAATTCCGGGTCACCTCGACTTCCTCGGAAGTCAGGGCGTGAGCAGTGGTGACCACGCTGGCGCCGTTTTCCAGACTACCGTCCTGGGCCGTTCCGGCACGGTCGACGGCGGTGCCATCGGCGAAGTCGTAGTAGGCGACCAAGCCGGTCTCATCACCCCGGAGCGCCTGGTTGTAGTTGGCGGCGATCTCATCGGCCGTGCGCGCGGTACTCCAGATGCGTACCTCGTCCACCCTGCCATCGGCATTCACGCCCCAGGCACTTCGGCCAATGAAGAGCGCACCGTCGTTGACACCGTTGTGGGACCAGACCCCGCCCCCTCCCACGTCGACACCGTTGGCGTAGAAATGGGTATTCACGCCGTCGAAGACCGCCACGATGTGCGTCCATTGGCCCGCCACCAGCGAGGCCCCGGCCTCATTGGATTCGCCCCCGGCCGAGCTGTAGAGCCCGATCCTGCCGTCGCGCTGAAACAACCGGTAGTTGGTGACGTTCGTATTCAGACCCGCCGGCTTGTCCAGGATCATGCATTCGCCGCTGATGTCATCCAGGTAAACCCAGGCCTCCAGGGTGAAGGCCCCGGCCAGATCCAGGTCGTTGTGGTCGGCCACGCTAACGTAATCGTCGACGCCATCGAGGCTCAGGGCGCGACCCAGGATGTTCACGAAGCCCGATCCATCGACCCCGGTCCCGTTGATCAGCTCACCGTTGAGGCCGTTGCCGGTGAGGTCCGTCAGCTGGCGCCCACCCGCCTCATCGGCCCGGTAGTAGGCAACCAGACCGCTCTCATCACCGCTCAGGGTCCGTTCGAAGTGGCTCTCGACCTGTTCGGCGGTGCGGGTCACGTTCCAGAGCCGGATCTCATCCAGAAGGCCCTCGAAGTCGGCGGTGTTATCGAAACCGCGCCGGCCGATGAGCAGCGGGGTGGCGATATCCGATGGCGCGGTGGCGACGCCGCTGCCCTGGGACTGGCCATTCACGTACAGGCGCAGGATGCCGTTATCGAAGGCCAGGGAGACATGGTTCCACGCATCGGTGCTGAGCACATTGGTGAAGTTGTGACCGTCGATATTGTTGGTCTCGTAGCTCAGGGTGGTGCCGTTGATGGCGATGTTGTAGCCGCCGGTCTGGTCCACCCCCGGGGCATCACGGGAGATGATGTTGCCGTGCGCCCCCGCGGCCACGTAGGCCCAGAATTCGATGGTCCAGTTGGTGGTGAGGTCCAGGGCCGGGTCGTCGGCGATGGTCACGTATTGGTTGGCGCCGTTCAGTTGCAGGGCCCCGCCCATCTCCAGGGCCTGGGGCTCCACGGTGATCTTGTGGGTGCCGCTGGTGTTGGCCGTGCCGTCATTGATGTTGACCGTCAGGTCATAGATCCCGGTGGCATTGGCGGGCGGACTGAAGCTGAGCCCGTCGGAGGCATTCAGGGTGGCGCGGATGGCGGCAACGCTATCGGTCACGGTCACCGTGGCCGTGCCGTTGTTGGTGGCGGCGGAGATGCCGTTGGCCACCCCGGTATTCACGGTGAGGGTACCGGCGGTGACGCTGAATGTTGCCGTCACATTGCCCGAGGCATCCGCGTCGGACAGGGTCACGCCGGTGATCGCGATGGTGTCACCGGCGAAGTCCACGATGGGCGTGGTGAAGTTGATGTCACCGTTGAACGTGCCGTTGCGACCATTGCCGCTGGAATCGGTGACGGTCGTGCCCGAGGTCTCGTCCAGCTTGTACCAGGCCACCAGGTTGTCCTCGCCGTTGACCGGCTCATTCATGAACTCGGCGATCTGGTTG
>JBMYTL010000078.1:0-12100 GCA_049604295.1 Gammaproteobacteria bacterium
ACCACCCCTACCGCAAGCGCTTCTGGCACAAGCACAACCCCTTACAGGCCGCCGCCTACCTGGGCCTGAAGGTGGGGCTGTTCCCGGCCATCTGGGTCACGGGCTTGGCCTATCTGAGCTACGGATTCTGGTCTGACGGCCCGGCCAGCAACCAGGCCCTGGCCTGGGTGGCCATCATCCACACCGCCGTGGCCTTCATGATCGTCTCCTTCGTGATCATCCACGTGTACCTGCTCACCACCGGCCATTCCTTCCGCGAACACGTCAGCCCCATGATCACCGGCTACGACGAGGTGGACCTGAGCGAGGCGGAGGAGGCCTATCTGCGCCAGGATGAGCCGGGGCGGTTAAGGTGACTCAGCATTCGATTCCCGACAGGGTCTCGCGGTCGATGCCCGCTTCACTGGCGCCGTGCAGTTCAAGCCAACCGGCGCGTTTGAACTCCGCGGTCACCTTGCTGGTGCTCTCCGTGGTAATCCCCAGGATGGCGCCCATTTCCTCCCGCGTGGGCAGGAAGAATCGCTCGCCTTCCTTGTATTCATCCAACAGCAGCAACAGGCGCGTTACCCGACAACGCGCCGGGCCGGTGGACAACTCAGCCAGCCACTTGCCCGCTTCGGACAAGGCCCGATGCCACTGCTGCATGAGCTGTTCGTAGAGTCGCGGTGACTCCGCCTGCAAGGCCTGAACCACCGCCAAGGGAATCTTGCACACCTCCACATCATTGAGCGCGATAGCGTCGTACTCGGTTTCCGCTCCACTGAGTCGTTCCATCCCCAACAAATCACCACGACGCAACAGGCGCACGATGCGCTGATTACCGTTCGCGCTGATCTGCACAAGCTTGACCAACCCTGAACGGATGGTGAAGACGTGCTCCACGGCGCTGGCGGCGTGAAAGATGACCTCGCCCCGGCGGAAAGCCAGCTCCTCAATAGGCAGGTGTATGCGTTGGAAATCCTCCTCGATGAGGCGCGCAAACAGGGCTCCGTCACGAATAGCGCAGTTCTCGCATTTGTGATGGCCCTGCCAGGCGGCGATGGCGGCGTTGGCTTTCATGACTTCGTGGGGCGTCGCGGGATTGTTCTGGGATGTAACAGCAGTGAGGAACGCCGGACGGTCCGGGAATCCAAGGCGGCACAGTGTACGTCACACGCGCTTGAAACCTTTCAATGCGCTCGGAAATCGTCGGGGCATAAGCTTCTGGAAAGTCACCGCACCGTGGAGCCCCCCCATGCAGGCAAATCCCCGAATAGAGCACATGCCCGTCTCCTTCTTCGCCATGGTGATGGGGCTTGCGGGCCTGACCATTGCATGGGAGAAGGCGGAATCCGTACTCGCCCTGCCAGCAGTCATTCACCTGCCCATGCTGGCGCTGACCGTGGCGACCTTTGTCACACTGGCCATCGCGTACACGGTGAAATTCACCCGCTATCGCCCCGCCGTGGTCGCCGAATGGCGGCACCCGGTGAAGCTGAGCTTCTTCCCCGCCACCTCGATCAGCCTGTTGCTGCTGTCGATCGCCCTCATGGGCGTATCCGCGGCCGTGGCCCAGACCCTGTGGTCCTTGGGTGCCCTGCTGCACCTGGGGCTGACCTTGTTCGTGCTCAACAGCTGGCTGCACCACGACCACTACGAAACCCACCATATCAACCCCGCCTGGTTCATCCCGGCCGTGGGTAATGTCATCGTTCCGGTGGCGGGCGTGGAGCTGGGACACACCGAAATTTCCTGGTTCTTCTTCAGCATCGGAATGCTGTTCTGGCTGGTGCTCATGGTCATCGTCTTCTACCGCATGATGTTCCACGCGCCACTTCCCGACCGGCTCATGCCCACCCTGTTCATCCTCATCGCACCACCCGCGGTCGGCTTCATTGCCTACCTGAAACTGAGCGGCGAGGTCGACGCGTTCGCGCGGGTCCTCTATTTCTCCGCGCTGTTTCTAACGCTGATGATGTTGACCCAGGCGCGACGTTTCCTGGCCCTGTCGTTCTACCTCTCCTGGTGGGCTTACAGTTTTCCGTTGGCCGCCATAAGCATCGCCAGCCTCAGCCTGGCGGAGAAGACGGGGACCGTTGCATTCGCCACCATCGGCGCGGGATTGCTCGTCCTGCTGAGCCTTGTCGTGCTGGTTCTGCTGACCCAGACCCTGCGTCATGTGCACCAGCGCCGCATCTGCGTGCCGGAGGGCTGAGTTCCCGGTCCATAGCCGTTGGCCCATTGCCTCGGAGGAAAACACCATGAACACCGCACACACCAAGCCCCGTCAACAGCGCCGTCAACAGCGCCGTCATCGGCGCCACGGCGACGAGCGACAGGGCCACACACACCCCTGTCGGAGCGCACGCCACAGTCCGAATCGGCGCGACCGCCACGCCCATGACCGCGACGTGTTCCAGTCCCTGCTCGACGAGCACCGCGCCATGACCCGGCGGGTCGAACTCCTGCATGACGGCATCGCCACCTGGACACGCTCCGAGGACCCGCGGGTGGTACACCTGCTGCACGACCATGTGCCCGCCATGCACCGGCGCCTACGTGAAGGGTTCGCCCTGCGCCGTTGGGACCCACTCTACGCCGCACTGTTTGAGCACGCGGATGCCATCCACATGGAGGTGGAACTGTTGGAGGATGGGGTCCACGTCACGGAGACCAGCGATGACCCCCGGGTCGTTGCACTGATCCAGGCGCACAGCGCGGCGGTCGATGGTTTCCTTGAGCACGGGCGATCCGCGGCATCCAAACCCACCGCGGTCTGAGAGCCCGGGCCCCAGGATAGCCCCCCCGATCCCCCCGATCCGCCCGGGCTGCTCCGACCCGTGTGGTGCGCCGAAACAGATGAGACCTCAGAACGAGTTCCATTTTTCGTCAGGCAAGGCGCGAGGTGGAGTCATAGGCGACAACGGGCAATGCGGCATGGCGGAATATGGGGCCGTTATACGTGCCAAACAGGTTGGCGCACCACACTAGCCGGGGTCGGCCTGATCCAGTTCAATCGCGCGGGGCGGATTGGCCCCCGCCCTGCCAACGGTTACCGCCGCCGCCCTCACCCCGAGCTCGAGGGCATTGCGCAACGCCTGCTGGGGCGGATCGGCCAAGGCGCCCGGACGCAGCAGCCCCTGCCTGTTCAACGAACACAACACCCCTGCGTTGAAGGTATCCCCCGCCCCCACCGTGTCGACCACCTCGACGACCCGGGCGGCAACCTCGACCCGTGCCCCCATCGTGTGCGCCACGCAGCCCTTGGACCCCCGGGTCACCAGCACCATGCCCGCTCCCGAATCGAGCATGGCGCGCACGGTGTCCCCCTCGGCGGCACCGGGGGTCAACCAGCGCAAGTCCTCATCCGATATCTTCACAATATCAGCGTGGGCAACCATACGCTCGAGTCGTGCCCTGTAGGCAGGCTCATCATCAACGAAGGCCGGGCGGACGTTGATATCCATCATGGTGACCGCTCTGCCGCTGACGCGCTCGAAATAGGCCTCGTAGGCACTGCCACACGGTTCGGAACTCAGGCTGATACCGCCGAAAAAGTAAGCGCGGGCGCCCTCCGGTGGCTCAGGGAGATCAAGCGCCGCGAGCATGCGCCCGGCGCTGCCTTCATCGTAGAAGCTGTAGCTGGCCTGGCCGTCCACGAGGTTGACGAATGCCAGGGTCGTGGGACGGTCACTGAGCACGGCCAGTCCGTGGTCGACGCCACTGTCGTCCAGCGCCGAGCGCAAGCGGTCGCCGAATAGATCCCGGGACATGCCACTGATCAGTCCCACGGGCACATCGAGTCGCCCGAGGGCGATGGCCGTATTGAATACGGAGCCGCCGGTGTGGGGTCGGTAGCCGTCGCCTCCCGAGCAGCCGGTCGGCAACATGTCGATAAGGGCTTCGCCGCAACAAATGATCATGACGACACCCTAAGGCAGGCCCGGGCCGGGAAAAACGCTGGAAGTTTCCCGTTGACGCCACCCGCGCGGCCCATCAGGCGCTAACCCCTTGCCGTCAACGAAACGCCAGCGAACCGTAGGCCTCGGCAACCTCGTTATCCTTCCATTGGGCAGGCGGCGTGGGCGCCTTGTGGCCGGCCATGGGAAGGAAAGTGCCCTCGTTCGGGCTGTCCAGCGTGACCTGACCGTGCTCGTTGACCACGTCGATGGCGCCATCGATGATCATGAACCCGTAGTGGATCTCACCGGGCGGCATCCCCGCCTGAAGAGGGCCCCCGAACAATTCCGTGCCACGCAGGCCCAGGGTGGCAACCGGTGTCGCGACGCGCACACTGCGCCGCTCGCGCTGGGCGATCAGCCCCGACAACAGCCGGAATGTGCCGGACAGCACCTTGAGGTTCATGGCATTACGTTTCGCCGGGGGAAACTGCTTCGCGTTCTTTTCGTAGCGGTTCTCATCGTTGGCGTAATCCTCCAGCTCCACGAAAGCCCAGGCACCTAGTTGCAGCTTGGCGCCGTCACTGAATTCGATCTCGAGTCGGGCATCGTTGCCCGTCTTGATGCCGCTGAGCCGGTGCACGGGCGACCCCGCCTTGAGTAAGCGCGGCTCCAGTCCCAGCGGGTCCTCGATGGCCCAGCCCTGCACACGGGTCACGGTACCGATGGCCGTCGGTGGCGTGGCAGCCTGCACCCCCGTGGCGAATAGAATGAACAGGGCTGCGAACAGGACGAGGCCTTGGGGCCTGGATTTCATGGAATGCACTCCGGAGACGGAACCGAGAGGTCAGGTTATCCGCCAGCGTTCAGGCAAACCATTCGCGGAAAATCTGAGCACTATCGGTAAGGCATTTACCGTTCGACGCGGACAGCACCCCGGTTCCGACCACGCCGGAGCTCAATGGGGGTTCTGATAGAAGACGTAGGGCGTGGAATAGTCGCTGATCTCGAAATAGACCTTTTTCTCCCCGTCGTCGCGCTTGCCGTTGAAGTTCAGATCCGCGTACCCATAGCCGTAGCGGTAAGGGCGGGAGATGCCGTCCGAAGTGCCCTTGGCGGTACTGAGTTTGTCGATCTCGATGAAACGCAACACCAGCTTGTCACCGGCGTAGATATCGAGAACACCATCCGTACCCGTCCAGTTCTGCAGCCCCCGGGAGAACTTGTTCTGGGTTTCCTGGGTACAGCCCGAAAGCAGGGCCACGGTAAGGATCAGCAGGGCACTCACGGTTTTCATGGGGGTGAACTCCTCGGATGTGTGAACTTGGTTATGTGGACAGGTGAAAGCGATATAAGGCGGCGGCCCGACCACTGAACCCCGGCGTGGCCCCTGGGTGGGCGGAAGTCCGTGACACCGCCCGCTCCCAGCCAGCTAACCCACCGAAGTGGGATTGACTATGGGGTTTGGTCGATGGGTCTCGCGGCCGCGGGCACATGCGTCTGCGTGGATACCGCCATGGAATTGGACTGCCACGAGGTTAACATCGTGCCCAGGGCGGCCACCCCAGTCGGAACGTGGCGCCTTTTCGGGGAAAACCGTGATCCACGGGCAGGCAGGATTACTCCCCCATTCCCAGGACGGAGCCGTTCCGGTCCACCGACCGGTGAATACCTCCCGGGGCCTCGGCTGACCGGGAGAACAACACGACCTGGAGAACAACAAGAAATGAGGCCTCGGACCTCATGAACCGCCGCGACTTGATAATCGGGCTCGGCGGCGCAATCGCCCTGCAGTCCGGCCTGTCGGCATGCGCCAGCCGAGCGCCGACGGCCATCGGCATGCATCCCTGGATCGGCTATGAACCCCTCCGTCTGGCCCACGGCTTCGGCTGGTTGCCGCCCGAACTCACCCTGAGCGTGGGGGCCGATGCCATCGACACCCTGGACGGGCTGACATCGGGGGAGCTCGACGGCGGCACCCTGACGCTCGATGAGACGCTGCGGGCCCGATCCCGGGGCGCGCCTCTGGGAGTGGTTGCCGTGCTCAACATCTCCGCCGGGGCGGATGTCCTGCTTGCACGCCCCCCGATCCGTGAACTCACCCAACTGCGCGGCCTGCCGATCGGCGTGACCGCGTCCGCGGTGGGCGAATTGATGCTCGCGAAAATGCTGGAGGTCACAGGCCTGCGCAAGGAGGACATACAAATCGTCCCCCTGCGCATGGACGAGCAGATCCAGGCCTGGGAGCAGCAAACGGTGGCAGCCGTGATCACCTACGAACCGACGGCATCACTGCTGCAAAGACGGGGAGCGGTCCGCGTGTTCGACAGCCGTGACATCCCCAACACCATCTTCGACGTGTTGGCGATCCGCCACGACCGCATGGCGGACAGGCAAACCACCCTGGGTGCACTGGTGGACGCCCACTTCCAGGCCCTGAACCACATCCGCCTCAACCTGGAGGACGCCGTCTACCGCATCGCCGCGATCCAGAATATCGACGCTGGTGAGGTCCGCGCCGCCTTGAGCGGAATCACCCTGCCCGACCTCGCGGCGAACCGGAAACTGCTCCACGCGCCGTCCAGCCTGTCCCGTGCCGCCGAAGCACTCAACCCGCTCATGGTGGAGAACGGCATGCTACCCGGCGCCGACCCGCTGGACGATTTGCTGGTACCGGATCTGCTGGCCGCCCTCACGCGGGAACGGTCATGAATACTGTACGCGCCCTGCTGGTCCTCATGATCGGCGCCATGATGCTCGTGCCGACGGCCGACGCGGCCGATGACATCACCCTGGGCATTTACGCCTACCGGACGAAAGCCGTGATGTTGGAGCGTTACGCCCCCCTGGCCCGCTACCTCGACGAAGGACTGGGGCCGGATACCCGCGTGCATCTCGAAGTACTGGCGCTGGACGAACTGGAAGCGGCCGTGAACGCCAATCGCCTCGACCTCGTGTTCACCAATCCACGCCACTACATCCTGCTTCGCAGTGCCCACACCCTGAGCGGCGCCATTGCCACCCTCAACAAACTCAGCGCGGACGGGACGGCCACCCACAGCCTCGGCGGTGTGATTCTGACCCGCGCCGGGCGGGCGGACATCAACACCCTGCGGGACATCAGGGACCTGCGCGTCGCGACCGCCAGTCCCAAGCACCTGGGCGGATACCAATGCCAGGCCTTCGAGCTGCGTGAAGCGGGCATCGCGCTCGCCGAGGAAAACACGCTGATCGAAACCGGTGAACACGACGCCACGGTGCGCGCCGTCCTCGATGGCGAGGCGGACGTGGGGCTGGTTCGCACCGAGATTCTGGAAGACCTGACGCGAAACGGCGACCTTGACCCCTCCCAACTCAAGATCATCAACCGCCAGGCGCTGGGCGATTACCCCTTTATCAGCTCCACACGCCTGTATCCGGAATGGCCGATGGTGGCCCTGCCCCGCCTCGCCCCCGACCAGAGCCGTCGCATCAGCGCCCTGCTCCTGGCCCTGGAACCGGACCACCCCGCCGCCCGGGCCGCCGGAATCGCCGGCTTCGTGCCCCCCGCGGATTACCTGGCGCTGGAAGCGGTCACCCGGACCCTGCGCCTGCCCCCCTACGATCATGTTCCACCGGTCCCATGGACCGACATCTGGCACCAGAACCGGATCACGATCAGCCTGGGGGTGGCATCCCTTCTGCTCATCGGCCTGCTGCTGGTATTGCTGTATCGCCGCAACAGGCGTTTGGCCGAGCTGTTGACGGACCACAGACGCCGCGAGGAGACCGCGCAACTGGTCAATGACGTTTCGAATCAGGTGCTCAATGCCGGGTTCGAACGAGCCGATGCAGCCATCAGCACTCTGCTTGAACGTGCCGGTCGCTTCATGCGGGCGGACAGGGCCTACCTCTTCCGGCTTGACGGAACGCGCTGTGACACCACCCACGAATGGTGCGCACCCGGCATACCGTCGCTGCGCGACGGAAACCAGGGTATCGACCCGGGAACGGTTTCATGGTTGTCCGAGTCCCTCGGGCGCGACGGATCAGTGATCGTCGGCGACAGCGCGGACCTGCCCTCCGATGCGCGGGACGAACGCGCCCTGTTGAGCGCGCGAGGTGGCTGCGCGTTGGCGGGGGTCACCATTCGCATGGACGAACGAGTCAGCGGCTTCCTCGGCTTCGATGGCATCCACGCCCGCCACTGGACCAGCCGGGAGAGAGGCCTTCTCACTGTCCTGGCACAGATCCTGGCCGGTGCGCAAAGACGCTGGGATGCGGAACACGCCCGTGCGGAGGGCGAAAAGTACTTCCGCTCGCTTTTTGAGAGCAGCGCGGATGGCATTGCCATCGCCGACGCCGACAGCATGATCATCCTGCAGGCCAACCCGCGCCTCCACCACATGCTGGGATACGCCAACGACAGCCTCGAAGGGTTGCATGTGCAGGCCTTGCATCCGCCAGACGACTGGCCCGACGTCGCCGGGAAGTTCGCTGCCCAGGCACGCGGTGAGCTGACCCTGGCTGAGGCCGTTCCCGTCCTGTACGCCGATGGTGACACCGGGTTTGCCGACATCAGCACCGGGCCGGTGGACCTGAACGGCCGCCGTCTCATGATCGGCCATTTCCGCGATGTCACCGAGCGACTGCGCGCCGAAGAACGCATGCGCGTGCTCGAATTTGCCCTCAACCGCACCGCCGAGGCGATCTACCTGGCGGACAGCGACGGCCGCCTCAAATACGTCAACCAAGGCGCCGCGCACATGCTCGGTTACGCCCGCGAGGACCTGCGCGAGCTGAGCATCGCGGACATCGACACCGACTTTCCCCTGGAACAGTGGCCCTCTCATTTCGAGACGCTCAGGCGCGAAGGCGGGCTAACTTTCGAACGGGAATATCGGCGCAAGGACGGCTCGACCGTCGCGGTGGAAGTCAACTCGAACCACGTCCACTACCAAGGCGGGGACTACGACCTCGGTTTCGCGCGCGACATTTCCCAACGCAAGGCTGCCGATGAGGCCATCCGCGCCAGCGAGGAACGCCTGGCATTGGCCGGTAAGGCCGCCTTCGACCTGATCTACGAGTGCGATCCCCATGCCGAGACCGTCCGCTGGTTCGGTGACATCGATGGCCTGCTGGGGTATCCGCCACACCGTGTGTCCGCCACCCTGAGTGCCTGGCTCGAGGTCATTCACCCCGACGATATCGGCAAGATGCACTCCGCTCTCGAACGCCATCGCACGGAAACGGGGCTGATCGCCTACACCTACCGGGTCCGCGCCCACGATGGTTCATGGAGGGTATGGAGTGACCGCGCGCTGCCGGTACTGGACGCCAGCGGCGCGGCAACGAAATGGGTCGGCGTGTGTGCCGATATCACCGATCAACACCATGCCCAGGAGCGTCTGCGCCTGGCCGCGAGCGTGTTCACCCATGCCCGCGAGGGCGTGTTCATAACCGATGCCGACAGCAACATCATCGCCGCCAATGACGCATTCGAAACCCTCACCGGTTACCCGCCCAAAGCGGTGATGGGCCGTAACGCGCGCTTGCTGCAATCCGGCCATCACGACAAGGCTTTCTTCGAAGACATGTATGCCTGCCTTGAGGAAGACGGCTTCTGGCAGGGCGAAATATGGAATCGCCGCAGGGACGGAAGCTCATTCGCGTCCTTGATGACGCTGTCCACGGTTACCGACGATGCAGGCGAGATCACCCACTACGTCGGCTTGTTCAGCGACATCACGGCGCAGAAAAGTCACGAAGAGCAACTCAGGCATATCGCCCATCACGACGCCCTCACCGATCTGCCCAATCGCATGCTGCTCGCCGATCGACTGGCCCAGGCCATGGCCCAGGCGCGTCGTCGCCAGCGCCATGTCGCGGTGATCTACATGGACCTCGATGGTTTCAAAGCCATCAATGACAGCCAGGGCCATGAGGTCGGCGATGAGGTCCTGGTCACCATTGCCCAACGCATGCGCGAGGCGCTGCGCGAGACTGACACGGTCGGGCGTCTCGGCGGCGATGAGTTTGTCGCCATCCTGGCCGACCTGGAGCACCTCAATGGCACGGCCACTGTTCTGGAACGCCTGCTCAAAACCGCGAACGAACCGATCCTCGTGAACGGAGCGGAACACAGGGTCTCCGCCAGCCTGGGCGTGACCTTCTATCCCCAAGAGCGGGAAGTCGACGGGGACCAGCTCCTGCGCCAGGCCGACCAGGCCATGTACCAAGCCAAGAACTCAGGCAGAAACCGCTACCAGATCTTCGACCAATCGGCCGAGGGCGCGGTACGCGAACATCACATGTTGCTGAGCGAGATCCGCCGGGCCCTGGACGCACACCAGTTCGTCGTGCACTTCCAGCCCCGGGTCAATATGGCAAGCGGGGAAGTCGACGGCGCCGAGGCGCTGGTGCGCTGGCAACACCCGCGGCGGGGCCTGCTGCGACCGGATGCATTCCTGCCCGCGATCAACAATCACAGCCTGTCGGTGGAACTGGATTGGTACGTCATGGAAAGCGTCCTGGACCAGATCGAGGCTTGGGATCAACTGAACCTGCGCATCCCCATCAGCGTCAATATCGGTAGCGCGCTGCTCAAGCACGAAGACCTGCCCGAGCAGCTTCACGCGCGCCTGGAGGCCCATCCGAAGGTCTCCCCTGAATTGATTGAACTGGAGATTCTCGAGAGCAGTGCCCTTGCCGAAGTGGAAACGGTTTCGGCAACCATCAATCGCTGTGCGCACCTGGGCATCAAGGTCGCCCTGGATGATTTCGGAACCGGCGACTCCTCGCTCGCCTACCTGAAGACCCTCCCCGCCGCCTATCTGAAAATCGATTCGAGCTTCGTGCGCGACATGCTCACCCACCCCGACGAACTGGCGCTGCTGGACGGTGTGATCGCCCTGGCGGGAGCCTTCAGCCGCACCGTGATCGCCGAGGGTGTCGAATCCGAAGAGCAGGGCAGCATGCTCCTGCAACTGGGCTGCAAACTGGCGCAGGGCTTCGTCATCGCCAACGCCATGCCTCCCGATGAGTTCACCGCCTGGCTCGCCAAACGCAGCGCGCCGCGGGCCTGGCGGGAGCTGGGCCCGGTCCCCCGCGTCGATCTACCCATCCTGTTCGCTCCCGTGGAGCAGGAAGCATGGATGCGAAAGCTGCGCGCATTCGTGAACGGCGAAGCGCCATCACCACCGGAACTCGATGCGCACACGTCGCGCTTCGGTCATTGGCTGGCCACGGAGGACGCCGAATCCGTCCTCAACCCATCTGATCTGACGGCATTGCGCACGCATCACAACCGCCTGTATTCCCTGGCCCGCAAGCTTGTCGCCACTGCCCCGGACACGGACGCTGAACGAAGCGCCCACCCGCCGGACCCGAAGGCCATGGACGCGATCGTCAAGGAACAAGTGCTTATGCTCGAGCGCATCAACGCGGTGATTCGCGCGCCGCACCGCCCCTGACACCGCCCATTCAGCCCGCGCGCTTCGCCACCGGGGCACACCCTCCCCCCGGTTGCGGCCGGGCCCATCACCCGCGCGAGGAGGGTATTGAAGTATTGAGGTATTGGGGGGGGTGGGAAGTGCGTACGGCCCGCGTCATCCGGGCCAATGAGCAAAGACTGACTGCCCCGGCGCCATTCATCGGATCAATGGTCACGCAAACGGACGGCGCCGATTGACACCACCGATTGTCGACGCGGGCCCCGTTGACCGGGGCTCAGTTTCCGTCCGTGGGCGTCGGCGCGGGCGGCGCTGGATCGTTGGGCCGGGAGGTGTCCATTTGCTGCTCACCCGGTTCCGCTTGCGGCTCCGGGTCTGCCTGGGCGCCCCCCGGAGCAGGCTTTTGCGGGGTGGAACCTTTCCCGACGGCCGTTTCCTCGCTCGCCGTGTCCTCGCTGGCTGAATCAGGGGATACCGCCTCATCATCAGCAGGTTTCGGGGCAGCGGGTGCCTGGGGAGCGGATTCCTGGCCGGTGTGATCCTGCGCGGTCGGATCGGGAGACCCGGATGCCGGGGGGATCGGCTCGTGACCTCCCCCCTCCGCATCGCCCTCCGGCTGCGCCGTGGAGGACAGGGTGCAGCGGGCCAACACATCCACCCGCCGGTTTACGCTCTGATCCTTCGCGTCACCGATCTGTCCCGAGGTCGGCGCCAGGTTGTGCACCTCGCGACCCGCGATCTTGCCGCGTAACCCGGAGGTCTCCAACCAATGTTCCACTGCTCTGGCGCGCT
>JBMYTL010000079.1:0-8059 GCA_049604295.1 Gammaproteobacteria bacterium
GTCGGTTCCGCTGACGACGGCAATGGCTTTGTCCGCTACCAACACGACCACGTACTCGACGACATGCTGCGCGGCCTGGGCCTGGAGCCGGTCTTCGAACAGGCCCCGTTCGAACCCGAACCCGGTGCCTATGGCGATTTCGCCCATGTGGGCGGGCATTCGCATGGGCACGGCCACTCGCACGATCACGGGCATGATCATCATCACTCCCATGGCTGATGCCCCCTCGTCTCCCGCCCGCTTGCGGCTCTTGCAACTGGTCAGCCCCGCCCTCCCGATCGGCGGTTTCACCTATTCGCAGGGCCTGGAGTGGGCCGTCGAATACGGCGCCGTTCGCGACACCGCGACCCTCGCGGACTGGATGCAGGGCCTCATGGAGGACTCCCTGGCCTATCTCGACATCCCCATCCTCAAGCGCCTGTACCAGGCATTCGAAGCAGGCGACAACGACGCGGTGCGGCGCTGGTCCGCGCTCCTGGTCGCCGCGCGCGAGTCGAAGGAATTGCGCCAGGAGGAGCTCAACCGCGCACGTGCCCTGGCGTCGCTGCTGCCCGAACTGGGACTGCCCGACGCGGATAAAGCCCTGCTTCAGACCAGCCAATCCGCTGGCTTCGCCTGCGCCGCCCAGGCCTGGGGTATACCGCTCGACGAGGCCGCCCATGGCTTTGCCTGGTCGTGGCTGGAAAACCAGATCGCCGCCGCCATCAAGCTTGTTCCCCTGGGGCAGACGGAAGGTCAACGCGTGCAGTTCGAACTGGCTGAACACCTGCCTGCCGCCATCGCGACGGGAATGGCCATCGAAGACACGGACATCGGTGCATCCTCTCCGGCACTTGCCATGGCCAGCGCTCTGCACGAGACCCAGTACACACGCCTGTTCCGCTCCTGACAGGGCGCGCCATCACCCAAGCTGTCGCGGCAATGCCCCGCGCCGAAACAGGCTTCCTCACCTCCGGGGCTAAAGTCTGTCGCGTGTCGGCCGATGGGAAGGGAACACCCCCCATGCAAAACCGCCCGATACCGCTGCCATGTTTCTTCCGAGCCGGTTCTCCAACGGCAACAATCTGCTTGATCTGCTCAACCGCGATAATCATTCCCGCGACTTCTGCGCCGTTCGGGACGAACTGCTGCGCGCGCGGCTGAGAATCGTCGCCCTGTTGTTCTCGGCCCTGGCCGCGGTCTGGATCGTCGTGGATTGGCTGCTGCTGCCCTGGGACACCTTCACGGTCTCCGCACCCATGATGCTGGTGCTGTCAGCCGCGTTCCTTGCCATTCACATCATGGCGAGCCGCGAGGACGCGCCCCCGGCGAGCGTCCTGCTCAACAGCTTCTTCGGCTTGGTGCTGGGCTACTACCTGGTCTCCAGGCACGTGCTCCCGGATATCAGCGAACAGGAAGCGTTGATCGTCGGCCATACCTTCGCCCCCTTCATGCTCGTGACGGTGATGGCCTTGTTCCCCATGACCATCGTCGAAGCGCTCTGGCACCAGACCGCCATCTTCATCGTCTACATGGGCAGTCGCCTCTGTGACGGCGGGTTTGCGGACGTTGCCACGATCGGAGAGGCATGGTTACTGGGCTCCATGGCCCTGTTCCTGGCGGGCGCGCAGTTCTCGCAGCTGCACATGCTGCTGAGGCTCTACAGGGAAGCCTCCTACGACGTGCTCACCGGGCTGGTGAACCGCCGGGTGGCGGGCAAGTCCCTCGAGCGGGAGATCGCCCAGGCCCATGAACTGCAAACGCCGCTGAGCGTGCTGCTGTTCGATCTCGATCACTTCAAGCGCATCAACGACCTGCACGGCCACCTCGTCGGCGACGACGTGCTGCGCGCCTTCGGCGCACTGCTCTCGGAGAAGATCAGCAACCCCCATACCGTGGCCCGATTCGGCGGCGAGGAATTTCTCGCGGTCCTGCACGATTGCGACCGCGAATGCGCCCGCAAAATCGCCGAACAGGTCCGACTCGCCTGCCACGATATCAACGTAACAGGCGAAGGCGGGGCGGTCCTGAAGGTCAGCGTGAGTATCGGCGTCGCCCAATACCGCGACGGCGAGGCCGCATTGGAGTTGTTGGCCCGTGTGGACGATGTGCTCTACGACGCCAAGGAATCCGGGCGGGATTTCGTGGCGGTCAGCCCCAGCTGATTCCGAAACCCTGACGCCGGGCCGGCGGCGGATGCGGGGGTACGGCGCGGCGACGCAGCCGCGCACATGGCGCCGCCGCGCCGGGCATTCACCCTCCACACTCGCGAACGGGTTCCAGGAACGCACGCTGGCGCTACCCTGGGTGAATAAACTGCGGGCGCGCCCGCGCCGCGAACGGACCCCCATCCATGGGTGAACGCCCACCGCTGCTGATCTACAACCCCGGTTCGGGTCTGTTCAGCGAACAGACCACACCGGACGATATCGATGCCTGGCTGCGTGCCACGCTCGATGCCAACGGCGCGGGCGCGGTAGCGACCCGGGCCTTCGAACCCGAAAGCCTGGACACCCTCGCCGATGAACTGCGCCAGGCGCCACCCTCGGCACTCTGGGTTGCCGGAGGGGATGGAACCGTCCTGAGCATGGCCGGTCTGGCGGCGCAGTTGGAGCTTCCCCTGGGCATCCTCCCCGGTGGCACCATGAACCTCATGGCCCGCGACCTCGGCATGGACATGCAACTTCAGCCCGCCATTCGCCAGTTGCTACGCGCCAGTCCCCAACGTATCGACATGGCGCGGGTCAACGACGCGCCCTTCCTATGCATCGCCAACCTGGGCATGAGCACCCGCTTGACCGCCGTGCGTGAATCGCTGCGCGGCACACCGGGCTGGCGACGCTGGCCTTTGATCGCCTGGCACACCTTCACCAACACACTGTTCTACCCCCGCTACCGCCTGACCCTCGAAATCCACGGCAGGGAGCACCACCTCAACACCCGCTCCCTATCGGTCAGCAACAATCCGCTCGCCGACGACCGGGGGCCGATCCCCACCCGCCCCGCACTCGATAACGGCACCCTGGGCGTGTACGCCATCCGCGACCGGTCCCGCTGGTCCCTGCCCCGGCTGGCGCTGCGCCTGCTCAGCGGACGCTGGCAGGCCGACGAAGACCTGGTTCAGCACGAATGCGAGGCCCTCACGGTACGTCTTCGTCACAGGAGCCGGATACGGGTCATGACCGATGGCGAACTGCTCCACATGACGCAACCCCTACGCTTTGAAACCCGGCCCGCAAGCCTGATCGCCCTGGTGCCCCGCGGCGCGAGCGAAGGTGCAGCCCCGTGAGCGTACGCATCGCCCACCTGTCCGACCTGCACTTCGGCCGCATCGATACCCGCGTGCTCGAAGGCCTGCGTTCAAGCCTGGATTCATTGGCACCGGATACCGTGCTGATCAGCGGCGACCTCACCCAGAGGGCCCGTCATCGCGAGTTCGAGGCGGCCGCCGAATTCGTTCAGGCCCTGCCCTTCCCGACGCTGATCGTGCCCGGCAATCACGACCTGTCCGGTGACAACCTGCCGGAACGCTTCCTCGACCCGTGGCGCAAGTGGCGGCGGCATTTCGGCCCCGAGCTGTTGCCCGAACTGCGACTGCCCGGCCTGCACGTCCTCGGCATCAACACGGCCCGGCGCGCCGGGTGGTCCCTGGACTGGTCACGTGGGCGCATCAATGCGGCCCAGATGGCGCACATCGAGCGGGTCTTCCAAGACACCGCGGACCGCACCCTGCGCGTCCTCGTTGCCCATCACCCCTTCTGGATTCCCCCGCCCCAGGCCCGTCGCGGCCTTGTGGGGCGTCATGCCACCGCCATCGACAGCCTGCAACGGGCCCGGGTGGACCTGATCCTCGGTGGTCATATCCACCGCGAGTACAGCAGGACCCGGGCGGGGATCATCATTTCCCAGGCTGGCACGAGCAGTTCGACCCGGCGCATACCCGGCCACCCCAACAGTTTCAACCTCATCGAAGGCACCACCGCCGGTATCACCCTGCGCACCCTGACCTGGGAGACCGACCGCTTCAGCCCCGGCCAACGGGTTCACTACCGACGCACGGACGATCAGGCGCCATGGACCACCGCCGACGACAACTGAGCCCCCCTGCACTTCCACGCTGGCGGATGCCATGATCGGCACCCGGATCGTCACGCCGTACCCCCTGCATCCCCAGGGCATGACGACACCGCCCGACTTCAAAACCCGCCCACTTCATCCACGAAGCCCCGCCCCTCAAGATGACCACGATCCCGAACGAAAACCCCAAGCCCTCATCCCCGCTGAGAGTGGGCGTCGGCGGCCCCGTCGGCTCCGGCAAGACCGCCCTGCTTGAGGCCGTCTGCAAACGCATGCGCGACCACTACGACATCGCCGTGGTCACCAACGACATCTACACCCAGGAAGACGCCAGGATCCTCATCCGCGCCCAGGCCCTGCCGGAGCAGCGCATCGTCGGGGTGGAAACCGGCGGCTGTCCGCACACCGCCATCCGCGAGGATGCGTCCATGAATCTGGCGGCGGTGGAAGACTTCCAGAACCGCTTCCCCGATCTCGAAGTGGTGTTCATCGAATCCGGCGGCGACAACCTGTCGGCCACCTTCAGCCCGGAGCTTGCCGACCTGACCATCTACGTCATCGATGTATCCGAGGGCGAGAAGATCCCGCGCAAGGGCGGCCCCGGCATCACCCGATCCGACCTGCTGGTGATCAACAAGATCGACCTGGCGCCCTACGTGGGTGCTTCGCTGGAAGTGATGGAGGCCGACACCCGGCGCATGCGCGGCGACAAGCCCTACGTGTTCACCAACCTCAAAGAGGGCGTGGGCCTGGATGACATCATCGGCTTCATCCAGCGCGAGGGCATGCTGCGCAATGTGACGGGCGTGTAAGCTCCGCGCCGGATCCCATCCACGCCCCACCCCCCATCCTCACCTGTCACGGACCGACGCCCCATGCCCACATCGCACCCACAGCCCATCGAAGCGGACCGTATTCCGGTCCAGCCCCCTATCTTCGAAACCATCACCGACCGGGCCCTGACGCCGGAAGACCGTTTCCAGACCCTGTTCGAGGTGGGCGAATGGTTACGCTATCGCCTCCTCGGCGCGGATGACATGCCGCCGCTCCTCGCGGGGGCCGTGGTCTTTCACCAGGCGATGCATGCCTTCGTCGGAAGCTATTCCACGGACACCCCGTATTGGCCGTCAGACAGCCGCAATATGGGGCATTTCGTCGGCTTCACGGCAGCCGCGGGGGACACGGAGATCCACGAAGTAGTCCGCCCAGCCTGGGAGCAACTGCGCGTGACGGACGCCGATGAACTCCGCCGCTTCGATGACGGAACCCTCAGACGCGAGCAGCCGCGGCGCGCCGACACGCTCAACGCCCTGATCTGGCCCGCCAACCTCAAGGACATCACGCGGCGGCGCTTCGAAGCCGCCGGGCGGGACTACCGCGAGCGGGAAGAGAAGTTCCTTCGCCCGGCCGCCGATTTCATTGCCGACTCCCCCCCTGTTCGCGCGGCCGACGACGAAACCATCGACCTGTGGATCACGCAGGCCGTCGATGCCATTCCCGATTACCCCGAACGCCTCCGCGACCCGCGCAACGGCCCGATCAGCAGCGAGCGCAAGGCCTTGCTCGCCAGCGAACGGCGATTGCTCAGTTCGGAAATGGTCTACGCCGGAAATCGGCCGGGCCGACGCGAGGAAGCACCACGCCGCCTGGAAATCATCCGCATCCGCACGACGAAGGGCCCCATGCTCGTCATCGAGTACCGCGACGCCCTGGAATGCCGTGATGAGACCAGCGGTGAAACCCTGGCTCTCATCCACGAACCCGAACGGGCCGGACAACCCCGTTACGACAACCGCTGGACCTATGCCAAAGGACGAAAATGGCGCCTTGATGCCACCGGTCAGAAGCTGTCAAAGCCCTGGTTCTGAACCCGGAATCGCCGGTTCCCGCGGCCCCCACCAGGGCACGCCACAGGACTTCGCGGGAGTCAGATCGGCCCCACGGCCGCCGCGAGGGTGGCGACGAGCAAGCGTTGATGATGATCAGCGCAAAAACGGCCAGAACCGCCAGCATCGGGGGCCTATCCTCCCTGACACGGCTGCATCCATGGCCACCTTCACACGTTCACTGTTCTTCGTTGCGCTGCTGCTCGGCCTCATCGCCTCACCGGCCCGGGCCGGCACCTACTCCAGCGCCGTCCTCGCGGACAACCCCATGGCCTACTGGCGCCTGGGCGAATCCGGCGGCACCACGGTGTTGGACAGCTCCGGCAACGGCCACGACGGCAGCTACCTGAACGGCGTGACCCTGGGCATCGACGGCGCACCCGCCGACGACCCTGACACGGCCGCCGATTTCGACGGCAGCGATGACTACATCGCCATCGACGATCCAACGCCCTTCCAGTTCGTGAACCAGTCGGTGACCCTGGAGGCCTGGATACAGGTGCCGGACAACACCGAGTACTTCGAGTATTTCTGGCTGGGCGCCCCGGGCGGCAATTACCTGGTCATGGGCAAGACCCGCGCGGGCTGGAACAACGGCGGTCTGTACCTGCAAACCAACCCCGGCAGCGGAGGCTCCGGGGTCTACTCGGCCAGCGTCGCGGGTTGGGGTGGGCCTGACCTGCCGAAGAACGAATGGATGCACCTGGTCGGCGTGGTGGATGTCGTCGGCGCGGAGCTGAGCATGTATGTGAACGGCGAACTCATCGTGTCGGGAGCCCTGTCAGGGTTTGACCTGTCCGGCGGCGGGTTCGTGACCTTCCTGGGCGCGGAAAACTCAGGCGGCTACCTGTACGGTCACCAGCGGGGGCCCATGGACGAGATGGCGATCTACGACTACGCCCTGACATCAGAGCAGATCGGCGCGCACTACGATGCGGCTTTCGCCTCGGGCGCCTCGGTGAGCGCGCCCGCCAGCGCCGCTCTGTTCGCGCCGCTATGGGGTCTCCTCATGTACCGACGGGGCCGGAGTTCACTGCGCGCGCGCCGCTGATCGGCTCAGCAGCGGTCTCGCGCAAGGTCAGCACCGAATCCGCCGGGCCCATCCACAAAGGGCCCATCCACACAGGACCCATCCACACAGGCCCCCTCAGCAACGGCCCCGTCCCCGCCAGACCAGGATCAAGGCACCGGCCCACAGCCACCCCTGTAGCGGCGGCGCCGACACCATCGCCGCCCCCGTCGCCACCGCGTAATGGTTTCCGATCTGTTCGCCGCTGAGTGCGTAGTCGTAGATCGCAACCTCATCCATCAGGCTGTTATGGAAGGCGAAATAGTCGCCCGCGCTGTTCATGAAGGCACCCAACGCCACGGCGAAATACTGGGCCGTGCTCACATCCAGGCTGTATATCGGTAACGTCTCCTGCACGTCACCGTTGATATAGAAACTCTGCTGCTGGCTCGCCAGGTCGATGACACCCACCAGGTGTATCCATTCGTCCCTGGGCGCGCTGTCTCCCGTCCAGCCCAGGGCTCCCGAGTAGGAATCGGTCAGGATATTGGTCGTGCCCTGGTAGCTGTCCCAGCGCAAGGCACCCGCATCGCTGCCCGCCCGCGCCTTGCCCAGCCAGACGGCATCGTTGTAGTTCACCGGGCTGGCCGCATGCCGCCCACCCACCGTCACGTAACTGCGGTACTGGTCCGAGTTGTCGGCGACCTGCACCCAGGCCTCCACGGTCACCGACTGTCCGTCGAATCGGAAGGCCGGGTCGTCATCCACCAGAGCGTATTGGTCGATGCCATTGAAGCGCAGCGCGTTGCCATCGATCCCGGCCCCGGATTGCAGCGCGGCGCCGTACCAACTGCCGCTGTAGCCATTGCCCGAGCTGTCCGCCAAGGTGGTCCCGGCGGTCTCCTCGAATCGCCAATAGCCCAAGGGGTCGTCGGCGATAACCTGGGAAGAATA
Source organism: Gammaproteobacteria bacterium (assembly GCA_049604295.1). GTDB lineage: Bacteria > Pseudomonadota > Gammaproteobacteria > JACKNK01 > JACKNK01 > JBMYTL01. The sequence continues at coordinate 7,906 of JBMYTL010000079.1, forward strand.
CAAAGAGGCATGGGCATGGCCCACGGCAAGCGCGAGGATGAGCAGGCTGAGGCAACGTTGAAGGCGCGACACGACGGGACCCGGTTTGGAAGAGTTCAAGCCACGCTACCGCCCGTATCGGGGTCGCGCTCTGACACCGATCAGACCCCGGATT
>JBMYTL010000079.1:8158-11756 GCA_049604295.1 Gammaproteobacteria bacterium
CGCTCCAGCGACGACCCCGTTGCGCTCCAGCACCTTGTGAATCCGGCGCCCGGTGCGCGCCAGGTTCGACAGTTCCTTCAGGCCCGGTTTCTCGCCCTCCGCCAGGCGGTACTCCCAACCGTCCAGCTCCGTCTCCAGAAAGCCCAGCAACTTCATGGAACAACCGCTGCACGGCGGGATGCACACCTGGGATTCGGGCATACCGAAAGGCAGGGCCTCGCGGATCTGGCCGATCAGCTCATGCATGGCGGTGGTGGTGTCCGGTTTCATGGGCGTAGCCTGCGCCGAACGCCGGTTTCCTGCATTGACTTATCCCGGCGGAACCTCGTATCGGCCTCGGGTAGCGCGTTTCGAAAGCCCGGAACCGGCTGCGCCGGGGCGCATCGAGATGCGTACTCCACGCACTGTTCAAGGCATGGAGCCAAGACCGGGCACCGGCCCTGCTCCGTGCGTGGAGTAAAGACCTCGGTCTGACCGCGCGCGGTCCTTCCTCTGAGAGCCATGCGCCACCCTCCGCCGCGGAGGATGGCGCACCGCCTTGTCAGCCCTCCACGAAACGGGCGATATCGGCCAGGGTCAGCTCGCAGTCCTCGCGGATACAGGGCTTCGGAGCCCAGGGCTTGCCCGCCTCATCACGATAGGTGAGGAAGGTGCTGCAGTTGAGCAGCATGGTGCCGAACACCTCCATGAGGATCGCGGAACCGGCCATGCCCAGGTGGCTCTGGGCCGGTTCGCTCTGCTCGCCGCCCTCGTGCATGAGGTAGAAGAACAGGGGCGTTTCCTTGGACAGGTCACAGGGTTCAGCGGGCGCGCATTCCCAGCCCTCGATATCCTTGAAGGCCTTGGGGGGCAGAACCTTGATCTCGGGGTATTTCTTCTTCAGCTCCTTGGCCACGCTCTGCCCGCTGGGCAGCCCCATGACGTAACCGCGCAGAATGTTGCGGAAGGCGAGCGAACGGTCGGCGTCGGACGCATTGCGCCCCACCACGGGGTTGGGCAGGCGGAACAACTCGTCGGCCAGGAAGCGATTGATGGCCTTGGCGGGGACCGAGGGACAGCCCGGGTTCACGTCCAGGAGCAGGCTCCAGTCCACGGTCAGTTCGGGCGGCACCTGTCCAAAACCCAGGGTGCCGAAGCGTTCGTCGAACAGCTCGATATTTGGGAAATCGGTGTTCACCGGGTAGTTGGAGCGCACGGTGGAGTGACCGAACCGGTAGGCCGCCACGGAGAACTCCACGGGCATGCGGATGCGGCCGCAGCCGTCCAGCAGGCGATCGCGGAAATAGGGGTACGCGGGTTTCTCGGACGGCTTTTCCGCCTCGGCCCATATCTTTTTCACGGCGTGCTCGTAGATCGCCGGGTGGCAGACGCGCTTGAGGAAGTCGTAGAGCACCACCGCCTGGTAGTGGAAGCGGGCCTCGCGCTGGGCGGTCTCGAAGTCGGAGCCGATGAGCAGCTTGTTGTGGAAGCGCAGGAACAAGAGCTGCAACTGGGAGACGAACATGTTCTCGTCGTTGCGCGGGTCGCCGATCAGGGCACGGCCTTCCTCGTTGCGCGGCACGTCGTTGGGGTTGTGTACGCCGTCGACGGTGCTGCCCACCAGCAGGCGACCGGGCTGGCTTTCGTCGTATTGGAAAGGCGACGCCTCAGGACCGAAGCCGTACACGCAATCCAGGTCCAGGGAGGGCGAGCGCAGGTTGGGAAGATCCTGGACGGCGCCCTTGTCCAGCTCCTTGCCATGCAGCTTGGTGGTGGTGTCCAGGGTCACGTCATGATCGATGAACTGGGCGAAAAAGGTATAGGCGGCGGGTATGTTTCCGGCATCGGGAGCGGGCTCACCGTCGGTCTTCTGCATCAGGCCACCGGCACCACCCAGAAATGCCGAGACCTTCTCGGCGTCACATTGCGCCACGGGCCCCTCGCCACAGGTCTGGGACCAGGACGGCAGGTCGGGAAACAACTGGGTGAAATTGCCGAGGCTCAGGTGGCTACAGCCACGCACTTTGGCGCCGCCATGCATGGGTTTCGTGCTCATCTTCCGTTCCTCTGATGGGGTGGTTATCCCGACACGAACGCCCGCGTCGGTCGAACCAGCCTAGGCAAGCGGCATCCTGAATCGACCGTGCTTTGGTGCAGCCCGGCCTGTACTTTCGGACGGGGGGTACGTATCCGACTCCCTTGGGGGCCCCCGGGGCGAATCGACTTGCCCCCGCGCGCTCATCGGTAGCGGTCTATGATCAGGCGCGGGAGGACCACCATGAACACACCAAAACCGAAGCTCATGCTCGCCATGGGCCTGGCCTTGATCATTGCGGCGCTGCCCATGCTCGCCCACGCCGAATTCGGCGACCCCGAGGGCTGGAACCCCAACCCCGAAGAACGCACCGTCTACCCGGACTGGTTCGTGGACAGTTTCCTCGACCTGCCCGAGGACCTGGCCAACGCCCGCACGGAGGGTAAGAAAGGGATCATGGTGGTGTTCAGCATGCCCTTCTGCTCCCACTGCAAACAGCTGATCAAGACCACCTTCGCCGACGAAACCATCGTCGCCAAGCTGCGCCGGGACTTCGATGCCGTGCACGTGGACCTGTTCAGCGATGCCGAGATGGTCAGCCCCAAGGGCGAGCCCATGCGCGTGAAGGAGTTCGGCAAGCGCGAAGGCGCGGACTTCACCCCCGCCATCTATTTCTACGACCTGGACGGCAACCGCATGCTGCGGGTGATCGGCTACCAGCCACCCGACCGCTTCAGCCACATCCTCAGTTATCTCTCTGAAGGCCACTACCGCGAATCGCGCCTGCGGGATTACCTCGCCCGCAAGGAGAACAAGACCACGCCGAACAAGGTCATCCCGCGCATCGATGACCCCCTGTTCGAAGGCCCGCCCTTCGCCCTGGACCGGCGCATCGGCCCCGCCCCGCGCCAGACCCTGATCGTGTTCGACGGACCCGACTGCGACGAATGCCCCTATGTGTTCGGCGAGCTGTTCCAGCACCCACGCCTACGCAAACAGCTGCAGCAACTGGAGGTGATGCGCGTTCGTCTGGACGAACCCACCCCCATCCTGCGCCCCGACGGCAGCGTCACCACCGCCGCCCAATGGCACGCCGAACTGGGCCTGCACCGCACGCCCGCGCTGCTGTTCCTCAACGAACGCGGCGAGCAGGTCATGCTCACCGACGCCATGCTGCTGCCCATCCGCCTGGACAACACCCTCGGCTTCGTCCTCGAACGCGCCTACGAGAAGGGATGGAACTACCAGCGGTTCGCCTCCATGCGCTCCGGGGAGCGCAAAGCCGCCGCGCGAGACGCGAACGGCGGCTGAGCCATCAGGCCTGCTGGGGCCGATGATTAAACCCGCCAGGCACGAATCCGGGCTCGCGTGCGAACCGACCCGTAGCGCAGCCACCACCCCACCCGCTCTGCACGCCCGTGGGCCAGAGGAACACGCGTTGAGAACCGACCGCGCCACAGGACGGCATGTGCACAGGCCAACGATGGCTTCCTATACCTAGATGTCTGCCAATAGTTTTCCAATCGTCATAGGCGGTGTCGGCCTGGTAAAAGGCAGAATAAAAAACTTTGGTGCTGCCATGGT